>JBJSXX010000272.1:0-14096 GCA_046086605.1 Pirellula sp. | reverse complement strand
GCGGCAAAAGCACTCGAAGGGGTGCAAGGGTTGCCACCAGAGGTTGTTGTTCTTGAAGCCCAGAAGTCCGGTGGAGCCAAGAGCGAGATGAATTTTGCATCGGCCATCATCTCGATTCGCGAAAAGAAGACCTCCAGAGATCTGGGTCGATACGCGCTGACTCAGTTTTTCAATGACCCAAGTGTGCGTCCCAAGACGCTCTTACCACGGTTGGAATCCGAGGGTAAGGAATTTGAGTTGGCTTTGCGATTCCGCAGAAACATCAAACCGTTTTCGATTGAACTTGAAGATGTGAAGCTCGAGCAATACACAGGCACATCGATTCCCAAGGACTATTCTTCAGTTGTTAGAATCCTTGACGAATCGGGAGCAACACTCCAGGAGGGGCGGATTTGGATGAACAGCCCGATGCGTTTCCGAGGCGAGACGTATTATCAATCGCAGTACACATCGGCCGCACAGTCACCGCTGCGAGTCGAGCAAACGGTTTTGCAAGTGGTGACCAATGCAGGATGGCTGATCCCCTACGTTTCGTGTGTATTGGTGGGACTCGGGATGTTGGCTCACTTTAGCATCACGCTGACGCGATTTGCATCTAGGTATGATCGCCAAGCCTTCGCGATGCCCGAGCGTCTCCCGTTTATGGTTTCCTCCTTGATCATTCCGTTGCTCTTGGTCTTAGGTGTCAGTTACTACGCCTATCCCAAACGCCCAGACTCGCGCGAGAAAGTCGATTGGTATGCTGTCGGTCAGTTGCCTGTGCAGCATGAGGGGCGGATTAAGCCGTTGTCGAGCGTGGGAAGTCAAATCCTCAAGGCTCTTTCGAATAAGCCTTACGCACTCGAACCGTACTCGGCGGAAAGCTCCGATGGGAAATCTTCCAAGCCCCCCAAGAGACGCACCTCGGCCGAGTGGCTCATGAGCGTTATGGTGCATGAGCCTTGGGTGCTCGAAGCACCTTTGGTTCGAATCGACTCGCAAGTCTTGCTCGATGAGCTTGGGATCAAGCGTGACAAGACCAATTGCTATCCGGCCAACCAAATCATGGCTGCCTTGGACGGTAAGCAAGAAAAGACCGAAAAGATCCTTGCGAGAAAAGAACAGGACTGGAGTTTCGACGAGAAGCAGTTCATGAAGCTACAGTCAAAGATGCAGATTCTTCTGGGCATTTGGAATGCTTACGAACCGATCGACGAACTTCTCAAGAGTGCTGCCCAGCAGCCCGATCGTTTGGCGATGGTGATCGAGCGACTCAAACCGTTGATTGAATCCCTTCGGGTCAAAGGTCCACCAGCGATCATTCCACCTCGGGACATTCCCGAAGAGATCAACCCGAAACTTCCACCTCCTCGCTGGGATGCTTATGCCCCTGCGTTCTACGAAGTGATTTCCAATTTCGATTCCACGAAGCTCGACAATCCGACCTCTCGCTTCCGAGAAATGGCAGGACTATTCCGGGAGGGAAGTGCCAAGAGCCGTGAAATCAACGCAGCGGTGAAGGACTACTCCGAGCTTATGGCAGACAAATATGGGGCGGTTTCGAAGGTGCCGAAAGCTCGATTTGAGGCTTGGTATGAATACTTTAACCCAATCGGTTGGTCCTACGGTCTTTATATCATTGCGGGGCTCTTGGGCCTCGTAGGACTATCGATCCGTAATGAGTGGGTGCGTCAGTCTGCATTTTGGATCTGCGTGATCACTCTTGGTTTGCATACCGTAGCGATCATCAGTCGGATTTACATATCAGAGCGTCCGCCGGTGGTGAGTCTTTACTCGGCTGCGGTGTTCATCGGTTGGGCGATTGTGCTTGCCGCTGTAGTCTCTGAATCTCTGTTTCCGATATCGATCTCATTGATAGTCGCATCGATTGCTGGTTACTTGTCCCTCCAAGTCGCTTATGGATTGGACATGGGGGATTCAATGCCCGTCTTGCAAGCGGTATTGGATACGCAGTTTTGGTTGTCGACCCACGTCATCAGCGTATCGCTCGGATACAGTGCGACGTTCCTGGCTGGTTTCCTCGGGATCGTGATTGTTCTATTGAGTCTGGTATCAGCTTTCTCGGATGGTCGCTCGAGAAAATCAGAGCTATCTGGAATGATCAACATGCTCTATCGGATTTGCTATGGAGTTGTTTGCTTTGGAATGTTTTTCAGTTTTGTTGGAACGGTCTTAGGAGGACTCTGGGGAGACGATAGTTGGGGTCGTTTCTGGGGCTGGGATCCCAAAGAAAACGGGGCGCTGATGATCGTTCTATGGAATGCCTTGCTGCTCCACGCAAGATGGGACCGGCTCGTGGGTTCCTTGGGCTTTGCGACCTTGGCAATCGCCGGCAATATCATCACCGCTTGGTCGATGTTCGGAACCAACATTCTCGGCGTTGGACTCCACGCGTATGGTGGAGAGACCGGCGAATCGCTGAAAATTCTCGGGGCCTTTGCCTTAAGCCAGTTGGTACTGATTGGATTCGGGATTTGGGCTTACTTTCTTCGTCAGAGCCGATCCTCGTTGCAAGCTTAGAGGTTTCATCCATGAATACTCAATTCCTTGAACACTTGGCAAGCTCCAACGAGTCAATGCGCCAAGCTGGTACCTTCAAGCGTGAACGTGTGATCGATTCGGCCCAAGGGACGATGGTCAAACTCGCTGACGGCAAGGAGTACTTAAATCTTTGCGCGAACAATTACCTTGGGCTGGCACAGCACCCCGAGGTTCGGCAAGCTGCCGACGATGCATTGGCCCGCTGGGGATATGGCATGGCCAGCGTGCGATTCATCTGTGGAACACAAACCATCCACAAGCAACTCGAAGATCAGTTGAGCCAGTTCCTTGGCTTTGAGGACACGATCCTTTACAACTCCTGTTGGGATGCCAATGGAGGACTCTTCGAAACGATTCTTGGCCCCGAAGATGCCATCATCTCCGATGAACTCAATCATGCGAGCATCATCGATGGGATTCGTTTGTGTAAAGCGCAACGATTCCGCTATAAGAACAACTCCATGGAGGACTTGCGAGCCAAGTTGCAGGAGGCCAAGTCGGCTCGATTCCGTTTGATTGCTACCGACGGAGTGTTTTCGATGGACGGCACCATCGCCGACTTGGCTTCGATCTGTCAGCTCGCTGACGAGTACGATGCGTTGGTGATGGTCGATGACTCGCACGCGGTCGGTTTTGTCGGTCCGAAGGGGCGAGGCTCTCACGAACATTGCGGCGTGATCGATCGCATCGACATTATGACCGGAACGCTCGGTAAAGCCCTTGGCGGTGCATCGGGCGGTTACACTTCGGGCAAAGCTGAAATGGTCGAACTTTTGCGACAGCGGTCGCGGACGTATTTGTTTTCCAACACGATTGCCCCACCGGTTGTGGCCGGGGCGATTCGAGCCTTGGAGTTGCTTCAAGCGTCGACGCAATTACGGGACTCTCTGGAGTCTAACACGGCGTTCTTCCGAAGCGAGATGAAACGACGCGGTCTGAACATCCTCGATGGAGTTCATCCGATTGTGCCGGTCATGATTGGCGACGCATCCTTGGCGGGCAAAGTGGCTCAAGCCATGCTTGCCGAAGGGATTTATGTGATTGGTTTTTCGTATCCGGTCGTGCCTCAAGGCAAAGCTCGGATCCGAACGCAAGTCTCGGCGGCTCACAGCATCGAGCAATTAGCGCATGCGGCAAGTGCCTTTGAACGATCTATCCAGCAAGCCTAGCAGGTGATCTGTGGATTCGAACCAGTGGAAACTCGCTAGCTTGCAATACCTTGAGCATCTTGGCAAACTGGGCATCCGTCATCTGCCCAAGCCCCATGCAAACTTGAAAGAAGTCCTCGCCGACTGGGTTCCTGTTGCCTCAAAAACTGCCCAAGGGGCTGGGCCGACCAATAAGCTTGCTCAGGATGCACCGACTCCTGCAGCGCCGACTCCTTCAGCGCCGCGTCCTGCACCCATCGTCAAACCGCCCGCGCAGGCGAGCCCACCGCTCCCCTTGCCCAGTGTCCCCAAAAAGCCTCTGGGGCCTCCGGTCGAATCCCCATGGTTGACTCCTGCGAGAAATGCAACAGAGCGAACAGGAGCTTTAGCGGAATTGAAACTCAAGGTTGAGGCTTGCCGACTATGCCCTGAGTTGGCTTGCTCGCGACGCCAAACGGTCTTTGGTGTCGGGCCCGTGACGACCCGTTTTGTGATGGTTGGAGAAGCACCGGGGGCCGAGGAAGACCGCGTTGGGGAACCTTTTGTGGGACCTGCTGGCCAGTTGCTCGATAAGATTCTCGTAGCCACGGGCATTCCGCGCGATCAAGTCTACATCCTCAACACAGTCAAATGCCGACCGCCCAGCAATCGGGTGCCCAATGAAGTTGAGTTGGAAAACTGCAGGCCCTTCTTCGAAGAACAACTGGAGATTCTCCAGCCTGAATACATTGTTTGTTGGGGGGCTACAGCCGTTCGAGCGATACTTGGCACGAGCGAGTCGGTCGGGAGACTCAGGGGGCGATTTCATTGGTACAAGAAATCCAAAGTGGTGGTGACGTATCACCCTTCGTATTTGCTACGAGCCCCTGAGGCCAAGAGGCTGACCTGGGAGGATATGAAGATGCTCATGCGTGAACTTGGGACGCTAAAGTCTTGAGCCGATCGATGCAATTGGATTCCGGGAAAAGGAGCATCGAGTATTCCCGAGACGCAAGCAGGTGAGCTTCCTGCGATCGTCGTTGAGCCATCAGCAGTTTTCGCTGATGCTCTTTGATGCTTGGTTCGATCGCTTGACGAATCTGACTTTTCAAGTCGACCATTTGCCGGTGCCATGTTTTCTTAGCCCCTCGTCTTGGGATTGCTGCAAGTAGCCCGGCGTGGGCCTCGGCTAGAGCGCGCTCATGGGGATTGCTGAGGCTTAAGTTTTTCTCGGGTGCAGATCTGATGCGATGGGACTGCTCTTTGAGTGCGATCAGTTCTCCTTCGGCAAGCTGAGTCGAGAGACTAAAGTCATCGGGTAGGGGCAAATGGAGAGTCGCTGTGGCGATCGCATAGTTTGGGGGTTCGATGCCCAGAAATCCGCGAATGATCTCATCGGTTAGACGGTCGTAGATTCCTCCACCGATTCCGTGGACGAAACCATCTGCCAAAAAGCAACGCATAAAAAGGGTTGTCATCAAGGCACGAGGTCGAAGGCAATATTCCCGATCTGAAGTGCTGGTCAGGGTTCGATGGAGCCCGCCGGGCTTGGGGTCGACTCGAAGCGTCCAAGCGAACTGGTCAGGGCGTAATCCGCAGGCCAAGATGCAATCCGATGCGTCGCTGCTGATCCACATTCGATTGCGGCCCTGGTCGCTGGATCGATACAACCAAAAGGGGAGTTCAAGCCAAGGGCCTTGGGCACCGAGGGTTGCGACGGGTTGGCCTGGATTGGTGATCTTTTCCCGTTTGCGATACTCGTCGAGTGCGGAGTTGTAGACTTGCCAAAGATCCTTTGCATGCGCGATGCAGTGCTCGACAAAACCGAACCAAGCTCCGGTTTGGCACACGTGGCTCATAGGCAAATCGATATTGCGGAGTCCATGCTGGATTTCCGTCAAGTGGCGTGCTTGGGAGAGGGCCAATGCTGCATTGGGAGCTGTTGGCAGGTGCTCGATGCGATTAAAGAACTGCCGTACCATCGGCCTGGGCAAACCCAAGGATTGCACCGATGATTCGATTTGGCGAATGAATGGCTCGATACGATTTTGGTCGATTTCGAAATTATGCCAGGGCTCGGGGACTTGGGCGTTCCCTGTTCGTCTTTGGATCGGTAGAGGGGAGGCTTCCAGAGCGATATGGTCTAAGTTATGGTTGGACCGATTTGGAACTTTGATCGATGTGGATTTGGGTAGATCATGATCGATAATGACATGGATTCCAGCGGCAGGAGTATTTGCAGCCTGGAGCGCTTTTGAGGCCTGATCGATGAGGAAGTTTTTATACCAAACCCCTGGGTGGAAGGCTTCGGGTTGATGGCCACCCATGATCCACATCATGGAGGATTCGAGCGGGGGTTCTTGGGTATAGCTTCGGGAGTAAGCTTTCGCAGCAGAGACGAATTGGCTTCGGGCCGATTTACGAAGTTGCTTGATCCAAGCAGGGATCGGATCGCTGGCCCAGAATCGTTGATTGCCGATTACCTGAGAGCAGAACTGACTGTGGTCCGGGATACACAGATCTTGGTTATCGCTGCGCGGGGCGCGAACGACCGGATTTGTCACGAGCAGCACTCGATACCGCAACCAGCGGGATAAAGATCGGGGAGTTCAAAGCCTCTGGCTCTCATGGCAGTGATGCTCTCGTCGATGATCTGGTTGTAGTGTTTGAGTCGAACACCACCGTCGTCCATGGCGCCACCGAAGGAGCGTGCTAGGTCGAGGTAGATCAGTGGCACGGGGACTTCGACGATCGACAGTCCTAGCATGGCGGCTTGGGCCCAGAGTTCAAGAGGCATGGCATAACCGTCGACGGTGATCCGAAATTGCTCTAGAGCGCTGGTGCGATAGGCTTTGAAACCGCAGAAGGCATCCGTAAGATTCCAGCCGAAGAGATCGTTGATCCGTTTGGTGATCGTTCGATTGATGAACAGGCGTTCGGGGGGTGGTGGGAGAGAGTCCCCTTCGAAGGTTTTGAGGTATCTTGATCCGGTGACGATATCGGCTTTCTTGCAAGCTTGGACAAACATCGGGATGCGTTGGGGTTGATGCTGACCATCGCAATCGAGGGTGACAATCACGTCGTAACCTTCGGCGATCGCGTAATCGAAAGCGGTCTTGAGTGCAGCGCCATAGCCACGGTTTTGCCCATGGTGAATCACGGTGACATCTTTACGATTTCTGAGCAGATCACTGGTGCCATCTTTAGAACCGTCATCGACGGCCAATACATCCGGAGCATAGCGCACCACCTCGTCTAGAACGCCATTGACGTGCTTGACTTCGTTGTAAACAGGGATTGCAGCCAGCCAGCGGGACATAGGATTTACCGATCGATAAAGTGGACAAAACACCCGAGCATTGTAGGAGGCCGGAAAGCGAGGTCAACAAAGAGCCTTGCGATCAGTCCGAGGAAGCTTGAGGGATAGCAAGCAGGTGGCTAGGTCCAAGGCAAGCGTCGGCTTCACCGATCCCGGGAGCCTGTTTGCGATCTTGGTTTAGATAAGGGTGATCGATGGAAGCCATTTGGCTGAGTTTTGGCAGTTTAAGCCATTGGACGCTTCCGTCGCTGTAAAGGATATTCAGGCCCCTGGGGCCGTGGTAGTCAAAGTCACCGTCTTGAACTACTTTCGCATGCTCGACAGGCAATGTATCGCCGATCCAGGCAACCCTGGTTGGCGATTCGATCGACGGTGCGCAGTACTTGCCCTCAACGATCGATCCCATGTTGTAGGAGTAATCTCCTCCTGCGAGCATTCGCCAAACGTAACGCGTGGATTCGGGTGCTTGCAGGAATTGTTTTGACGTAGGGATGTTTGCCAAGAGCGAATCGGTGTCGTCGTTAGGACATTGTAGCCAGCGTTTGCTTTCAAGCAGATGGTTGTCTTGAAGTCGGATTGAATAGATGCCGGCAAAGGCTAGGGGACTGTGAAGTTCTAATTGGGGGAGTCGATGGGTGGGTTGAAATTGGGCGAAGGTGCTTAGTGCCGAGCCGATGTTTCGAAGGTTCTCGGCGCACTCTTGACGCCTGGCCGACTCGCGCCATTTGAGGATCCCCGGCAGGATCAGCGATAGAATCACGACTCCTGCAGCTAAGGTCACGAGGCTATCGAACCAAGCGACTCGATTGCTCGAACTTTGAGTCGCTGAGGCTTCGCTTGCTAAGAATGGGAAGGCAGGTGTAGGGACTTGGGTCTGCGCTGGGGTTGCATTGTCGTTAGCGGCGATCGCCGCCATGGTCGATTCGACTAATCCAGTTGGAGGATTCCATTGTGGATCGTCTTCGGTGGGCTGGCCGATGGGCTCATGGGCTAGAGGTTCGAGCATCGACCTGAGGTCTCGCAACCGCAACCGCAGCGATTGGCTCTGAGATAGTGCTTCCTCAATCTGAGCGTTCTCTTGATCGGATAGTCCGCCGAGAATATAGCCCAGGAGGGTTTCGTCAGAAGGTATGGGTAGTTCACCACTCATGGCGTCGTAGCAGCGCGGTAGGTTTTGTAGCTGGGAGGAAAAGTGCCTCAGCTATCTTGTTGCATACGCATCCAAATCTCGTTGAGTTTACGCATGGCGGTAAAAACTCGGCTTTTCACGGTTCCGACTGGAATATTCAGTATTTCTGCGATATCCGCGTATTTCAGGCCTTGGTAGAAGGCCAGCTGGATGAGTTGCTGGGTCTGTTCGCTCAGTTGGCTGACGGCCAGACGGACTTTGGCGGTCGTTTCACCTTGCATGGCCAATTCATCGGGTGATGGTCCGGGGCTCGACAGGCGACTGACCATAGATTCTTCCGAATCCGAATGCTGCATGGTTCCATCGAGGCTTGCCATTTGGTGGCGTTTGTTGCGCCGCATGAAGTCGATGGCTTTGTTGCTTGCGATTGCATAGAGCCAAGGTCGAAATCGTTTTCCGGGTTCGAACTGCTCGATCCGCAAATGAACGCTAAGGAAGGTTCCTTGAAAGACATCTTCGGCATGCTG
This sequence comes from Pirellula sp., assembly GCA_046086605.1. Taxonomy (GTDB): domain Bacteria; phylum Planctomycetota; class Planctomycetia; order Pirellulales; family Pirellulaceae; genus JBKCUI01. Next base: position 5,453 of record JBJSXX010000272.1, on the reverse strand, counting down.
GGCGTTGCCTAAGAAGCGGCGAAGGAAGGTGTACAATTCGCGTTCGTAGCGTCTCATGAGAGACTCGAAATGATCGGGCTGGCGATCCTTCAGATAGGCTTCGACGAGTTGCTCGTCGGAAAGCTCGGTGAACGGATCGCTTCGAAGGTTCGAGTTTGCGGGGCCCGAGAGCCCGAGATCCATGTCGATCGATTTTCGGGTCGTTGGCATGGTCGTGTGTGTTTCGGAAATGAGGAAGGCTTGTCGTGGGCTAAATAAATTTCCAAGAGCGATCAGGCTGCTTAGATTTGCCGGATGCTCCTGAAGTTCTCCGGAGATCCGGAAGTTCGCCGGGGGCGTCTGTGCATTTGATTGTAGTTTATCGACCAGCAAGCCTGAAAGTCAAAGAGCTCAGGCGGAAATGCCAGTAAATGGTGGGATTGGACGAAGGGAAATTCCTAAGAATCTGGGGTGCTCAGAGCCTGAGGCCGGAGATCATCCGTTCGAAATCCTTGTCGATCTTGGCTAAATCTTGCCCGAAACATTCTTGGAAATCCTCGAGTCGTTGCTTGGCATCCGAGGGGTTTCCCGGCTGGCGCTGCCTGAGTTTTTTCAGGTAGGCGACAAATTCCTTGGGTTTTTTCTTGATCAGGAAGTAAGTCAGTCCCCAGGATTCGCCGTAGGCGGCCGCCGAAGTGTCCCCTTTGCGAAAGCGATCGTCTTGGGTCAGGAGGCTCTGGAGGGAGTCCTCGGGGCGATTTCGGAAAAGTTGGAGGACTTGTTGTAGGTTGTAGGGGTTGATTCGACCGGTTCCGGCCCAACCGGTGGAGGTTCGGGTGTCGGCCGACTCGAAGAACGTCGCGATTCCTTCGCTGAGCCAAAGTGGGTAATCCCCGAGTCGAGTTTGGAGTCCGGTGTTGAAAGCGATTTGGTGGCAAGCTTCGTGGAGGATGGTTGCGATTTGTCGTTCGGCTTGGGGTCTGGAAAAGATTTCTCCCAAGAGTTCTTCGCGTTGGACTCTGGCTCCTGGTGGCAGGATGCCTTCGATGCCCGTGAGGTCGAAGGTAGCGAGTCGATTGGTTGTTTGCGTATAGTATCCAAACGTATTTTCGCCACCTTGGAAGTCCCGTTTGGAGTACTCGACGTAGCTCTCTTTATCTTTGAAGATCAGAGCGACTAAGGGGAATCGAGGGGCTTGGAGTTCGAGACCTTTTTCCTTCCAAAATCTCACGAGTCCTTTGTACATTTTTTCGTACAAGTTCGCATTCCAGCGGGCGTAGGTATCTGAGGTGTCATAACAGATTACGAAATGTTCGGTGGTGAACGATTTGGCTCCAGGGGGGAGCAGGCCGAGCGTTTTCTCTGCGATTTCACTGGCGATTAGTGGCTTCATCGGCTCGTCGATCGAAACGATTTTGGAGATCGATCGTTTGGGGGGTACAGCGATGAGTTGGCCATCGGAGCTTTGGACGAGCATCCCTAGGGTGGGATGTTCGGTGACCAATTCGCCCCGCAGTGGGGCTTGCTCGTTGTCTTCGAAGACGATCTCGATGTGCTTGGGCTCTTGCCCATGAGCCAAATGGCAGTAGGTGGCTTGTAGTGCCAGTAGTGCAATTGCGATGCGAGCAGTAAGACTCATTGCAAATCAGTCTTGATCGGGGGCTTTTTTGGGGGGCGATGATTGTTTGCGAAAGACCGCGACGATGTCTTCGACGGGCACGACGTAGAGTTGGTTGTCAGGTTCAAAGTCCACGGGGATAGCGTTTTTTGGGTGGAAGATGATTTTGTCGTATTGGCGAAGGGGCATGTCCTGGTCGTGCTCGACTTGGCGAGAAATCGTAACGATTCTGCCGGTGATCGTAGGGATCTCGGCTGCATCGGGCAGGGCGATGCCTCCTTTGGTTTGCCGTTTGGGTTCGTCCTTTAAGACCAGGACGCGGGCTCCTACGGGTTCAATGGTTTCGAAGGTGTTTTTCTTGGTCATAACGGCTCTTAGAGGGTACTCCTGGGGATCCATCGGGGAACGAACCTGACCTATTATGGAGTAAAACGGGGTTTAAGGAGAAGGAGATCATCAAAACTTGCGATTTTTTGGACTTGCAACTCAGGATAAAATCGTCATACTCCGAGGCCCAAAACGGGACAAAATTTACATGTTTTTAGCCGTCCTTTGATGAGTCGGATCGTTTGTTGATCTGTCCGATAGGCGACGGTGGCCAACGCTGGCAATGGGTTTGGTAAAGCAATGATCGAGACGATTGAAGTCAAAAAGCGAGGCACCAAGGGTTCGCGAGCGATGATCAAGATTCGCGAAAGTGGTGCGATCCCAGCGATTCTATATGGGCACGGCGAAGAGAACATCTGCCTGACGGTTTCCTTGGACACCGTCAACAAGTTGATCAAACACGGAACAAAGTTGGTGAATCTCCGGGGAGATATCACCGACACGGCTCTGCTCCGAGCTGTCCAGTGGAGCTCGATGGGTGATTACATTATCCACGTCGACTTTGCTCGCGTATCGCAGACCGAAACGGTTGTCGTGACGGTTCCAGTTCACCTCCATGGTGAAGCACCCGGAGCGATGTCGGCAGCAGGTCAATTGAGGTTTGTTTCTCACGAACTTACGGTTCGATGCCCTGCGGTCAAGATTCCTGAATTCATCACCTGCGATATCGGTCACTTGCAATTGGGCCAAGCGGTTCACGTCAGTGAGCTGAAGTTGCCTGAGGGCGTTGTCCCAGTGACTCCAGGTTCGATTGTTGTGGCTCAAGTTGTGGCTGCTGCAGGAAGTGATGTCGAAGCGACGGTGCCAACCTCTGCAGAACCAGAGTTGATCCGCAAAGAGAAAGCGACTGAAGCGGGGGCCTAATGCTCGCCCCGAAGCTAGTCGTCGGACTTGGAAATCCAGGTACACAATACGAAAACACCAGACACAATATTGGATTCGATTGTTTGCAAAAACTGCATCAGTCGTTAGGATCTTTACCGGTTCAGTCCAAGTTTGAGTCGAAAATGGTCAAAGGCTCTTTAGAATCGCAAGAGGTGGTTCTAGCATGGCCCTTGACCTACATGAATTGCAGTGGACGGGCTGTCGGACAGATTGCTCGCTACTACAAAATACCTTCGGAATCGATCCTCGTGGTTTGCGATGACCTCAGCCTACCACTGGGAAAGTTGCGGATGCGTAAGAGTGGTTCCAGTGGCGGACAAAAGGGGCTCGACGATGTCCTCAAAGCCCTGGGCACACAGGATGTACCGCGACTGCGGATCGGTATCGATCCAACGCCGGAGAATCGCCAGACCGTAGATTACGTGCTGAGCAAATTCTCCAAGAAAGAACGAGAGGTTGTCGACGAGTCGCTCGGGCGAGCCCTGGAAGCAGTCCAGTGCTGGCTCAAAGACGGGATCGACATTGCGATGAACCGATTCAATGCCTCGAAGTAACCCGCACCAGCAAGCCCGCAAAATAAAACCCCAAAAACAAGTATCCCTTCAAAGTACAAGTTAAAGAGTCGTCCTAAGCCAGGAGTAGTCACGTTGGCCAACGCATCCTACGAATGTTTGTTCATTTTCGACAGCAACCACTATGCCCGCGATCCAGGTGGCATCGCCAGTCGCGTTCAGTCCATGATCACCGAACTCGGTGGCGAGATCCTTGTTAGCCGCCTGTGGGCCGAACAACGTTTGGCCTACCCTATCAAAGGGCACTCCAAGGGCACCTATTGGCTGGCGATCTTCAACCTCGACTCGCTGAAACTCAAAGAGCTCAACAGAACCTGCCAGCTCAACGACAGCCTGCTTCGACACATGTTCACCCGGCTCGACGCCCGATTGGTCGATGTACTTGTTTCCCACGCCTTGGAAAAAGTCGTTGTTCCTATCGACCAAATCGAACGCGTTGGTGCCGTTGCTGCTGTAGGTGCTGATGACGAGGAAGAAGTCGAAGTCGAAGAAGGCGACGAGGAGTAATCGGCAAGGGGCCACAGGCAGGAAAGAATTTTCGAACCAAATCCAACCCCTGCCCCCTCCTTGTTTGTAAAATCTGCGACATGCTTCCCGTTTAAATTCCTCAAGGAGTCAAGGATCATGGCCAGTTTTAATCGAGTCATCCTCATCGGTAACCTCGTGCGTGAAATCGAGGTTCGCCATACGACCAATACCAAATTGGCCGTTTCCCAAAACGCTATCGCCGTCAACGAGCGTCGAAAGAATGCCGCTGGCGAATGGGTAGACGAAACGTCCTTCATCGATGTGACCTTCTTCGGAAGGCTCGCCGAACTTGTGAGCCAGTACCTGACCAAAGGATCCCCGATCTTCGTCGAAGGCAAACTCAAGCAAGACACCTGGGAAAAGGACGGTCAAAAACGATCCAAGATCTACGTCATCGTCGAGAAGATGCAGTTCCTGGGCGGTAAATCCGATGGTGCCAAAGGTGAGGGCCAAGCCCGTACGACCGCTCCAAACCGGTTTTCTGACCCAAATGGATACGCCAACTCGCCCGATGCGGTCCAACATCCAGAAATTCACGAAGAACCGGTCTACAACGACCCAGAAATGCCCTTCTAAAAACCCTTTTTTGTAGATATAACACTGGGCCGAAGTCCCAGAAACATTTCAGACCAACCGATCATGACCACTCCATCAAAGACCGCTCGCAAGAAACGAACTCCTCAGTTCCCACGCCTTCCCAAAGGCCCCAATGGCGGTGTCCAGCTGATGCTCATTCAGAACGTTCAGCATCTGGGCAAAGCTGGAGAGATCGTCGAGGTCAAACCAGGCCATGCCAACAACTACCTTCTGCCAGAAGGTCTCGCGATCGTCTCGAATGACCATCACAAGAGGATGGTCGAGAAGCACAAAGAGAAGCTCATTGCCATTGAGAAGAATCGCTTGGTTTCCCTCCGTGCTCTGGCCGATCAGATTGGTAAGCAGTCGATCAACGTCGAGGCCAACGCCGATGAAGAAGGTCACCTCTACGGTAGCGTAGGCACTCGAGAAATCGTTGCTGCACTCAAGGCCAACGGCGTTGCGATCACTCCAGATCAGGTCAAGCTCGATGGGGTACTCAAGGAACTTGGACTCTACACCGTCAAGGTACAGTTCCATCCAGAGATCTCGACGGACTTGAAGGTTTGGGTTGTTCCTGCTGCTAGCAACTAAATTGCTGTAGAGCATCCACAACGAATCACATTCAATACAATGCAAGAGGCAAGGGACGTGAGTCTCTTGCCTCTTTGTCTATAGGGCACAATAAATTCTGGTTCTTCAGGATTTGTTGTGGGTAAATACTAAATTCGTGCATCGCATCGGATTGCTTCGTACTCGTACTCAGCGAAGCGGTACTCAGTGCAACGGTACTCGTACTCGATGGCTGTTTGAACTTCTGCGATACTGATGGTTGATCGAAGCGGTTCACGGTAATTTGCTGACTACTTGGGTGAATCGCCATACTAGACCGCTTCGAGTACGAGTAC
>JBJSXX010000271.1:0-3999 GCA_046086605.1 Pirellula sp. | reverse complement strand
CCTTCGTACTGGATCTTTTGGATGTCCGGAAAATACTGCATGGTCGAAAAATAAGGGGTGGAGGATCAGTTCGGGTCAAAAGGGCGAAAGAACCACAGATTTTAGGGATCCACTTTGACCGATGGGAGTCCAGATACCCTGGTTCTTCAGGTATTTTTGTTTGTCCTTTGGAATGAATTTTATGCCATTAGCCTGCCACTGGCTTGATGCCATAGGCGGTTAGCGATCCTAGGATGACGTCGGAAGTAAAAAGATGGAAATTGACTCAGTTTCGAGGATCAATCCCCACTTGTAGCTTTGAAATCTAGTAAACTGTGGGCTGGACGTCGGAACAGCCTCCCGACGCGAAACTCCAAGGCTCTGGCCGAGCCCTTGGATGTGATCCATGAGAATCGTTAGTATGACGCAGATTACCGCCGATAAAGTCCTCGAATTGATCGAGAAGAGCAAGCTCGTCGATCCAGATGCTTTTGCTGCGCACCGAGAGTCTTTAGCTACGAAATCAGATCCCGCTTTGCTCGAGGATCCTATTGCGGTTTGTAAGTCCTTTGAAGACGCTGGGCTCCTGACCCGCTGGCAATCCGAGAAGATACTCCAAGGCAAGTACAAAGGGTTCTTCCTCGGCAAACACAAATTGCTCGGGCACATCGGAACCGGAGGTATGAGCAGTGTTTATCTAGGCGAGCACATGGTGCTCAAACACCGCCGGGCCGTGAAGGTCCTGCCCAAGTCCAAGCTCGGAAAGACCTCCTACCTCGAACGCTTTCAGAGAGAAGCAAAGGCAATTGCATCGCTAAGCCATCCGAATATCGTTCGGGCTTACGACATCGACCACGAGAAAGATACCCATTACATCGTGATGGAGTATATCGAGGGTGTCGATCTTCAGATCCTGGTTAAAAAGCACGGCCCTTTGCCTTATGCACTGGTCGCTGACTATATCGCCCAAGCCGCACATGGACTTCAGCATGCCCACGATCAAGGTCTGATCCATCGAGACGTTAAGCCAGCGAACTTCCTGATCAATACCGATGGAGTCATCAAGGTACTCGACTTAGGCTTGGCCCTGTTCCAAAACCAAGACGATGCTTCGCTCACGATGGAGTACAACGACAAGGTTCTAGGCACTGCGGATTATCTTGCCCCTGAGCAAGCACTCAATAGCCATACCGTTGACAATCGGGCGGATATCTATGGACTTGGGTGCACGATGTATTTCCTACTGACCGGCCACCCACCGTTTCCTGACGGTAGCATATCGAGTCGGATCATCAAGCATCAAAACACCATGCCCGCTAACATACGAGTCGACCGACCAGACTGCCCGGGCGAACTCGATGGGATTTGCGTCAAGATGATGCAAAAGGATCCGAAATATCGATACCAAGAATGCGACCAAGTTGCCAAAGCTCTAGAAACGTGGCTCACAAAGTACAAAGCGGAGAATCCCGACGTCGCGATCAAACCATCGCGCGGTATGACCTTGGACGACCTACTCGAAGATGCCAAAAACAAAGGGAATTTCCACTCAGAGACGGTCAACAATCAACTCGATGATACGAAGATCGAAAGCTCCAAGCGGTCCGGACAACTTGGAATGGCTCTGTCGAGCTCCGATAGCGGGGTGCTGCGAGCGATCGTCAAAAGTGACTCGTCGGCCCTCGATAGCCAAATTGATTTGATCCATGATTCGAGCCAACCGAACAAGCCAAAGTCCCGATCGCAGGCGATCCAAGAAGCATCCGAACGTTCAGCTGCCAGTTCAAGCTCTACGCCGCTGATTGAACCTGTCGAAAGTAAGCCTAAATCTGTAACGAAATCAGCAAGCCCCTCGTCCGTCGGCCCCAAGAGCAACGCAACGGGAGTTCAACCCAGCAACACGCAAACGGCTTCTGCAAAGTCACCCAGCAATGCTGCGAGTAAATCGACATCGCCTACGGCAAAGAGTGCGAGTAAGCCTCAAGAGGAATCTAATGAGGACCAAGGGTTATCGCTCAAGTCGATTCTGATCCTCGTCGGAGTGCTTGCAGCGATCGGGATTGCCATAGCTGCTGCTGTCTTTCTTAAATCTTAAGCTGGCTCTCGAATGCCTCCGGGTATACATCAGACAAAGCCAACGAGAATCGTGGTAGTCAAGATCGGCGGAGCCTCTCTGTTTTCAACTGGGATCGAGTTCGATCGACTCGTGAATTACGTTGAATCTCTCAAAACAGATAGAACCAATCGTTATTTTATCATCCTCGGTGGTGGAGATACCGTCGAGTCGATGAGAACCCTGCATCGAAACCATCCTTATTTGGATTTGACCAAGATGCATTGGCGCTGCGTGGAATTGCTACAAGGCACTTGCGACGTTGCCGCTGAATTGCTCGGTTTAGAACATCGCCTAGCAACCACCGAACAACTCGACGACGCGATGCGCGATCCGACAGCCCGAAGCTATTTGGTCGATGTGACGAGCTTTTATCAAAAGGATGCTTTAGGCTGGATACCACCGGATTTGGTGCCCACAGAAAATTGGGATACAACATCCGACACATTAGCATGGTTGCTCGCGCTTCGCCTCCGAGCAGACGAACTGCAATTGATTAAGAAGCCCGATTGTCGGGAGGTTTCAACCATCGAGCAAGCGGCCTGTCTTGGAATCGTTGACCCGCAATTTGCAATCCTTGCAAAAAAACAGCCGCAAAATTGGAAACTCGATACACTTGTTGTCTATCATACCGATGGTTGGAAAACGAAACTTCTAGCCGCTGAACATCCATACCGAAAGATAATCCTATGAGTTTGACTAGGTCATCACTTGCGAAATTTTTGTTCGCCTGGACAGCATTCGTTCCCTTCTTAAGCTCTCGTATAGTCGGCCAAGAAACACAGACAACGAGTCTTCATCCAGCGATTCGTTCGTCGAGTTATATCTATGAAACGGCACCCTTTCCAAGTTGTCATGCTTCGACGATCGAAGACACCTCGGCTGGTTCGATTGCTGCCTGGTTTGGTGGCACTCACGAGAAGCATCCCGATGTTGGTATCTGGGTCTCTGCTTATCGGGATGGAAAATGGTCGGTGCCAGTCGAGGTTGCCAACGGTAAAGGTGCCGGTCCGGGAGGTTCGCAACTTCCCACTTGGAATCCTGTTCTGTTCCAACCCAAAAAATTGCTAGACGGAAAACTGCAACCGATTTATCTGTTTTATAAAGTTGGGCCCTCCCCCGAAACATGGTGGGGAATGGAGATTCGTAGTTTCGACCAGGGGAAAACATGGACCAAGCCTCTGCGGCTCAAAGAGGGATTCCTAGGTCCCATCAAAAACAAGCCGATCGAACTTGAAAACGGTGACTGGCTGTGCCCCACAAGCTCAGAAACCGAAGAAGAGCCCAGCAAGTGGCAAGTCTATTTCGAGCGGTTTGAATACGAGGCAAGAAAATGGACTAAGACACCATTGCTTAATGATGGTGTGGAAATCCAAGCAATTCAGCCGGCGATATTGAGACTCGGTTCAGGGCGTGTCAAAGCGATCGGTCGTTCTCGCCAAAACAAAATATTCGAAACGCTATCCGATGATGAAGGAAAAACGTGGACGGCCCCCCGGGAGTTGCCGCTATCCTTGACGGGAGATCGTCACACGGCGAAGTATGGCCCAGATGGCCGACTTTTCATTTCCTTCCGCGATGTGCCGACCAGGGGAAGTTCGAGCCGGACGGCGGGCGACTGGGTGGGTTGGGTCGGTACCTACGACGACCTCCGCCAAGGGAAGGCGGGACAGTACCGAATTCGCTTCAAGAAGAACCACAAGAGCAGCGACTGTGCCTATCCCGGAGTGGAGATCCTACCGGATGGTGTATTTGTCGTGACGACCTATGGTCACTGGGAGAAGGGACAGCCACCCTACATTCTCAGTTGCCGATTTCGTCTGGCCGACCTCGACGAACGGCTGAAAAAGTCCCCTTCTCCCTGAATACCCCCGCGACCAATCTCCGCGGCTTCGCCTGGTTCCTCG
>JBJSXX010000270.1:0-7304 GCA_046086605.1 Pirellula sp. | reverse complement strand
GAAGCCTTGAGAGTCAACCAGCGAGCCCGTGAATGCCAAATCGACGATTGTTTTTCCGTCGATGAGTCCGCGAGTCATGGTGTAGGGTACAGCGACAAAGCCGACATCCTTCTTAACAACGCTGATGGCATCTGAAGGAATTGTGCCCAACTCGGTATCCCATCCCAAACGCACGGTCTTGATCCGCTCTGCCAGTGGCGCTCCGGACGAATCGCTGATCGAGATGACTTCGGGACGGTTAGCGATGTTGACTCGCAGAGATCGGGTCAGGGTAGGGGGGCCGGGCAGTGATGGATCGGTCAGGCGAACCGTTACATCGTAGAAGGGTTTGACTTCGAAGTTCAGTGGCGAGCCGGCTTTGAGCCTAAGTAGGTTGCCCGAGATTTCAAATGAGTTTGCATCGGCTCCTTCGAGACGCAGTTCATTGCTTCCAGTTGAATCGTCAACAACCACGATTGTCGCAACGGTTTGCCCGGCTGAGACACCGTTGGTTTCGCTCAGTTGCGTTACAGGATTGTTTAGTCGCAGTTCCACAGGGGGTTCGTTCACATCGCCAATCGAAAGCGTGAAAGTTGAAGACGCATCTGGAAAACCTGGGAAGGCGGCATCGTCGACTTGGACCACCACTCGGTAGCTGGATTTGGTTTCAAAATCCAAAGGGGTAACCGAGCGGAACTGAAGTTGATTCCCGACGATTTGAAAAAAGCTCGCATCAAACGTCGACGCAAGGGAAAAGACATTGTTTCCGATCGCATCATCCAAGGCAGCGATGTTGGCGACTCGAATCGGCGTGCTTACGGGCGTGGTTTCCAAAAGAGGATTGACCACATCGCTAAAGACGATACCGCTGGGTTTCTCGTTGACATCTGCGATCGACAAATTGAAAGTGACGCTCACGTCAGGACTCGAGCCGATACTTGGATCGTCCGCCGAAACGATGACTCGGTAAAGAGACTTGGTTTCGAAATCAAGCGGAGTCGAACTTTGGAATTTCAGCTCATTGCCGATGAGCAAAAAGTTTGCGGCATCTGGCCCGGACAAAGAGAGGTTATTGGTTCCGAGTGCATCATCGACAATCGACACCGTGGCGACTTGGATTGGAAGAACAACCACTGCATTTTCCGGCACAGTCACCAGATCTAAAAAGGTCACATTCGTCGGGGCCTCGTTGAGATCTCGCAGGGTGATCAGAACCGAAGCGTTGCCAGAGAGGGATGGACTAGCCTTATCGCGAACCACGATCGGAAGGCTGATAACAGGTGAGGTTTCATAGTCCAGGAGCGTCGGGGAGGCGACTGTGATACGCCCCGTGTTCTCGTCGATGTTGAATGCACCCAATGGGGCACCCACGCCGAATTGAAACACAAGCTGTCCGTTGATTCCGGCGTCCGGATCGGAGGCTGTCACCGTACCGACGATGGTTCCAGCGGGGGAGTTCTCATCGATCGTAAAATTCGCATTCTGCGCTGTTGGTGCTTCGTTGCGATCGAGGTTCACAAGCTTGATGAATCTCCTGGTCGTGCCCGGTATTGCTAGCGAGTCTCGCACCTCGACCTGGACGTTGAGTTCTTTGGTGGTTTCGAAATCCCAAGGCCCATTTCCGGTGTATCGGATCTGGCCGGTGACTTGATCGATGCTAAAGGGACCGGAGTTGCTTGTGAAGCGGTAGGTCAGGGACTGGCCGGCATCTGGGTCCGAGGCCAAGACGGTTGCAACCACCGAGTTAACAGCAGGATTCTCCTGGATGTTGAACTGTGTCGAGAGAATTTCCGGTGGAAGGTTCTCTTTGTACCCAAAGGTGACATCGGTTCGATGCTCCGAGCGAGTGACTGTCAGGGGCGAGGTCGAATCAGCGGTGATGGGAATCAGATCTCCAGGGTAGTTTGCAACCGTTAGACGATAGGTGCCCGACGGGATCTCTTCGAGCCGAATTTTCCCATCGGCACCGGTGGTTGTTTGGAACTCAGGGTAGGTGTAACGGAGCTTATCGAATTTGCCGAACGGACTGGTGTTTTGAACCTTATCATCGGTGTAGATGATCGCGTATTTGATATCGGCAGTTGGACGCGTAAAGCCGATCGTTTGTCGATCGGTTCCTGCAAGCGGATTCGTTGAACGGGTTCCAAGCAGATTATTATCCTTGTCGTAGATATCCATTCGCCCGATTGAGAATTTGAGCGTCTCGGCAGCGATGGCCTCGATTGAAACCGAGTTGGCTTCTCGATAGAACATGACTTTCAATCGACTGCCATCATCGAACCAAGGGATCCCCTCGCTAGCCAGAACGCGAATTGGGTTTAAGTTCGCATCGTTGGTTGCCTGGGCTTTGACTTTGAAACCGATGTTCTTGTTGTTGGCATCGGCAACGGTCAAGGTTGCGTTGGGGAATGCGTTGGCGAGTTCCACATCGAGCGTTTGCTGAGCGGCGATTACATCGATGATTGTGTTATCGCGGATACCGTTGTCGTTTCGATCGGCAAAGACAGTAACATTGGCCAGGGGTGCATCGCTGGGGGTCAATTGACCATCGCGATCGGTATCCAATTGAGCTTGGCCGATGAATCCGCCGCCAAAGTTATAAGTTCCGACATGGTTCGTCGCGCGGCCAGAGTAGACCAGTGGTCGAGGATCACCAAAAGTCCCGTAGGTGAATCGGTACTTGGAGTTTGCATTGAGGGTATCTTCGATGGTTGTACCGCAGACCCAATCGTTGGCACTGTATCCCGTTGAACTTCCGATACGGGCAACATAGCCGATGTTCTCCTGAACGGTATATACACTACCGGCAGGGTAATTGTGATTGGTCGTGATGTGTGAAAAAGTGATGCGTCCATAGGACCATCCGGGCGTTGGGGTAAAGCCCATCATGGCAACCGAATCGTAGATGGTCCAAAGTTCAGCACCGTTGTCCAGCGTTCCATCGTCGTTCACATCATAGTCGGCGGTCGGATTTGGTTTGCTCGGTGAGGTGATCACCAAAAACGATTGAGTGCCGCTGATGAAAGACAATCGATCGGAGAGATCCGATGCATCGCTCCATCGGCCATCGGGTAACCCAGAGAACCCTACGGCATTGCTGGTAAGCCTCGTTGACTGCGGGTCGACTTGGTAAGGACTTCCGAACTGAGTGATGGTCAAAAACCCGTTGGCCCCGAAGGTCAGATTCGAAACATCGATCAGGCTATGAAGGTAGCCGGGTCCACCGGGTACCGCGCCCCAGCCTTCGACGACTGCAAAGTAGGTACCGCTGGGGATTGTCGAGTTGGGGGTGCCTCGTAGTTCGACATACTGATCGGAATCCCGATTACCGAAAAGGGGATCGTCTTGGATCTCGCTGATGTAGATCTCGGGAATTCCGGCGGCAAAGACTTTGCGGGTTTCAAGAAGTTCGGCAAACAGTCGACGCCTTCTGGAAATCGTCCGCTTGGGTTTTCGATGGAATCTTTTGACAAGAGACGACAGCGGGTTGGACAAGAAAAATCGCATGGCAGTGGAAAAATAAAATAAAGGACGACGTGCCGGGTGATGCCGTGTGTGAGCCCCAAAATATAACGGAAACTTCGTTTGGGCGAAATTCGAATCGAGGCCATAAAACCCTGAATATCTCCAAGCAATCACCCAGACATCCTCTGCCGCCGTCTTATGGCTCCATGGTCGATGATTTCTCCGAAATCATCTCTTAGCGCCAGAGCTATCCGTCGAATCCCATGGTTTTAAACCCCGTGTGGTATGGGAAATTCTTTGCCCCACCAAGAAACCTTCACAAACCTCGACTCGGATCGCGCATAATGATCTGGTACGAAGAACGCATTGTCTGTGCCCATCAAGCTAGCCCGCTGATTCTATGACCAGCCCATCGAGCGACCGAAATTTTCTTTTTGCCCTCGTGGCTTATCAAAACGCCTACATCACCATGGAGCAGTTCTTCGAAGCTGCCCAACTTTGGAACAAAGAGCCCAAAAAAGACATCGGCGATATTCTTGTCGAGCGAAAGTTTCTCGATGACGTCGAGCGGTTCAACATCCAAGGGATCGTCGAAGACCGGTTGCGACGCCAGGGTGGCCTCGACAACAGCCTGAGCTTTGTCGTCGAGAACGGAAGCGTCCCGCAAGGAGAAGATCTGCCCGAAGAGTGGCAGAAAAAGTTTACCGAGATCACCAAGATCAGCGACGATTCGAGCAAACCCACTTCGGCAAAACCCAAGCTTGGGCCCGCGATTCACCGTTACGTATTTCGCAGGCCTATTGGCGAAGGAGGCCAGGGCATCGTATGGGAAGTCGACGACACCGAGCTCGGGCGACGCATCGCGTTAAAGAAGGTCCATCCGAAGCATGCCAATAGCCCACTGCACAAAGGGATGCTAATCGAAGAGTCACGCAACACCGGTCGGCTCGACCATGCCGGAATCGTACCTGTGTACGACCTTGGGCAGGACGACGAGGGGAACCCCTTTTTCACGATGCAGTTAATCAAAGGCGAGAAGCTTGCCGACCGGGTCAGATCGATCAAGCACGAGACATTGAGTCGGCAGGAGTTCTTGGCACAGATTCGGCCTCTTCTCCGGCACTTGATTGCAACTTGCAATACCCTTCAGTATGCCTATGACAAGTTCAAAGTCATTCACCGGGATCTTAAGCCTGAGAACATCATGGTCAATCGCTATGGCGAGACGGTGGTCATGGACTGGGGGATGGGAAAAGCCGTCGAGGACGCGGGGCAGCTAGACGAGGCTTCTTCGATGCTCTTTGTTCCCATGTCAGGTTCGGGCAGTGGGGTAGAAAGGACTCAAGTTGGATCGGTCAAAGGGACGCTCGGATATTTGAGTCCCGAGCAGGCTCAGGCCCTCAACAGCAATTTGGATCATCGAACGGATATCTACGGTCTTGGAGCGACCCTTTACCGGATCCTTACTGGCACGGTTCCCTACAGTGGCACGAGCGTCGAGGAGGCATTGAATAGGGCCAAACTCAATCAGTTTGTTCGCCCTAGGGAGCGGAATTCGAAGATCCCTAAGGAGCTCGAAGCGATCTGTCTCAAGGCGATGAAGACGTTGCCCGAGGATCGTTATCAGAAGGCTACCGATATGGGCCAGGACTTGGAGAACTGGATTGCAGGCGAGCCGATCAGTGTGGTACCGGATAACTTGCTCAAGAAATCCGAGCGATGGCTTAGGCGTCATGCACGGGGCGTGATTGCCAGTTTGCTTATGCTCGGGCTAACAGCTGCCGCATTGCTTTGGGCAGCGACTTTCTACTTGAAGAAAAGTTCCGATCTGGATATTGCTAATACGAAACTACAGCAACAGCAGAGGATCACTAAATCCAGTCGCGATGCGCTATCGACGGTTCTGGATGAAGTGGTTGGATCGATCTTTGACGATCAAATGAGTCAGAATCCTGATTTTGAGCAATCGCGTATCAACATGCTCCAGGCCGCGATCGGCGAAATGCAGAAGTTCGTAGATAAGCATCCAGATGACTGGGATTTGAAGCTCGATGTGTTAAGGCTCCTAACGAGGCTTGGAAATCTTCAAAGCGAAGCCGCCCCGGAAAGCGCGATCGAGACATTCAATCGTGCCTCGGAGATGATCGCTCAAGCAAAGAATGTGCCGGACTCAAAAATCATCCGGGTCAATTGGATCGCATCGGCCATCGATGGCGAGTATTACCGAGGCGAGTTTTTGGTTGACACCAAAAATGATTATCCAGCAGCGTTGCAATCCAACGAGGTTTGTTTCGAGCTTGCCCAAGAGCTCGTCAAGCACGAATCTGGTAACAACGACAATCAAGGTTTGATCAGCCGGTTGCATCGTCAAAAATCGACGATCTTAGAACGGCAAGATCGCCTCGATGATTCCTTGCCCGAAGCAGACATGGCAGTCAAAACGATGTTTTCGTATTTTGGCGAGGGGTTCTTAAAAGAGGACCTCAGCGATAAGCGGATCAAGGAGATCGATTACGGAGACATTCTGGTATTCATTTCTGCGTTGGATCAGAGGAGTTCGGTGCTAAAGAACCTGAGTCGTCGCCAGGAGTATAAAAAGTCGCTGCAAGAGTTGCTTCGTTGCTGTCATATTGCCGAGCGGATTCCCAATGCGCAGCGTGACGCCCGGAGCTTTGCCACGAAGGCCTTAGGTGAATTGCATCGGATCGCGATTAGCGATCATGAGACATCTCAGGCACAAAAGCACTATGAAGAGGCCCTTGAATGGATCGGGAAGGGGATTGACGATCAAGCAGTGGTTCAAACAGCGATGATGCTTGAGTCGGACCGAGCGACATTGCTAGCTCCGACGGACATCGACAAAGCGATAGAAGCGATTACTAAAGCGCAAGAGTATCTCGATGAACTAGAGCAGGATCCGCAGACGATTGAAACCCAGAGGTTGTGGGCGATGAGCGCAAGGATGTACTTCAACGATGCGAAATTAGCCGTGCTCCTTGCGCAAGGCGATCAGCAAGAGCACGAGCAACTTCGCCAAAAGCAATCGGAGCTCGAACACCAGTTCGAGCTCCTACAAAACAAACTCACTGGGAAAGAAGCCCGACAGTGATTTAAATCTTCCGTGCCGCTTCCTTAAACTGTGGGCTACAGTACTTTTTTTGTGGTAAGGATTGTCACCTTGATCTTTGTTGGTCTTCTCGGAAATGTTGCTGTGAGAACGCCAGTGGGCTGGTTGTTAGTAATCCCAGTGGTAAGTAGTGCGTCAACAGGCCCAAAACCAGCGTCGTCTCCAATATAAACTAGATAACCGTAGTCTGATGTGAGAATCGAGTTTTGGTCATTCATCAAGAATATTTTGATTGTGAAGACATCCCCAGGTTGGTCTGGATCCGGGTCGATCACCCTGTATCTAGAAACTTTTGGGATGTAGGTCCAATCCATCGAAAAGTCATCCTTTTGACTGGGATTAGGTACAAAAGGTGAAGACTCGGTTGGATCTTCCTGTACGTCGGTACCTGTCCCCGGAGCCGAATTTGATACTGCGGAACTCATGATGTAAACCTCGTAAAATCAAGAAAGTTGCATTGGCTTCTGCCAAGCGCAGGAGCGACTACAGATTGAGTCTAATTAAAAACGCATAGAAGTCACGAGAAACCGCCAAGAATTTTTCAACTAGATTTTCTAAGCTTATCGAGGCAATTTGGACCGACATATTCATCGTGATTTGACATCTTTCGAAGCCGCTCTCTGCGGGTCTTTCAGATCCCGGGCCGAACATGCTAGAATTTAGGTTGTCAAAAAGCTCGGAGAATTTGATTTTGGTTTTAGTAGTCCCCTCGATTGGACGTCCCGTGAACAAA
>JBJSXX010000269.1:0-3696 GCA_046086605.1 Pirellula sp. | reverse complement strand
TAGAGCACCAACTGGCGGTGTTGTCTGGTGAGAGCAAGTTCTTGCAGGCCGTCGAGCACGCGGAGAGCACCGCCCAGTTAATGAAACTCCGAAGTTACACGGGTTTCGAACAAGCTCGCGAGAAGGGGCTTCTTGTGGCGGAAGCCAGGTATACACAAGCTCTTAGCGATTCCCTCTCGCTAAAGACCTGGAAGGATCGCACTGGAAAACTATCCGCCGAGGTCGCGATCGAAGATCAAAAGAGATCTCAGCGTCAGAGTATCGATTTAACTCGACTCGATGCTCAGTTGGAGCATACGCTCTCGGAGTTGGATCGCACGCGGACAGATAGGATCGCTCTAGCTCGTTTCGAGTACCAAGTTGCTACAGTGGCTTCTAGTGGTGAGTTGGCTTTGGAACACAGCCATTCCGATAGTCGATGGAGAATTGCGTGTGCCACGGCGAGGATCGACGCTCGAAAACAACTGCAACAAGCACTCCATGGAACCTGGTCGGAGTTCATGGTCGCAATGGCCGAGCATGAGTTAGAGAACCTTGAAACCTGGAATCAAGCCCAAGAGCGATTGATCCATGGCAGGGCACAAGCCGACAGCCTCTATACCACGACGATCGCTCAAGCGCAACTCGATGCCGCACGAGCGATTTCGCTAGCCGATAGTTCTATGAGGAACTCGCAGAGCCAACAAAATCTCGAATCGCTGGAGCAAGGCAGTGAGGCCCAAATCGGTTTCTTGTCCGGAATCCATGTTGCTACAAATCAGTACGTCGATGAGTTTACCACGTTGGAGCGTACCTATGCCGATCGAGTCGCAACGACCGAACTGATCTTCAGAAAAGACTTCGATTACTCGACGTATCAAGCCCGGTTGCAGGAGGCAAAAAACGCTCATGACGTCGGCTTAAACTCCACACGCATCAAATGGAACCAAAAGCGACTTGAGGCTGTAGCCGATTTGAGACGCGCTAAGGCTGATATCCAAAGAAGCGATCGAATGGCTCTGATCGCTAGGGAGTCCGTCCAAGCCAAGCAAGTCCGAGACTCACGTAAGGAACTCAATAACAAAGAGGCAAATGCCTACCGACTCTCCGATCAAACTTGGGCCACAGTCGAAAAGGAATTCACTTTGCAAACATCCGCCATGGAATCCGATATGGCTATGGACCTCGATTGCCAACTTGAGAGTTCCTGGAGCGAGTTCTATTTGGACATTGCACGAGCCAGAAACGAATCCAACCGCAGTCGAGCGATCGCGATCGAGTCGAGGACTCTAAAACAAAGCCAACAGCAGGCTGATCATGAAATACTGCAAGGGAGTATCGAGTGGGCTTTCGATTCCGGAGAGTGGCTCGCAAGCGATCGCGCAAGACAAACCGTCGCTCAGCTTGATTGGTCCTTGGAGCAAATCAGCATTCAAGTGCTCCGTGGGTTAGCACTAGCGAATCCGTCGAGCGATGTGCCTGTGGCGATACCAACCCCTGATGCGATTGATCATCCTCAATCGCCGAGAATGGATCGTCGTTACGATCTGGCTTATGTTGCAAATATCCGGAATCCTTTCGCGGATCCGTTCTCATGGCAGGATACCGGTTTTCTGGCATGGATCCGCTCGCCGCAGGAACAGTTCGCAAAGTCCTTTTGGGGGATAGACAGCCTATCGTATTCCGCCGAGCGAATTGCACAAAAAGAACCGTCTGAGGGTTTAAGCATCGCAGATGGAGTGTTGATTATCTCGGATCAAGTCGATGGGGTGGCCGATGCGATCGTGAGTCCAACGCAAGCGATGGTTCCCAAATCCCCCTTGACGGTCGATGCGTTAGTGAACATCGACCGTGAGCAGTTGGAAGGGGTGCAGGATTGGTTGGATCTCAAAGGGCGCATCTGTTCATCCGCAGAGCGACCTGATTACTCGGAACTGACGCTCGACCGCAGTCTTGTTTGGAATCCAATGGAATTACCGAAGAGGGACTTCGAGCCGCAGAGAGAGTCTCAGGCTCGTTTCTTTGTCAACGATCAAGCACAATGGAAGGAATTCCTTAGGTATGCCAATGAAAACTACGGAGCAGTCCACAGAGCCTCTGCGAAACCAGAACTGCAAGCATGGTTGAGCAAGTACCGAAAGCATGTTCAAGGGGGATTCGATCAGACTCGATCCGAGCTGATTTCCAAGCATCAGCCATCGAAGATTTCAGAATGCTATGACAAGGTGTTTGAAGAGCGGGGCGTGGTGTACTGGAAGCATACCATTGGAATCGAGCCGAGCCGGATCGAAGGTGCACCGAGGATGCGGGCGGCAAAGACAGCGATTGGAAAACTCGATCCCTACGGCTGGGTGTATCTGCCTTCCGGCAAACGCGTCCTGTACAGCGCTCTCCGAAAGTGGGCTGATGAATTAATCTTGGCAAACTCCGATCAAGCAAGCAGTTTGATCGATGGATTGATTTCGCCGTTTTCGATCGATTCGGGTTCCAAGCAGTATGGGATCTTTATCGGTGGAACCGGTATGCACATGTTTGGTGTAGGCAACGTCGAACGGCTCTACAACCTCTATCAAGGAACCAAATTCTATTATGGAGGAGTTGGCAATCCGACCGAGTACGATTCGATCTGGAACGCTTATGCCGACAACGGCTGCGGCTATGGTTGGACGGCAATCCTCGATCGGATCGAAGCGGATATCATCGCGAATTACCGAGGCCACCAAAAGGTGCATATCTTCGGATGGAGCCGAGGGGCTGCGATGGGAATTGAATTTGTCGGAAGGATGGCTCGGTATGGCATTGAAGTTGAATTTCTTGGTCTCTTCGATCCAGTTTATTCGTACGTTCTTCCTGGGCAAAGTTCGGCTTTGGTGCATTGGACTCCAGGCGGTCGCGCAGGAAACTATGTCGCTGCACTTCCGAATACCAATATCGAAGCCATCGGCACAATCTATGCTGCCAACGAAGACCGCAGCTTCTTTCCCGCGACACGTCTCTATCCCAATGGACTGACGCGGCTCAAGATGATGAAGTCTCCCGGTGCGCATGGAGAGATCGGTGGGCACTTCCTGAGCAACCTGATTCTTCAGAGACTCAATCTGCGGGCCATGGTAGAACTGGCACAACGGGAGGGCGGTGTGGATTTTGAGTTCCAAGGGATCGAACACGACCTTGTAGGCATTTTCGCTTCTCCATTGACCAGAAAACTGCAACGTGAATCGATCGGTAAGCCGGTCACACTCAGTGAAGGGCTAACCAAAGGACGCGTGGCACTTGGAATTGAAAATTGGAGACCCATGAGCGACGAGCAATACTATCGAGCTCTGATCGATTGTACGACTAGTCAATGGAAACCTGGTGGCATGGGATTCCAAAAAGACAATTACTCAGGCCTGATCGCTTACAGCCTTGAGCTGCGTTGGAACGTTGGAGAGATCCGGCAGACACCCTATACACATTATCGGCGGAACCTCCAATGGTGCGCGCTGGAACTCTGGGATTTGGATTTTCTCGACGATGACAAAGGGAACTACATACTTACCGAGGGGCACAAGGAATCCATACGAGAGTTGTATAGTCTCAAGATCGACCCAAAGACAGGTGATTGGAAACGGTTTTAAGTGTTTTGGGTTCTTGTGAAACCGACTCACGCAAAGAAGCAAAGACGCAAAGGGAACAGGAGGGATCCTGCTTCTTGTCTTTCTTTGCGTCTTAGAG
>JBJSXX010000268.1:0-7737 GCA_046086605.1 Pirellula sp. | reverse complement strand
AGCAATCGATCCCGAACGGGCCTTGCCCGTCTTGTGATTCCAAAGGATCTCACCCGTCTTGAGATCTTGGGCGACCCAAGCCCCCCGAAGCGCGTTCGTAAAACCATAAATCGTACCCTCATGAAGAACATAACCGCCGTGATGGTTCTCCATGCTTTCTTTATCCAAGTGATACACCTGCTCCATATTTACCTTGCCACCGTCGACGGACAAATTCAACAGAGCATTGCCAGCCTTGTAAGCCGAAGAATGGTAAATCTGGTTGCCTGAGAGGATCGGAGTTGGGATTACCGCCGTTGGGTTCCCCGTCTTTGGACTGGTAAACTGCAGTTCTCCTGTCTCGGCATGAAACGTGACCAAACCTGGCTTGGCTGCAGTCACGTAAATCGGTACTCCGCCAACGGTCGTTTTCATGATCGAGACGTACTGCGACGCGTTTTCGAACCCCTTGGACTCATAAACCTTCTCGCCAGTCTTCTTGTTGAGCCCCACCATGAATGTCTTACCACCCGGTGTGCACAGGAGCTTGTCTCCATCGATAAGCACCGATTCGCTGCAACCCCACTGAGGGACTCCGCCACCAAAATCCTTGATCAGATTCTTGCTCCAAACCTTCGATCCATCGGAAGTCTTCAAACAAGCCAGTTCACCGAGGTCACTCAAAAAGTAGGCGTGATCCCCATCGACTGTTGGAGTGCTACGTGGCCCACCTCCCCAACCCGTCAGATAGTCATCGGACTTGGTTCCTCGATCGAAACGCTGAGCCCAAATCTCCTTACCCGTCTTTGCATCCAAACAAATTGCCACGCAGTCATCATTGCGCTGACCTATCGTGTAGAGCCGACCGTTGCTGATGGCGCTCGATGAGTATCCAACTCCTGCGGCAGGGTATGTCCAAGCCAGCTTTGGACCGCCCTCGGGCCAAGTCTGTAGCAAACTTTGTTTTCCGGCGATTCCATCTCGTGCCGGCCCACGCCACTGAGCCCAATCGCCATCCTCGGCATGTCCGATGCTTGACCATCCACAAACGCCTAGCACACCTGCGATCAAACCCTGTTTAATTCTCTTCGAAAGATCGTTTTTGTTACCTGCAAACCCTTGGAATCGCATCTTCGATAGCCTTCTTGTCGGTCGAGTAATCGATGAAAAATAGCCCAGCGGCGAAAACGTATTGTAGTTGTTTTCCAGCGTTTTGGGATTGGTCATTGGAGATCTTGCCACTACCGCTGATAGATTGGCAAGTAGTGGTATTTGACAGATAAACTCAAAACGGCCATCGCCGTGCAATAGACCGAACCGGCGTTCTGCTCCTCTCCCGAAGAGGATTCCCAAGCTCCGTTGTCTTTCTGTTTTGATAAGAGCAACTCCGAGACAATACTCGCGGCTCTCTCGGCATGTGACCCACCTCGCTGGTGCATACCTTGGGCAAAATAATAAAGCCCATAGAGAATGAATCGCTCGTTCCACTTCGGAGGATGCTCCAGGAGCCAATCTGCCGAACCAACAACCAGCGGAGATTCGTACTGACCGCAAACTTGCATGGCTAACAATCCTGCAGAGGTCATCGTAAACGAGGGACCTCCCCCATTTGGCTCGTACGAAAAACCCGCCTTGGAATCTTTCGGATTCCCCTGCGTATCCAATGGTGACGTAAAAGATCTTCTTAGATACCCTACCGCATCGTCGATCGTCGCTGATGCCACATCGAGTCCGTCGTTCTTGGCACTTCGCAGCGCCATAAGCTGCCAAATGGAAACCGATAGATCGCTGTCACCTGCATCGGGCGTGTACCTCCAACCACCGCGCGCATTGGCTCCCTTCTTGATCCGCTGACTTCGAACAATCAGGTCGATCGCTTTTTGACAAGCCTCATGCAACTGCTTGTCCATCTCCGGATCGACTCCCATTCCGAGCATTTCGGTGAGCATCAGTGTAACGATCCCGTGCCCATACATACGCGATCCATCGGAAGCCCCAAAGTAACCGGCTTTATCCTGCCTCCCTTCACCCAACAGGAACCGAAGCCCGCGAGTCATCGCAATCCCCTCGGGCGTTGCGTCAGCAGGCTGATGCCCAACCGCAGCCATCGACATGATGGCAAGTGCGGTCATGGCATTCTCGTGCCCGCGATCGGTGATCGAACCATTGGGTTTCTGTTGAGAAACCAAATAGCCTATCGCCTTGCTTACCCCCGCATCGATTTGGTCTTTCTTAAAACTCTCCTGACCAAGGCACATCGAGCCTTGGAAGACAGCGCAAGTAAAAATTGCGAATATTCGCAAAAACATCTTAGATATCATCGGCCTTCTCATTTACCTTTTCGAGGATATCTAGCAACACGCGATCGCATTCGATCCCTTCAGCCTGGGCTTCGAAGTTGAGCAATACACGATGCCGTAACGCCGGCAGATAGACGCGTCGAACGTCTTCATAACTCACGTTGTAACGACCATCGAGCAGCGCACGCACCTTGGATGCCAGGGCGATGGTCTGTGCACCCCGAGGGCTTGCTCCCCATCGGATGTACTGGTTGGTAACGTCCGGAGCGAGTGCTCCGCCCGGGTGGGTCGCTAGGATCAATCGAGCCACATAGTCTTGGACATGCTTGGCCAAAACCACCTGCCGCACCAAGCCTTGCCATTTGACGATTTCTGTCCCATCCATCACCTTCTCAGGTTTGATGCTCACACTCCGCGTCGTTCGATCGATGATCGTGTTGAGCTCCTCGCGGTTGGAATATCCGACGACGAGTTTGAACAAGAAACGGTCGAGCTGGGCTTCGGGAAGCGGATAAGTACCTTCTTGTTCGATCGGGTTTTGCGTCGCTAGGACAAAGAAGGGCTTTTGCAAGTCGTAGCGCGTACCCGCAACCGTAACGGTTCCTTCTTGCATCGTCTCGAGCAAAGCCGACTGCGTTTTTGGAGTCGCGCGATTGATTTCGTCCGCCAAGCAGATTTGCGTAAAGATAGGCCCTTTTTGAAACTCAAATTTACGCCTCCCCTCTTCTTCGACAATCATGTTCGTTCCGAGAATATCCGAAGGCATCAGATCCGGCGTGAACTGGATACGATTGAAATCCAACGAGAGGGTTTCGGATAGAGTTCGGATTAGCATTGTTTTTCCGAGCCCAGGGACACCTTCGAGCAGGCAGTGT
The DNA here is from genome assembly GCA_046086605.1 of Pirellula sp. Classification (GTDB taxonomy): domain Bacteria; phylum Planctomycetota; class Planctomycetia; order Pirellulales; family Pirellulaceae; genus JBKCUI01. Next base: position 4,583 of record JBJSXX010000268.1, on the reverse strand, counting down.
CCGCCGACAAACATGGCCGTTAATACGCCATTTACGATTTCATCATGCCCGACAATCACTCGCCCAATCTGCTCGCGGACAGCAGCAAAGCGGTCGCGAAACAACTGGGCTTGTTCTTGCATCGATTCAGCAACATTGCTCATGAAGTGAGGCTTTCATTGACTAAGGCTAATTGAATGGATCCACTATTTTGATTCATTGTTGTTCTTTTTGGCTTTTCGTTTAGCCTCCAGCAGCCGGGCAGTGTAGTTGTCACCGTCCCCCTCATCGGGCTTACCGGTTGACTTTGGTCCAGCGCTAGGCTTATCGCTCCTTGGAGATTCGACGGTGCCGAAAGCTTCCGAACTGGAAAGTCGATCAGACTCTCGTCTAACTTCTGGTTCGGGCAACTCAAAGGAGGTGGCTGACTTTTGTTTATCGAGTTCGCTAGATACCTTTGATTTTCTCGAGCGAAGTTGATCTAGGCTCTTTTGCCGTGCTTGGTCGGCTTCAGAAACCTTGCGTCGAGAGATCCAAGAAGTCAGCTTGCGCAACGGCCACCCGAAATCGACCGCGACTCGCCTAACGAAGACATCGGCAAAGAACAGGGATGCTCCGAGCAGGACCGCAAATGGCCAGATGTCTTTCAAGGATCGGGCAGGGGGAAGACCAGGACGGTAGGTGTCGAAGCCCAAAAGCTGTTCCATCTCCGTGTCGCTTAACTCCGGAAGCACCTTGCCAGCCTCTCCGCCAAGAGGTTTACTCTCAGCGAGATTTTCAATCAATCGCATGTTGGCTTGCCGGATCTTATATTCATCGGAGAAAGGAAGATTCACACCGGTGGTGAGAATCTGGCGGCCTCCGCCAGGGACGACGCTGAGCATGTAACTACCCGAACTATCGGGAGTAAACTCGCCGACATAACGACCTGGAGCCTGCTGCCTGAGCGGTACGGTGATCGGAACTAAATCCGGTCCAGTGGCAGAGGCGTTCATGTCGAGGAAGTTTAAAAAATTATCCTCTTTGTCCGTCGCGTTGACGATGACTTGCACTCGCCCGTCTTTTACCTGAGTGGCGATACTGAATTTGTCATCGTCTTTGGATGGTCGCATGGTCCAACGAACCAATTGCGAAAAAAACTGGTCGTAGTGTGTCGATCCGACCCAGTCCTTTGCCCATCGCTTGCCACCGTCGGTCGTAAAGACGGCGGTTCTTCCGAGCCCATAGTTCCATGTGGCTAAGATCGTCGCGTTTTCTTGCTCGGCAGGTTTGTTCGATAGCAAGGGAACCTCCACCAACGGACTGTCCTTGCGCTCGGTCAAAACAAAGCCTCGAATGTTCGGCAAGTCGGATCGAATGCCCGAGAGGATCTCGTGGTTTGGGAGTTGTCGAATCGGTTGAACTCCTCCTTCTGGTTCGAAGATCACGGGCCTTGCAACCCGTCGAGCTTCCCTCATGAATATCTTTGGAAGGGCAGCCGCATTGGTAACCACGTAATAGTTTCCGCCAGTGGTGTTGGCGATACGTTTGAGTTCGGCCGTACCGACCGACCCGTGCGCCCCGACGGCAACGGTGCTGATCTTGATTTGATTCTTGACGAATTCATTTAACACACTTCCTGAAGCGGGGGTCGGATCGCCATCGCTGATGACGATCATATGCTTGACCGATGCTTGCACATTCTTAAGCGAGCGGATCGCTAGCTTCAAGGATGAATCGAAGTCGGGCATATCGCCGGGTGTCATCTGCGACATCCGCGACCGCATCAATTTGCCGTGCTCTCCGACTTTGAGAAAACCCTCGGAGCCCCCCCAGAGCCAGCTATCTCCCGATTGATCGTATTTGATCACACCGCAATAATCGGCAGGACCGAGCGATTCAAGAGCTGATTTTCCGATCACCTTCTGCCAGTGATTCCCTTCAGGCATCTCCGATGCGTGCATGACCATGGCCAGTGCTCCAACGGCTTCGACCTTGGTGTTCTTGATCGTGAAGTTTACGGGCATAGCCTCTTCGAGCTTGGTGTTGCTCCATCCCCCGGCACCGAAAGCCTCCGGACCTCCGAGCATGATGATCCCGAGTCCGGTTTGCCGAGTGCTTTGAACCATCATCTCGATCTGCTGATCGCTGATCGAAAAAACTTTCTCAGCGCTATCCCCACCGGTTCTTGGCACTCCGGCAAGAATGATCGAGTCGTAGACCTGCAACTCGACAAGATTCGAAAACAAATTGCTCGAAGGACGCACATCGACAACGATGTCGTTCTTGCGCAATGCATCGACCAAGGCATCATAATCCCCCAAGTTATTTGCATCCTCGATCAGGAGCACTCGCGATTTGCCTCGCGCAAAGGTAAAGGCAGTCGCTCGATTATTTTGTCCGATCGTATCATCCGTGGCCGAGTCGGGTATAAAATCCGCTTCGTAGGTGTAGCCTGCCGTTTGATCAACCTTGTGCGGCACCGGAATGACATTGATGTCTTTGTCGAGCACGTAGGGGGAGTCGACGAGCGTCTCGGCTTGATTGCCAATCTTCCTGACCACTCGTATTCTGCCTGGAATATCTGGCGATGGATTTTCGGTCGAACCGAAGCGATTGATCACGACCCTAGCATCGATAGTCTGGCCTTGGCGAACCGAACCGGGTATATCGATCTTCTCAACCATGATCTCAGCGTTGTTGTCCAATCGAACTGGCACAACATCGATTCCGATCCCTGATTCGGCAAGCCGCTTGGCCGCCTGCTCCGCAACACCGAGTGTTTGTACACCGTCGGTAAGGACCACGATTCGCTTTGCAGAGTCTTCGAGGAAACTGGCTGCGGCGAGTTTCAAGGCACCTTCTAGGTTGGTTGCATCAGGGCGCCCGAAATTGCTTTCAGGTTTCGACAGCGGCGGAAGATTTTCATCCAAGGGGGGGATTTCGATCGAAGCCTCCCTGCCAAAGAGGATCAAGCCTGCTCGATCAAACCGCTTCTCTCGACGATGCTTCTTGACACTGTCGATCGCAAAACGAAGCATCAACTGTCGCTTGGCCACTGGAATCGAATCGCTCTGGTCAAGCAAATAGATTACCGTCTGGCGATCGCTGATCCAAATCCATTGGATGCCCGCAAGCGCAAGTGTGATCAGTAACAGAACAAGACTACGGAAGAGTAGTGCCAGTAGTTTGCGGGTTTGTCCGAGCCCTGAGAGCGATCGATTCGCTAGGTACCAACTCACCGGTATCAAAACCAGTAGCAACAGCATCCACGGGTGCTCGAAACCAACCTGGAATTTGCCGAACATAGACGCTGCTTTGTACGATGGTCGTTGGACGCTCGGTTGCCACCACGAGCCGATTAAGTGCCGATTTGGATCAACACGCCTCTAATTATGGTCGAAAAAGGGTAGTAATTGCCATACGGCAGATCATATTTGTCCTTGATGTTGTCATTTTTTCGATTCTTGAGAAGAATTCCCCTCACAAATCCCGTATCACCACAGAATTCGGCCCCCCATCTTCGCGTCCTCGCATTGCGTGCACTATGGAAATCCAAGGTATCCCAATCGATGATAATTTCGCGGAGGCTTTTGACATGACAGCCACACGGCTGGTGATCACCGCCGCCGAAGCACCTTGGGCGATGCGGGCTGCAGAAGCCATGACGGGCTTCGCCACAAGCGTCATCGGTTGCGGGATCGAAGCTGGCATCGAAAAATCGATCGATCCCTCGGAAACTCCCGACGGACGACCTGGAGTCGCGGTACTGGCCTTTAGCATCAACCAAGAGACACTTCAGAAGCAACTCGAAAAACGCATCGGCCAATGCGTTTTGACCTGCCCGAGCACCTCGGTATTCGCTGGACTTACCAGCACTCGCCCGATGCTCCTAGGTGCCCACATTCGTTATTTCGGTGACGGTAAACAGATATCAAAAAGGATCGGTTCGCAACGTTACTGGAGAATCCCAGTGATGGATGGTGAGTTTGTTTGCCAAGAGTCCGTCTATGCCACAAAAGCCGTCGGTGGAGGAAACTTTTTAGTTCTTGCCAAATCAATCCACGGAGCACTGCACGCTTGCCAAGATGCCGTCGAAGCTATCCGTAAGGTTCCCGGATGCATCGCTCCATTCCCAGGTGGGGTTGCACGAAGCGGATCCAAAGTGGGATCCAAATACAAATCTTTAAGGGCTTCGACCAACGATGCCTACTGCCCTACCCTTCAAGATCAAACCCAAAGCTTCATCGTCGATGGTGCGACTGCATGTCTGGAGCTTGTCATCGACGGACTGACCCCCGAGTCGATCGCACAAGCGATGCGAGTCGGGATCCTTGCTGCATGCCATCGAGGAAAAGAACTTGGAGTGGTGAAAATTACCGGCGGAAATTATGGCGGAAAACTAGGCTGCCATCATTTCTATTTGCGCAAAATTCTCTCGAACGCTTAAGGTAGTGGATCTCGCTAGAGATCCTCGCGCTAGAGCAACCCCCAAAATACCGCAAGACCGCTCTGCACGAAGTTTCGCTTTGCAAAATCCTACTTTTCAACCGGAGTTTTTTCTTTTATGCCTATCGGAATAATTATGGTGGTTTCTAGTGCTGGGATCTCTAGCGAGATCCACT
>JBJSXX010000267.1:0-37640 GCA_046086605.1 Pirellula sp. | reverse complement strand
TATCGAAACAGCATAGATCGGACGGATCGGACAGATCGGACAGATCGGACAGATCGGATACAATCAATTTTTTGGCTACAATCCTCCAACAGAGAAAAGCAATCCATTATGAAATCATTTATGGGTAATCGAGCAGCCACTCTCCTGGCGCTATTGGGTATTTCAGTTTTTGGTTGTGGATTGGGAAAGTCCGCTTGCGCACAGGATCTCCCTAAGATCCGCAAGGATGTAGTCTACGGGCATAAAGATGGCATGGCGCTGACGATGGATGTGTTTGAGCCCGAGGCCAACCGCAAGGGAATAGGACTCATGTTTATGGTCAGCGGTGGTTGGGTTTCGACCTGGATGCCACCGGCTCAAATGTCGAACTTTTTCAAACCCCTCTTGGATGAGGGTTACACGATTATCGCCGTTCGCCATGGGAGTAGTCCCAAGTACGTGATTCCCGAGATCGTCGAGGATGTACGCAAAGCTCTCGAAACTGTGAATAAACAGTCCGAGGAGTGGAAGATCGACAAGTCGAAAATCGGTGTGTTCGGGTTCTCCGCAGGCGGACACTTGTCGTTGATGCTCGGCACAACAGCCAACGACAAGAAGCGAGGCCCAAAGATCGCTGCCGTTGCTGCCGTCTTTCCTCCGACGGATCTTGCCCCCTACAAAACCCCAGGCAACCCTCGCATGGAACAATTCCCTGCCTTAAAGTTCGACTCGAATCGCAACGATGAATTCTCACCCTTGCGTCAAGTCACTTCCGTCGATGCCCCCACCTTGCTTGTGCATGGGGACAAAGACGATCTAGTGCCGATCTCTCACAGCGAGAACATTAAGGAGGCTTTTGAGAAGTCCAGTGTTCCTTGCGAGCTTGTCGTCATCAAAGGGGCGGCACATGGCTTTAATGACGATGGAAACCGGGTCATGTTTGAATCGATGCGAGACTGGTTCAAAAAACACCTCGACAATCGACAGCCGAACCCGCCTGGCGAATAGTCCAGTCTAGGAAACAATTGACTAGTTCAGGCCTTCCTCGGCGAGTCGATCGATTTCATCCATCCGATCGAGCATCTTTTGCATGTGCTCTTGTCCCCAGTGTGGGCCTTGCAAGGAAGGCTTTGCACTGCGATCAGCGGCATCGGTGCTCGATGGCAGATTGCCCACTGAGTTGCTTGCTCCTGGCTCCCCGACGGCAAGCGAACGGACGGTCTGTGAAAGCGTATCGATCTTGCTTGCCAACTCGTTGACTTGAACCGATTTGCGTTTGAAGTCGGTCGACTTGTTTGCCAATCGGTCGGTCAGTTCGTTGACCGAGGTTTCCATTGCGGTTTTCACGCGATTGAGGTGATCGATCTCGGCAGCCAGTTGGCGATGATGATTTTGAACCGCTTCAAATTCGTTGTTGGCCTGGATCAACTCGGCACGTCGACCCGAAAGGTTGCTGTCGAGTTCTGCAATCGACTTGTCGAGTTTGGTGCATCGAAGTTCGCGGTCTTCTATGAGGACTTTGGTCTGTGTTTCGAGCAAGTCGCTGAGTTCTCGTTTTTGGGAGATTTCCTCGTTGAGGCCTTGGATGCTGTTTGCCAAGTGTTCTTTGGACGATTGCATCGATTCGATTTGCGACTGCAGATTCTTGTGCGTAGCAACAATTTGCCTGAGGTTGGCTTGGCTTGTTTCGATCGCTTCGTCGACCAAAGCCTTTTCCACCCTGGCATCTTGGAGCCCTTGCGTCACTTCGGACAATGACTGAGTTTGGATCTCCAAATTCCGTTGGAACTCGATCTTGAGCGATTGCAGTTCGGTCTGCAAATCGGATCGATCTTGCTCGAGGGACTCGCACGACTGCTGCAATCGGACTGCTTCGTCGCTGAGTTTCTCGATCCTTCTTTCGATCGATTGCTGATCCCTTTGGAACTGACGTTGGTTGGCTTCATGTTCCGAGCGTGCTTGTTCGAACGCTTCGCGAGCCTGGGCTGATTGTTCTTCGAGTTCGAGGATTTCACGTCGGATCTTCTCACGCTGGGCTTTAAGATCCGAGAGGTGATCCTTCTTGGCCTCGATTTCAGAATCGATGCCACAGAGCTTCATCTTGGCATAATCCGAATCGGCTTGCAGTTGAACAATCGAGCCTTGAAGAGATTCGACGTCATCGGCTAGACGGTTGCGTTGTCTTCCCAACTCCTCTGCTTCATTGGTCCACTGGGCTGCCTTGATCTGTGCAGCGACGGCTTGAGAGTCGTACTCTCGGACAGAACTTTCAAGACGATCAAGTTGGTGCTTTTGTGATTTCCAATCGCCAATCCATTTTTGATAGAGTTGCGAGAGCGATCGAATGTGTTCGGAGACCGTTTCAATTCGACGGCCCGATTCCTTGCGAATCCGATCGCTTCCGATCTCTCGAATGGAGCGGTCGTAAAAGAGGCTGATGCCGGCCAACAAGAACACCATCGCACCGGAGATATTAAACAGCACGAATTCATGGTCAGCAAATTGGCGACCGTAATTCCAGTAGTTCGTCGCTCCTGTGACGGCGATGCCTAAACCAAAAAGTGTAAAGGTCATCAGGCTGGGCCAACGGCCCTTGCCCGCTTCCTCTTGATCCTTCTGCATCCATGCTCGGACTTCGTTGCTATAGGAATCCAATACACGCACGAGCCTATCGACAGTGGTGTCATCGAGCAATCGTTCATCCGTGGCGACCCTCTCCTTGCTGATTTGCTCGATCGATTCGAGGACTTGGGGTTTCACAGTTTCTCTCCAATGGCGAGGTTGTTTTGACAAATTGTTTAGGTCGTTCGACGACGGTAGAGGAATTCGTCAATCTTTTCCCAGTCCCACTATCTTTCCTTGTCGAATCCTCGGGAGAACTTTGCCTGAACTCCCAATCGGCGGAACAATTGGTATAATCGGAGTGTTTTTTAAGATTGAGGGTAGGAAATATTCATGTCGTCGACCCCCATGCGGATTTTGGTCACTGCCCAAGCGTTCGCAGTCAGCGGAACAGCTTATCGTGAGAAATTGGGCAAGCTGGGGTGCCAGGTCGTCGACGCGAAGTCCTGGGGGCCTCTGCCTTTAGAGTCACTGATCGAACAAGCCCAAGGCTGCGATGCGATCATTGCTGCCATCGATCCGTACTGCGACGCGGCATTCGAGGCTTTGCCCAGGCTCAAACTCGTCGCACGGTGCGGGATCGGTATCGACAGTGTCGATTTGGTTTCGGCCACCAAGCATGGAATCATGGTGACCAACGTGCCCGATGCGATGACCGACGCCGTTGCCGATTACTGCATGGGATTGCTTCTGTCGATGGCTAGGCACATCCATGTCGGCTACACCTGCATGCAACAAGGTGGCTGGGCCGAATTTCCTGGGGTGGAATTGCGAGGAAAAACACTTGGATTGGTGGGATTCGGAAGAATCGGCCAAGCCGTCGCTGCCAGAGCGTTGGGCTTCGGTCTAAATATCGCTGTGCATGACCCATGGATGCAGTCCTCAATCGCCTCTGGAAAGCTCGATGACCAAGTCGCCGCCTTGGCCAGTCGAGTACATTGGTCGGAACTCTCAGAACTGCTCGAACAATCTGACTTTGTATCGATCCACGCTCCAAACACTCCTGAGACTCGGCACATGATCAATCGGCAAGCACTTGCAAAGATGCGTCCAGGTGCCTATCTGATCAACACCGCTCGCGGTGCTCTAGTGGATCCCGATGCTCTCATGCAAGCGGTCCGAACCGGGCAGATTGCCGGTGCAGCGATGGATGTCTACGAGCAAGAGCCGCTGCCAGCCGAGCACCCGCTGCGATCGACTCCGAACCTCTTGCTGACACCACACAATGCATTCAACTCACGAGAAGCCGCAGTGCGAATGAGCATCGGATGCTACGAGCCAATCTTGGATATTCTCGAAGGCAGGGCTCCTAAGTGCTTGTGCAATCCCGATGTGCTCAAGTCGACGGGCCTTCGAGTCAAACAATGGACACTCTAGGATCACTGCTATGAAAAAAAATTCTGTTCGTGAAGCTTTGAAACAGGGAGTGCCTCAAGTTGGGACGTGGCTTTCGCTGTCGAGTCCTCTTGCTGCGCGCTTCATGGCCCGAGCTGGTTTTCCTTGGCTAACGGTCGACATGGAGCACAGCAATTGCAATTGGGAAACGGCCTCGTCGATTTTTGCCCACGTTGCAGAAGCCGGTTGTGTGCCTTTGATTCGCGTCCCATCGATCACCCATGAAAACGCCAAACGCGCCTTGGACCTGGGTGCTTTCGGGATCGTTTTTCCCATGTGCAATACGCGAGAATTGGCCGAATTGGCCGTTTCGAGTTGCAAGTATCCACCGACGGGAACTCGGAGCGTGGGCGGGAGTGTTCATGCTCTGAATTATGGAGCCAATGCGGCCGATTACTATCGCCAAGCCAACGATGAAGTCCTGGTGATTGTCCAAGCCGAACATGTTGATGCGGTCGATCAAATCGATCAGATCCTGAGTGTTCCCGGGGTCGACGCCGTCTTTGTCGGCCCAAATGATCTACTTGCTTCGATGGGCAAGACTCCGCAGATGGAGACCGATGATCCTCAGTTCGTCGATGCGCTGGACAAAATACTTCGCTCTGCCAAAACTCATGGCGTTGCACCAGGTATTCATGTTGCCGACGCCCAAGCTGCACAGCGACGGATCCAGCAAGGTTGGCAATTCATCGCGGTAAGCAGCGAACTTGGATTCATGAATCAGGCCGCTGGTGCGTTGCTCAAAGATCTAGGCCATTTGAGCCAAGGTCAAATCGCTCGCTACTAAAAGGGATGATACGGATGCGACAACGGATCGTCGATTTAGTCATTTGTTGGATTCCCAAGGGTTTATTGCTTTGCTTAGCAATCGGCATTTTGACTCCGACCTTGCTCGCTCAAGAAGACCTCGAGCGTCCAGCGGTTCCAAAAAATCGTGGAATCGCGATCTTGCAAACTCAGCAAGGGCCTTACCCAGGCGTCGGCGTTGGCCAGGTATTGATCGCCGCTGGACAAGTCGCATCCGATGCGACCGTGCGTGTAGTAGCTACCGAAAAAGATCAAAGGATCTTCTATCCTGCAATCGAAATCGTCTCGATCGAGCCCGAACCTCAAACCAAGGAAGATCGTAACGGGACGGCCCAATCCGGCGAACGGAGGATTGGTGATGGCTCGGTCGTTAAGCGACTTCGAAAAGCGATCGAGCGCGTGCGCGAGTACATCGATCCGGTTGAACATGTTCGAATTCATTTTCTCTTTGTAGGCGATGCTCCTCTATCGATCGAACTCGATGGAGAGGTCAAACAAACCATCGAGCTGGTTCCTAAGCTCATCGATGACCGCAAGTTGGATCGAGCCAATTCAAACCGTTGGACAACCCTATTGGATCAGTGGTGGATCAGCTACGTTGAACAAGCAAAAAGGCAGATCGCCAGGAGCGATTACCCAAGCCTAGTGGAACGCTATCTTGTGTATTCGTTGGCGAATCGTTTTGGATTTCCTATTCCCGAGCTTGATGAGCGTAAGGCATCCCTTCTAAAGAATCCCAGCGATCCAACCCCAACGCTTGAAAGGATCGCAGGCTCTGAATCGTTCCGTGATCAAATCAGACACCAGCAACTCACTTTGAGCGTGGCCGATACATCAAGGCGTGTAGCCATACCAATGGTTCCCCATTGGAAAAGCCATGACATTCCCGAACTACCAACGGGGTATTCTCTTGAATCGATCCCCATAGAACCCATCTCAAGTGTCATTCCCCCTGAGTGCTTCTATATCCGTTTCGGTTCGTTTCAAAATTACTTGTGGTTTCAAAAACTCGGTGATGCGCGAGGTGGGGATATCGCCCAACTGGCGATGATGCGGGGGTACAACTACGAGAGCACCGAAAGGGTCGAGCGCTTGCTTAATACCAAAATGACGACCATCAGCAAACTATTTGGTGATGCCGTTATCTCGGATATGGCCATCGTCGGTTACGACCTGTACATCCAAGACGGTCCGACGATGGGGGTGCTGTTCGAAGCAAAGAACTTTGGGCTCCTCAAGAGTTCGTTTGAACAGGAAAGGCTCGCAACGCTCGAGAAGATTGAACCAGGGGGTGGGAAATTACGCGATGAGCCAATCGATGGAACGACGGTTTCGTTTTTGAGCGCCCCAGACCAATCGGTTCGCTCGTTCATGGTTATCGCCGAACCCTACCTGTTTGTAACCAGTTCACGGGAACTGGCTCGAAGATTCATCGAAGTCCAAAAGACGAAAGAATCGCTCGCTCAGTTGCCCGCATTCCGGTTTGCACGTTTAATGATGCCCATCGAGCACGACTACGATGTCTTTGCTTATTTCTCATCTGAGTTCTTTCAGAATCTTGTCTCTCCAAAGTATCAGATCGAACTCAAACGTCGCATGCGTGCAATCGCTGCATTGGAAAATGCCGAACTTGCGAGCATCGTTGCCAAGAATGAGAAATCCCATGGACTAAATGGAATTCGAAGCGAAAAGCAAACCACAGCGACGATCCCACCGGACTGGATGCCAGGTGATCAAATCGAGTATCTGATCGCTCAAGGTTATTTGCCACGTTGGTTTCAGCAGCGGGTTGATGGATCCGAAACCATTCGATTCCAAGACGGTTGGCACGACTCGGTTCGTGGGGCTCGAGGAAGCTTTATGCCAATTGCCGATGTCCCTTTGGTCGACTGCACTCCAGAAGAGTCCGCAGATTACCGAGAAAGCATCGAGTTCTATACCAAGGATTGGCAACAGACCGATCCGCTCATGTTTGGACTCAGGCGTTACGAACATCCCGAGATTCCCAAAGCCGAGCGAGTTGCCATCGAGGCGTATGTTGCTCCTCTGGGTAGCGATAAGTACGGTTGGATGAGTCTGCTGCTAGCACCCCCTGTCGATCAGCAGATCCAGTTGCCGAGCGACGATGTGGTCAGCCTGCAATTGCATCTTCGAGGAAACGACATGGGCAATCGATTTACACCCAACCACACCCTCTTTGCCGGACTTAAAGACATCGAATTACCCTTCCCCGAAGAAACCAAAGGTCTGTTTGCGACGCTTGGACTGCTCAAGTCGCTTCCTATCTACTTGGGAGCTTGGCCAAAACCTGCCCTACTAGATCGTTTACCCTTGGGACTCGGGGGTGGACTGCCCGATGTTACAGGTTACTCCCGCACGCTCATCGGATTGTGGAGATGGCAGATGGGCGGTTTTAGTATCATCTCTTTCCATCGCGAAATTCTCGACGCATGCGCTTCGATTGTCCGAGTGATTCCCGCCGATGATGTGGCTCAAGGCAGACTGCGAGTGGGGAATATCTCCGATAGCAAGGTAGCCGGTTGGTTTAACACGCTTGGTTTTCGGCAAGCAGCCCAAGCAACACGCGGCAATCTGTTTCTCTTGGACTCGATCGCACAGCAACTAGGACTTCCACCACAAGAGGCGAAAGCAGTTGCACAGCGGCTGCTCGATGCCAAGTTGCAATGCACTCTTGGGGGCGAATACCAACTCGAAGACGGCTTATGGCAGTCGAACCTCTGGCCGGACGATTTGCATCTTGCTCCCGGTGCTGAGCCATCGAGCGTCGGCTTTGACACCCTTCACACCGTGCCACCTAAAGGCTACCGCACCGGTTGGCTTGAATGGTTTCGCGGGGGCAATTTGCATTTGACGCAGTTGCCTGAAAGACTCGTCGTCGTAGGACATATCGACATGGAGTTGATGGCTGTAAAACCCTTGGCCAAAGGAGATGATCCCGAAAAAGCAGAGGGGCTTCCGAAGCTTAACTTCGACATCTACAACTTGCCGTTCAAGATGTTCAACTCGGACAAACCAAAGAAGAAGCCTCAGGAGCCTAAAGAGAGAGGCTTCTGATGCGATTGGTTCTAGGTGTCGATGAGGCCGGATATGGACCCAATATGGGTCCGTTGGTGATCGGTGTCAGTGCATGGCTAGTCGAGTCGGATTTTGACATCCTTCAAGGTCTCGAGCCTCTAGAACCTGAGCTTCTTGCCGCTCCCTGGAACCTCCAAAGTGACCACGTCCCCTTTGGAGACTCGAAGAAGATCTACCAACCAAGCAAAGGCTTGACGGGACTTTCGATCGCTGTTCGTTTCTTCGAATCCATTCTATCGAGCAAACCTACTGCCGATAAACCTTGGTTTGTCCTTGAGAATCTTGCACAGCAAGACATCCAGCGCGTCGAAGCACTACCCTGGTACGATCGGTCTTTTGCAGGATCGCATCTTGATCGAGAGGATCTGTTGACTCAGTCAGCACTTCTATTTGCCCAGGAAAAACTCGCTAAGCTCGGGATTAAGCTCGTCGACTTTCGCTTGCGAGTGCTCGACGAAGCCTACTTTAATCAAGCGGTCGAAGCGCTTGGGAACAAGTCCGATGTGCTCGGGCAATCGAGCCTGAATCTGGCTTGGCATGTCCTTGAGTGTACTCTGAGGAGTTATCCATGCGAGGCGATTGAGATCTACTGCGATCGCCAGGGTGGACGGAAAAAATACGCAGGCCTCCTTGCCCATACCTTTCAAGTGTCCCACCCTCAAGACTCAGTTCCATTTATTACGGCCAGCGTGGAAGCCTCGCAAGTCAGTTGCTATGCGATGCGGTATCGAGACGTCCCGACGACGGTTCGTTTTCAGGTCGAGGGAGATTCTTTGTTTCCTCCTGCCGCCTCTTCGATCGTCGCCAAATGGACACGTGAGAACCTCATGGCTCGAATGAACCGATACTGGCAAAACGTCGTTGGATCATCGCTTAAACCCACGGCGGGCTATGCAGTTGATGCAGCCCGGTTCGCCCAGGACATCAAACCGTGGATCGATCGACTCGGTTTCGAGAAAAACCTTTGGTGGCGGATGCGATGATCGGTTTTGCACCGGTTATAATTCGAGCGATTTGGCAGTTGTCCAAGGTGCAAAAGCCAACTCATTTTCCACAACGGCTTTTTGATTACGAGTTACTAGCCCAAACAACTTATGTTGAACCCAGAGCCTTACCTAAGGAACCATCAATTCTTGCGAACCATCACATGGCTGATCCTAGCGATCAGCCTAGGCGTTGCGCCCCAAATCTCGTGCGAAGCTCAGGACAAACAAACCAGTACACCAAAGCCTGCGACGGCAAAGGTCACTTGGAGGGTCATCGTTCCGGCAGACACTCCATCAGGATCCAAACTCTTTATCGCCGGAAACATCGATGAGTTTGGGCCATGGCAACCCAATGCCTTCGAACTAAATCCCACCACCGATGGCAGGTACGAGGCAAGTTTGGATATCCCTGTCGGAACGAGGGTCGAGTACAAAGTCACCCGAGGGAGTTGGGCAACGGTCGAGAAGTCAAGCGAAGGCGCCGAAATCAAGAATCGCTTTGCAACCATCAATGGTTCGCAGACGATCGAGATCGCTGTTGCCAGTTGGGCGATTGCCAAACCCAAACCATCGTCGAGTGCCACAGGCGATTTGCGGTGGCTGGAATTCCCGAGCCAGATCCTCCAATCTCCACGCAGAATCACTGTTTGGTTGCCTCCGGGGTATCGGGACAATCCCCAAGTCCGATATCCAGTAGTCTATTTGCTTGATGGGCAAAATGTTTTCGACAGCCAGCGCGCAGCTTTTGGCGTCGAATGGCAAGCCGATGAGACGGCAAAAAAACTGGCACAGGATTCTATCCCAAGACCCTTGGTCCTCGTGGCAATCGATAACTCGAAAGACAGGGTCGATGAATACACCCCCATTCCTGATAGCATCGCAGATAAAATCATCGGTGGCAGAGCCGATGACCATTTGAATTTCATTACCTCGGAACTCAAACCATGGATCGATCAGGAGTTTAGAACCCTAACCGGCCCAGAGTCGACCGCGATCATCGGCTCGTCGCTAGGCGGTCTGTTCGTTCTCCATGCATTGCACAAACGTCCGGATGTATTTGGCAAAGGTGCATCGATGTCGCCCTCTCTTTTCTGGGGCAACCAACACATGCTTGAGTTTTTTTCAAAGACTGATCGCAATGGTACAGAGCCTAAGCAACGGCTTTGGGTTGACATGGGTACCCTGGAAGGCAAATCCCCTGATGGACAGTCCAAAGCCGTCGAACACACGAAGAAACTTGTCGAACGACTGCAGACCCATCATCAAGATCGATATCGCGTGCAAATGATGATCGAGCCCGGAGCCAAACATAATGAATCGGCATGGGCCAACCGCCTGCCAGCAGCATTGAAATTCCTCTTCCCTAGCCCACAAGAAACCTCTATCCGATGAATAATAAATTCAGTTTAACTTTAGCTTGTGTCCTGCCACTGCTGGTCGTAACCCAAGATGCAAATGCATTCCAGAAGATCAGCGACACGCGAGTCGAGCGGATCGCACCTCTGACGATCGAGCAGGTCAAGCAAGCGATCGAAGTACAGCCTGGTTATGAAGTCGAACTCGTGGCTAGTGAACCGCTGATCAAAAGCCCCGTCGCGATCGCTTTCGATGCCGATGGCGCTCTGTGGGTCGTCGAGATGGTCGACTACAGTGAGCAGGAAAATGATGCATTGGGACGACTGAGCAAGTTGACCGATACCGATGGCGATGGAGTCATGGACCAAGCTCAGGTCGTCGCGCAAGGTTTATCTTGGCCGACGGCTCTAGCCACGCTTCAAAAGCGTGTTTGGGTCGCTGCTGCCCCGCTGGTACAAGAGTTCAAGCCTCAGGAAAGTGGATCGCAAGCCAACTGGAATTCGAAGACGATTCTCGAAGGACTCGGAAGGCAAAATGTGCAAGGGCTCGCGAATTCCTTTCACTTTGGACTCGATGGACGATTGCACCTGTCGACGAGTTCCAATGGTGGCCAGCTAACGGCCAATTCAACAAGCCCGATCGTTCTACCGGCGAGTCCTACCAACGTTTCTGGTCGTGATATCGCATTCGATTTGGTAACCGGTAAGCTTTCATCGGTGGTGGGTTATGGACAGCACGGAATGGATTTTAGTCCGTGGGGAGATCGGTACGTGACGAGCAACAGCGACCATTTGCAACAAGTCGTTGCATGGTACTTGCCGGAACTGACCGATGCTGCGTTGTCGAAATCGGTAGCTTGGAGACGATCGATTGCTGCCGATGGATCCCAAGCCGAAGTGTTTCGTATCTCACCGGTTGAATCTTGGCGAACGATTCGTACACAGATGCGATTGGCCGGAATATCGACGGGAATACTCGAAGGGCAGGGGAGAGCTAGCGGATACTTTACCTCCGCAACCGGTGTGACGATCTACGATGGCGATCAGTGGCCAACTACGGAACATCCGATTGCGCTGATCGCGGATGTCGGGAGCAACCTAGTGCATCGCAAGCGTTTGGTGCGAAACGGTGTGGCATCCAAGGGCGAGCGAATCGATTCTCAAAGCGAGTTTCTGCGAAGCAAAGATACTTGGTTTCGTCCCGTCCAGTTTTCCAATGGCCCTGACGGTTGTTTGTACATTGTCGATATGGCAAGAGAGACCATCGAGCATCCCAAGAGCATCCCCGAGCCGATCAAAAGCCAAGTCGATTTGACGTCAGGTCGAGACCTCGGGCGTATTTGGCGAGTCAAAGCAAGTGGGCAATCGATCCGTCGAAACTCACCGAAGCTTTCGAATGCATCCACTCAAGAGCTATGCCAGTACCTAGGAAACGCAAATGGTTGGCACCGCGAGACGGCCTCCCAAATTCTCATCGAGCGTCAGGATGCCTCCGCAATTCCACTTTGCAGAAAAATCACTGTAGATAGCCATGAGCCCCTCGCAAGGTTGCATGCATTGTCGGTTTTAGCCTCTCTACCAAACGGCTTCGATAAAGCAACTTGGTTGCGAAGCATCGAAGACCCATCACCGCAGGTTAGGCTTTGGGCATGGGTGTTTGCAAATCGGATCGCAGATCTTTCCGCCGAGTCTATTCAAGAGCATTTGCCGTCCATATCACCGATCATGCAACGCGAAACGGACTTGGAAGTTCAAATGGTGATGGCGGTTCGAAGCCCCCTGATTCTTGCACAAGAGAGCAAACGAGCAGAACTGTTTGCCACTTGGCTCAAACGCAAGGATCCAGCCACCTTAGCTTGTGATGAATTGCGTGCTGCAATCGAGTTTGCAAGTCGAGGTAAGGCTGCGAAATTGCTATGGGAACAAGCCGACTGGCTGACGCTTTTGGGGAGCTCCAATCAGGGTGCTAGCTACCTCGATGCGATGCTGTTTCAAATGCAACAAAACGGAGACCTTGCAGCGGTGGTTCAAGCTTGGAACCAAAGCCGTTGGACGGACGATCAGCTCAAATCGGCTACCGATACTCTTGGTCGTCTGATCGAACGAAGGATTATTCCCGAAGGAAGTGAAACTTATGTGGAGCTCAGCAAGCTTGCGAGCAACCAACTCGTCCCTCGAATCGAATCGGCGATGAAAAAGGGAATTACCGATCGACAAGCTGAGGCCGAGCTTGGCCAAAGCGAAACTCAGCGAACCAACGCGATTCGACTCCTTGGCACATTACCGATCCCGCAACGTCAGGAAATTTTCACAAGGATCTTGTCTGATTGTCCGTCGACTTCGATTCAAAGCAGCGTGATTGAATCCTGGGTTCCGAGCCAGCCGCTGTTTCAGAAGCTTGCGGCCCAATACCTCGATGGAACAAATCCACTGATTGAGCAGTCGATCCTCAAGGCCCTGATTCGCAACGAAAGTGGTGCCAAATTGCTCTTAGAGGGAATCGAGCAAAAGGGGCAAAGTACTGCGAGCATTCCAGCTTGGGTCTGGCAGGCCCTGAGGGCGTTTCCCAATGAAGCGATCAAGACGCGTGCTCAGAAACTCTCGCCAGTCTCTGAGGTACCTTGGGAGAGTGTTGCTCAGAGGTATCGCGAGGCCTGGGATAAACCCGGGGATTCCAGACTCGGCGAGGCCCATTTCAGAAAACTCTGTGCAAGCTGTCATCGGGCAATGGATATCGGGATTTCTATTGGTCCATCGCTGGACTCTTACCGTGTACGACCCAATGAGGCGATCGCCTTGGCAGTGGCCGAGCCGAGCAGAGAGATGGATCCCAAGTACGAGCAGCAGCAGATACGAACCAAAGATGGTGAAGTTGCCGCCGGTATTTTGGTCAGTTCTAGTGCAGAACAGATTGCGATTCTCACCGCTCAAAACCAAAACGTCTCGATTTCAAAAAACGATGTCGAAGAATGGAAAAGTTCAGGCAAGTCGCTTATGCCCGACGGGATGCTCAAGGAATTGGATCCAAAAGCGTTAAACGATCTGATCGCCTTCTTGCGACTGGTTCCCGCCCGTTGATTAGAAACCCATGTCCGGAGGGGGGCCCTTGATCAGTCCCCCTCGTGTCCAATCGCATTCCCAACCGGGAAATGCGAAGGAAGGATAAGGGTCTGGAGCTATCAAATCTCGAGACTCGTAGATGATCTCGAATTGACGATCCAGCCCGATTCGCCCCAAGCGAAACTTCTTGTAGAGATGATGCGTCTTGGGATCCACTTTGATCCGTCCACCGGGTGCATCGAATTCCAAGCCTTTTTCTAGAACCTCGCGGATTTTGAGAGGATCCGAGGACTTCGCAATCTTGTAGGCCTCTTTCCAAACCATGACTTGCGTATAGGCCGCCTCCATCGGATCATCGACAACTCGATCTAGCCCAAATCCCTTTTTGAAACTCCGCACAAACGATTTGTTGGCCGGTGTGTCGAGGGATTGGAAGTAGCTCCAAGCGGCATAATGGCCATGCACGTATTCCGGAGGGATACGTCGAAGCTCGGCTTCGCCAACGCTCGTAGCCAACACGGGCGATTTCTCTGAATCTAGACCGATCGAGTGACACTCTTTGTAAAACGAAAGATTGCTCTCGCCGTTGATGGTGCTAAGGATCAAATCGGGCGAAGCCTTTTGGATCTTCTCAGCCGCTTCTCGGAAATCGCTGTGTCCGAGTGGAAAGTAGTCTTCACCGACGATCTCGATCGATTTGGATTCGAGATACTTTTTAACGATGTAATTTGCGGTACGGGGGAACAAGTAGTCTGAACCGATCAAATAGATGCGTTTCCTCTGGCCACCTTGCTCTGACATGAACCAATCCAACGCTGGCAAGATTTGCTGGTTGGGTGTACTTCCAAAGTAGAATACGTTCCGGTTGGCTTCAAATCCTTCGTACTGCAACGGATAAAAAAGGAGCGGTTTGTGGGGTTGGCCTGATTTTCCAAGGAGGTGTTCATCCCTGAAGAGTTCCGTGGGGTTATCGATTTCATCGATAACCGCTTTGCGATGCAGGCTCGTCCAGCATCCAAAGATCACGTCAACTTTCTCGATATCGACAAGTTCCCTCGCTCGGCGCCTGAAGATTTCGCTTCGAGATCGTCCATCTTTCACGACAGTAACGAATTCGACATCGGGGAATTCCTTGCTGGCGTTGATCTGTTCGATCGCTAGAACCTCGCAGTGCCGAAGGGACATCTCGTTCATCCCCATAGAACCGGTTTGGGAATGCAAGACACCTAGCTTTACTGTCTTTTGTTCCTTTTCCCGATCCATCAATACATCGCGAGCCTTGTTCAAAGGCTCGCACCCTATCGAGGTCACCAAAGCTACCAAAAGCAGCGTAGCGGTGATGCATCGGATCGCGTTTTTGTGCCGTCTGGAAACCATCGACGCTTACTCTTCCATTAAATGCGTAAGGATGTCTTGGAACGGAGCCGATGAAATGCTCAGTTCTCCCCGAAACGGATTGTCCAACGATGCAATCAAGAAAATCATCAATCCCATGAAGGCAGAAAGGATCCCACCTAGGAACAGGTGATTGACGATCTTCATATCGAACATCCAAATCAAAGCGATGTTCATCAAGGCTCCGATCAAAACCACCGCCCACATCACGCCGGGAATCGAAGTCGTAACGGCAAAGAGCCTAAGCCGCCTGGCCTCAAGATAGTTGTTGAACTGCCTGAGGGCTTCGGCATGGAGAATCTCTTGCCCAGGCGTTTTGGGCTCAAACCGGATAAGTTGCTCATGGAATGCGATCATCCGAGTATTGCCCTCTTGAGGGATGATACCTTTCTGTTGAGCAGGCCAAGCGTACTTGACGACGTATCGGGTGTAATCCCTCAGGAGCCAAATCAAATTGGTTCGCTCCGGTTCTGGGTACGCGCTGACATCTCTGGCCAAAGCAGACAGCGAAGAGGCCTCCTTGGATACGATCGTCTCTACACTGCTAAAGTTTTGGTAGGCGGCCACTGCCAGCAAACCTAGCAACAAACCATAAAAAACTCCGAAGCACGAGAGCATGTAACCGATTAAATCATTGATGTCGGCCCGCTTGCGAAGAAATGCTCTTAGGATCGGACGAATCAAGATCGTACCGATCCAACTAAAAGCAACGAACGCACCGGTGATGATTACCGCCAGTGCTGCGCTGGGAATGTCATAGATCCAATAAAACATGCTTTGAGTCCAAACGAGTAGTTTTATGAAGAAGGATTATGATTCCGCAAGGTGCCAATTTCCAGCACGAAGTTCATCCAATCAAGTCCAACCGCAAAAAACAGGTAGTTTCGCTCAGTCTTTAGGCGACAGAGGAAACTCTGGAGCATAGGGCTGCTCCCAAATAGCTATTTTCGGATCGATTCTTTGGAGGAATGGTTCGAGCAACTCCCGATTCTGAACCTGTGCCGTGTCGACCAGGGGCCGAACTTGGTTGAGCACCACGGCTTCGACTGACAGTCCCATCGTTTTTGCGATCTGCACAGTCGAAAGAATTTGGTGGACACAACCCAACCGGTTTTCGGCTACAACGAGGATTGGATACCCGAGTTTGCAAGCTAAATCCGCGTTGGTCATCGTCCAAGTAATCGGCGATAGCAGCCCCCCTGCCCCCTCGACCAAGAGCATTTCGCAATGCTCTCTCCAAGCCTCAGCGCCACAGACAAGTAGTGTTTCATCGATTTGCCTACCTTCGGACCGGGCTGCAAGGGGTGGCGCAAGCGGAGCCAAGAAGCACTGCGGATTGATTTGCTCTAGTTGAATATTCGCTCCAAGCTTACCCAGCGATCGATGCAGTCGAGATGCATCGCTTCGATGATCCTCGCGTGGAAATCCACTGGCAAGTGGTTTATACACTCCGATGCTTAGGCCTTGCTCAATCAGGCGTCTTGCATATTCGCATACGAAATGGGTCTTACCCACCTCGGTATCGGTTCCCGTGACGAACAACCCTTTCACTCTTGGATCTCCTGGCACACAAGACAGACGTGCTTTTTCCCTACTTTGGTCAGTAGCAACCAACCCACAACATCCGAGTCCTTGTCCACGATCAACTGTTTGCCCCAAGAGGTTAGGTCGACATCGATGTTTCTGCTTTTAAGCTCCCAACGCCCGACCTTGAGTCCCCTGGACATGGCTCGAACCTTTTTGTGATCCATAGGCATGACTTCGAGGACTCGATACCAGCGAAGTAACGGATGCTCGACAATCGCTTTGCCAACACAGTATCCAAACTCATTTCCGAGCACACCCAACTGCAACCGATCCGAAAGGGAGACAACGCATTTGGCTGCCCGTAGGGCTGGATCATGATCGGCAACAAAACTCCATGCTGACAACTGCAAGGGATCTTGTTCGATCAAATCCAATGCCACCAGAGCCGATGTTGGTCCCGAGTCGAAGACCTCGTGATGCCAACCGGTACTCTTTCTGTAGGCACTGACAATTCGCTTGGCATCATGCCATTTAGGTATCCTCCAATAAAGTCGTTGTTGACGAACCGATCCATCTCGCGAAATCCATCTCCGAGAGTCTGGCGGTCCACAACCCTCCCATGGATAGTCGTCCTCAGGTTGAAAGCCAGGCGCAGCCTTGATCGATGCCCCTGGTGCTCTCTGAATCCCCTTAGCAATCGCTAGCCAACTTGGTTCTGTACAATGCACATCAACCGTTCGTCCTGAGACGCGCCGATCAGGATCCAAATGGAGCCAACCGTCAGAGGGAAGTTGAGCATCCTCGAAACCAATAGCCACGGGCCGCAATTCAAACCCGTTTCTCGATGCATTGAGTTGGGTCAATGTGCAAGCGATCTCCGAAGAGTCGATCGCAAGTAAACGTTCTCCCAGCGACGACTCTTGCGATAGCTGTGTTGAGATCGCCACCGCATCAACACCTGCACCGCAACATCCATCGATGACCATTGCATCAGAGGGGAAATCCTTCGCCGTTTCCTCCGCAGTGATTTGATCCGAGGCTTGTTCAAGAAGGGTTTTTGTCCAAAACCAATTCCACGGCTCGGCAACCTTGCGCTTGGATGCCCCTTGCGCAAACTCGAACTGTGTCTTCAGGACGTGAAGCTGCCTTTGGGTCAGTCCAAACTTCGAAAGCGACGCGTTGGAGAAGTCGTCCAGTTTGCTACAAAAAGACCAAGCCTCGGCAGCAGGTGCCGAGGCTAGCCATTGAAAGTCTGAAAGCTCATTCACAGGAGTTCACCGGACTACAAAGGATCCGAACTCTCGCGATTTATTCTTCGAAGGCAGGTGCGTCCGACGGCGGAGTCGCAGGAGTGCTCTCGCTTGAACTCGAGCTCGACTGAGGTGCCTGGTTCAACAGAGGATAGCTTTGCTGTTCGGCAGCCGCTGCACCTCGATTGACCAAGTCCTCGAGGGCTTCCTTGCGATAGGAAACTTCTGATTCTTGGAAGATTCTGAAACCAGTTCCGGCTGGGATCAAGTGTCCGAGAATCACATTTTCCTTGAGACCTACAAGGCGGTCGACCTTACCGGCCAGAGCCGCTTCGGTGAGAACCTTGGTCGTTTCTTGGAAGCTTGCCGCCGAAATGAAGCTATTGCTTTGTACGGCTGCTTTAGTGATCCCGAGCAATTGCACTTCGGCATGAGCAGGCTTGGGCTTCTTGCCCTTGGCCCCCTTGCCACCGAGACCTTCGCTCTGAGTATTGGCAGTGTCGAATTCCTCTTTGGTGACGATCGCACCGAGAGCAAATTGGGTATCGCCCGGATCGGTGACCTTCATGCACTTGGCGATGTGATCGTTGTGCTTCTTGAAATCGAAGCGGTCCATGACCAGACCAGCCAAGAGACTCGTGTCACCTGGGTTGGTGATCTTCACCTTGCGTAGCATTCGAGCGATGATGATCTCAACGTGTTTGTCGTTGATCTCCACGCGTTGCGAACGATAGACCTGCTGGATCTCGTGCAACAAGTACTGTTGTACGGCTTCTTCACCACTGACACGCAAGATATCGTGTGGCACCAATGGGCCTTCCACCAACGCTTGGCCGGCTTTGACGATATCGCCAGAGTGGACCAAGAATCGCTTGCCCGGTGGTACTAAGTGTTCGACTTCTTCGCCGCTGTCGCTCTTGACCAAGATCGATCGTTTTCCGCGTTTGCGATCCTTGGAAATCTCGACGGTTCCATCGATTTCAGCGACCACCGCTGGATCCTTCGGTTTGCGGGCTTCGAAGATTTCGGTAACGCGAGGTAGACCCCCGGTGATGTCCTTAACGCCGGTTGCTTCGCGTGGCATTTCTGCAAGTTCTGTACCTGCGTTGACCTTCTTGCCCTCGGTGACGTTGATCACAGCCTTATCCGGCAGATAGTGAACGTCGACAGCTTTTCCATCGGCATCTTCGATGACGATCTGCGGATGGAACTTACCGCGAGAGTCCATGATGCTTCGACGGATGTTTCCACTTGGATCCTTCTCGATCTTGAGCGTATCACCTTCGGCAATATCGACGAACGTTACCTTACCGCCAACGGTGGCCAAGATTGGAATTTTGTGCGGGTTCCATTCGCACAGAACTTGGCCCTTGGGGACCTCTTGATCTTCGGCAACCAGCAATCTTGCACCGACAGGAATTTCATAGCGTTCGAGTTCGCGACCGCGTGGATCGACAACAGCCAATTCGCAGTTTCTTGTCAGAACCACATCCTCGCCGTTGTCGTTTCGTACATACCGCATCTTGATGTACTTCACGATACCACCCTTCTTGGATTTGATATCGCTTTCTTCCATCGTGGTACCGGCAGCACCACCGATGTGGAACGTACGCATCGTAAGCTGGGTACCAGGTTCACCGATACTTTGAGCAGCGATGATACCCACGGCCATCCCCTCTTCGACGACGGCACCTGTGCTCATGTCCATACCATAGCAACATCGGCACACTCCCAGCGGCGCATCGCAGGTCATCGGAGAACGAACTTGGATCTTTTCCAATCCCATTTCTTCGATCTTACGAGCGACGGTGCGTGAGATCATCTGATTCTCCTCGACGATCGTCTCGGAGGTGATCAAATTGACAATGTTCTGACGGCTGACTCGACCTGTGATCGATTCGGTCAATCTCACTTCGACCTTCTCGCCTCGATAGATCACACCCTTGGTGATTCCCTTGGTCGTACCGCAATCGTTCAAGGTGATAACGACGTTCTGCGCGACGTCAGCTAGCTTACGGGTCAAGTAACCCGAGTCGGCTGTCTTGAGTGCTGTATCGGCAAGACCTTTACGAGCACCGTGAGTGGAACTGAAATACTCGAGAACCGAGAGGCCTTCGCGGAAGTTCGACTTGATCGGTGTTTCGATAATTTCACCGGTCGGTTTGGCCATCAGACCCCGCATACCGGCCAACTGACGGATTTGTTCGATACCACCCCGTGCACCCGAGGATGCCATCAAGAACACTGGGTTGACATACCAGTTGCCACGGTGCTGGTCGGTCTCCATGGCAGCAAGCATGTCCTTGGTGATCGCTTCTCGGGCAGCCGTCCAAGCATCGAGAACTTGGTTGTAGCGTTCTTGAGCCGTCATCACCCCCTTGAGGTAGTTCTTTTGGAACGACATGACCTTCTTGTCAGCATCAGAGATGTGACGAGACTTGGTCTCGGGCGTCACGAGGTCGTCTGCACCGAAGGATAGACCGCTGTGGGTTGATTCGCGGAATCCGAGCTGATTCATATCGTCGAGCAACTTGATCGTCGCGCGACGTCCAAGCAACTGGTAGCAGTCGCTGATAACCATTGCCAAATCGCTCGAACGAAGCGACTGGTTGTAGAAATCCATACCTTCTGGCAGGATCGAATTAAACAGAATTCGACCGTAGGTTGTTTCAACAATCTGTCCTCCCGGTGCCGAGGGATCGTCTGTTTTGAGTTTGCGACCCTTGGGCAACCTTGCCTTAATCTTGGCGTGCAAGGCGATCTTCCCAACGTTGTAGGCATAATCAGCCTCCGTAGGATTCGCGAAGGTCATGCCTTCACCCTTTTGATCGGCAAGCATGATGGTGATGTAGTTGCAACCCATCACAGTGTCCTGGGACGGACTCATAATCGGCTTACCGTTGCTCGGAGCAAAAATGTTGTGGGTGCTCATCATCAAAGTGTGAGCTTCCACCTGTGCTTCGATGGAAAGCGGCAAGTGAACGGCCATTTGGTCACCGTCAAAGTCTGCGTTGAATCCTTTGCAGACAAGTGGGTGCAAGTGGATCGCATTGCCTTCGACCAAAGTCGGTTCAAAGGCTTGGATACCCATTCGGTGAAGCGTTGGAGCACGGTTCAAAAGAACTGGGTGATTGCGAATCACTTGTTCGAGAATATCCCAAACCTCATCATCCTTTCGCTCGAGCATCTTCTTGGCCGATTTAATCGTATCGGCGTGTCCAAGATCCTTGAGCTTACGGATGATAAATGGTTGATAAAGTTCAAGCGCAATCTTCTTGGGAAGACCGCATTGGTGGAGCCGTAGTCTTGGCCCAACAACGATTACGGACCGAGCCGAATAGTCGACACGCTTTCCAAGTAGGTTCTCGCGGAAACGCCCCTGCTTGCCTTTGATCATATCGGTCAGCGACTTCAAAGGCCGATTGCTGCTACCCAATACCGGACGCTTGCAACGACCATTGTCAAACAGTGCATCGACGGACTGTTGCAACATACGCTTTTCATTGCGGATGATGACTTCAGGCGCATTGAGGTCAACGAGTTTGCGCAAGCGATTGTTTCGGTTGATGATCCTACGATACAAATCGTTGAGGTCCGATGTAGCGAAATTTCCACTGTCGAGCAGAACCAGTGGTCGCAAATCCGGTGGAATGACAGGGATCACATCGAGGATCATCCACTCTGGACGATTCTCGCTGTCTCGGATCGACTCGACGAGTTTGAGTCGGTTGATGAGCTCCTTCTTGCGTTGCTTGCTGCTGGTCTCATGCAACTCCGTTCGAAGTACTTCCGAGAGCTTAATCAGATCGAGATTTTGAAGAAGCTTGCGAACCGCTTCGGCACCCATGTCGGCTTCAAAGCCGTCGCCGTGCTGAGCGCGTGCTGCGCGGTATTCGTCTTCGGTCAGCAGTTGCTGTGCTTCAAGTTCGGTTGTACCCGGATTGACCACCACGTAGTCTTGGAAATAGATGACCTTCTCAAGACTCGTCGTCTTCATTTCAAGCAGATTGCCTAGGCGGCTTGGCATCGCTTTGAAGAACCAAATATGGGCTACGGGTGCTGCCAATTCGATATGGCCCATCCGCTTGCGACGCACACGGGAGTGAGTGACTTTCACGCCGCAACGATCGCAGATCATCCCCTTGTACTTCATTCCTCGGTACTTACCACAAGCGCATTCCCAGTCCTTCTCAGGGCCAAAAATTCTCTCGCAAAACAGACCGTCCTTCTCAGGCCGGTAGGTTCGGTAGTTGATCGTCTCTGGTTTCTTGACTTCACCAAACGACCAGGAACGAATGTCCTGGGGGCGAGCAAGCGAGATCTTGACCGAGGTGTAATCGTTTACGCGATCGTAGGTGGCTTCGGCAACATTACCCATTTAAGGAGTGCTCCAGGGATCGGATATTTAAAAGGTGGTTCGGAGTATGAATTGGATCGGGCTAAAAAGGTCGATTTCGGTTTTTATAGCCGTCGTTTTTCGAGTCGCATGTTCAGCGCCAGACCGCGGATCTCGTTGGTCAAAACGTCAAAGCTTGCTGGTGTGCCAGATTCGAGGGTGTTTTCACCCTTGACCATCGATTCGTAGATCTTGGTTCTGCCTTCGACGTCATCGCTCTTGACGGTCAATAGTTCTTGGAGAATGTAAGCTGCACCATAAGCTTCCAGTGCCCATACTTCCATTTCCCCGAATCGCTGACCGCCAAAACGAGCCTTGCCACCAAGTGGTTGTTGAGTGATCAACGAGTACGGCCCAGTGCTTCGAGCGTGTACCTTGTCGTCGACCAAGTGGTGGAGTTTGAGCATGTAGATGTAGCCGACGGTTGTCTCTTGCTCCATCTGTTCGCCAGTTCGACCGTCATAGAGTCGGATCTTGCCGTGCCTTGGAAGCCCTGCCGATTCCAAAGCATCGTTGATGATTTCTTCGGAGGCCCCGTCGAACACAGGAGTGACGGCTTGGAAACCTAAGACGGCACCTGCCCAACCCAAGTGGGTTTCGAGGATCTGACCGACATTCATACGGCTAGGAACCCCAAGCGGGTTTAGCATGATTTGAATAGGTGTTCCATCGGGCAAGAAAGGCATGTCTTCGACAGGCAAGATCTTGGAGATAACCCCCTTGTTGCCGTGTCGACCAGCCATCTTGTCACCGATGCTGATGACTCGCTTGGTCGCAATGTAAACCTTGACCATTTGCAATACACCGCTTCGGAGCTCATCACCCCGCTTCATGCTATTGAGTCGTCGATCTCGAAGATCGAGAGCTTCTTCGACCGTAGGCCATTGGTTCTTATGAACCTTCTTAACCTCCGCATGAAGTCCACCATCGAGGCGGTTGAGCAAGCGAGAGAGGTTGAAAGTTTGGGCTTTCTCGGCGATGTACTTCGGATCCTGACCGCCGGTAAGCGGAGTGCCATCTTCGTCGGTCAGTTTGCCGCCGATCGCCTTTTCGATTTCTTCAGCGAAAGCGACAAACGCATTGGCAATCTCTTTGTTGCCTTCGGTCTCGACTTGCTTGAGTTCTCGTTCGAAGTTCTTTCGCTCTTCTTCGGTCAAGCTCATTCGGCGAGAGAATTTCTGGGTGTCGATGACGATCCCTTCAACGCCAGAACTCACTTCGAGCGAATCGTTCTTGACGTCTTCCCCGGCGCGACCAAAGATCGCGTGAAGGAGTTTCTCTTCGGGTGTCAGTTCCGTCTTGCTCTTGGGTGAAACCTTACCGACGAGGATATCCCCCGGGCGAACATACGTGCCGACTTGAACAATACCCGATTCGTCGAGATTCCTCAGGGCCTTCTCGCTCACGTTGGGGATGTCACGGGTGAATTCCTCACGCCCCAGTTTGGTTTCGCGGATTTCGACGTCAAACTCTTCGATGTGAATCGAAGTGTAAACGTCTTGCTTGACCAACTCTTCGCTGATGATGATCGCGTCTTCATAGTTGTATCCGTCAAAGGACATGAAGCCTACAAGAACGTTGCGACCCAAGGCGAGTTCACCGAGGTGAGTCGATGCACCATCGGCGATGATCTGACCCTTCTCAACCTTGTCACCAATCTGAATGATCGGTCGTTGGTTCAAGCAGGTTCGCTCGTTGAGCCCTTGATACTTCTTGAGGTGGTAAATGTCCGTGCCGATTTCGATTCGGGTCGCATCGACAAATGTTACTTTGCCTGCTCTTCGGGCGCGAACAACCATCGACGAGTTCTTGGCAACCTCTTTTTCCAACCCGGTGCCGACGATGGGCGGTTCGGCGACGAGCAAGGGAACGGCTTGCCGCTGCATGTTGGATCCCATCAATGCACGGTTCGCATCGTCGTGCTCGAGGAACGGAATCAAACCAGCGGAAACACCGACCATCTGGCAAGGAGAAATGTCCATGTACTGGACCGACTCTGGCGCGACGATTTCAAAGTCGCTGCGGTGGCGAGCGATAAGGCCTGGGCCAGGAACGAGCACCGATTCCTTGACGGCCAAGTCCGCAGGAGCGATGTAAGCATCGGACTCTTCGTCGGCGCGCAACCAAACCACATCGTCGGTAACTCGACCTTCGGAAACCTTTCGATAAGGAGTGATCAAGAAACCGTACTCGTCGACCCCTGCGTAGATCGAAAGGGAACTGATCAAACCGATGTTCGTACCTTCAGGGGTTTCGATCGGACAGATCCGTCCGTAGTGAGAGATGTGAACGTCGCGGACTTCGAAACCCGCACGCTTTCGATTCAAACCACCTGGGCCAAGTGCCGAGAGTCGTCGTTCATGCGTGAGCTGCGAAAGCGGGTTGGTTTGGTCGACAACTTGAGAAAGTTCACCGCGTCCAAAGAAGTACTCGATGGCCGCCGAAATGCTCTTTTGGTTGACCAAAGACCTCGGGGTCATGTCCTGGACTTCTTTGAGACTCATTCGTTCTTGAACGGTTCGGCGAAGCTTTAGGAAACCCTTGCGGAGCTCTTCGCAAGCCAACTCGTCGATGGTTCGAAGACGGCGGTTACCCAGGTGATCAATGTCATCGAACCGGGCTTCGCTATCGGGATCAAAGAGATCGATCAGGTACTTGATCGAAGCGATCAAGTCCTCTGGACGAAGCGCCATTTCATCTTCGGGAACAGTCAATCCGAGTTTTCGATTCACGCGGAAACGACCTACGCGACCAAGTCGATACCTGTTGATGTCGAAGAACTTTTCGTGGAAGAGTTGCTTGGCCTTTTCCAACGCAGGTGGGTTCCCTGGGCGAAGACGTTGGTAGATCCTCAAGAGTGCTTCTTCGTGGCTTGCGGTGTTATCCTCGGCCATTGAGTTGAGCAAATAAGGCACCTTCGGCATTTCCATGACTACGACCGACTTCACGCCGCTCGTGCAGATGATGTCACCGACTGCCTTAGAGATCTTATGACCTGCTTCAACAATGATCTCCCCTGCCCTTTCGTGATCCGATGGGAAGACCACATCATCGCAAGCGATTTTGTTTTCGATTTTTGGAAGCGACCTACCGTCGCTAATCTTTTCCGATTTGATCGTATAGAAGGCCGAGAGTAGATCCGTATCGGTGCTCAGTTTAGGAGACATTGCACGAAGCAAGGTGATGACGGAGAATTTACCCGATTGATCGATTCGGACTTGGAGCGAGTCCTTTTTGGTGACATTGATTTCGATCCAACTACCTCGCTCAGGGATGACCCGCGCGGAGGGCAATTTGCGGTCCGAGGTGCCTTCGGATTCTTCGACGAAATCCACCCCAGGCGAACGGTGCAATTGACTTACGACGACCCGTTCTGCTCCATTGATGATGAACTCACCACCACCGAGCATAATGGGGATATCACCCAAAAACACTTCTTCTTCGAGGGGTTGTTGGCGGTTCAGACGAAGCCAAACCTTGAGCGGCTTGCCGTAGGTCAGACGCAGTTGCCGGCACTCTTCTGGTGTATACCGTGGCTTGCCCAGTTCGTATCGAAGGAATTCGAGGCTCGCGGTGTTGTCGTAGCTCGAGATAGGAAAGACTTCGCGAAGTACCGCTTCAAGTCCTTGATTCTTCCTTTTATCTGGCGCGATATCTTCCTGCAAAAAAGCCTCGTAGGAAGCGGTTTGGAGCACCGTCAGGTTGGGGATCGGAAACTGACTGCGTCCCGAACCGAAAACACGTGTTTCAGAAGTTTGCAGTCGTCGCTTCGATGATGTCGCCATAACTAGGAAGTTCTATCGGTTAAGGGATACAAACACTCGAAAATCAAAAAGGGCGGGGGCTCGTAATCCAGGACACAGGATGCCGAGGGAAGGGAGCGATGACGATCAAAAACGAGCCGACTTTTCTGATCGCCTTGAGATTTGTCAGTTCTTTGACCTGACAAAAACTCCTAGGCAGGGGGCGGGTTTGATTCGTCCGACTATCCGATGAATCGATGACTTCATTGAAAATCCTCCGTATTCGGAAAGAAGACCCGCACAGACAATGCTTCGCCGATCCAATCGCGCGAACCTGCTAAAGAGACCACTTGGAGGCTGAGGAATACGATCACGGAATATCAAAGCAATTCCCTCAACGGCTCCGGAATGGTGTTTGCTGTGAGCTACGGCATCGCTGGAATGCGTTGCGGAACGAGACCAAAAAAGCCACTTTCCTAGCTCAACCTAGGGCCCCTAGTGTAGCAAGGCCTGGGCTTCCAAAAAGGGGACTTGGTCTGAAATTCGAACTTTTTTGAAAATTAATTGAAGACTGGCACTCCAGTAGCTACAGCTCTAGCTACAGCCCTGGCCCCTCTGGACTTTGCGACGAATCCCTTGCGTAAGATCCCCCGAAACGCCGGCCCGATAGGTGCCAGGCACCCGTTTTGGGTTGCGAGGGGACAGACCCCACGGAGCCGACCCCACTAAGCCAAGCTCCGACTGAACCAAAAAATTCACTAAACTTCAGTTCCAAAAGAAACCGCCCGATAGGCTTGTGTGTGTTGGAGCAAATTTGCCTTTAAGCTATGATTTCGGGAAGTTGAGTTTGCCTTCAGCATGCTCCCCTAACTATCTATCCACCCACTGTCCGTATTCCTATGACCCCTATCGTCGTTCCCGCCGTCGGTGAAAGCATCTCCGAGGTCCAAATCAGTCAATGGCTCAAAAAGGAGGGTGAGTGGGTCTCGGCCGGTACCGACCTTGTAGATCTGGAAACCGAAAAAGCTTCCGTTCAAATATCTGCCCCTGCCGATGGTTACCTCCTAAAAATTCTTAAACCAAACGACCAATTCGCTACCGTCGGCGAAGCGATCGCAGAATTCCAACCCGCCCCCAAACCAGCTTCGACCTCTCCTGCTAGCACGCCGTCGGCCAAGACCAGTAGCCCAACGGCACCCGCCGATGTGCGCGTCATGCCCGCCGCTCGACGTATGGCTGAAGACAACAAACTCTCTGCGGAATCCATCCCAGGCTCCGGACCTGGCGGTCGTGTCCTCAAGGAAGATGTCGCTAACGCGGTAGCTTCGCGCAACACTCAGGCAACCCCCGTTAGCCCAACACCTCTATCCCCTGCCCTGGCCCCAACACTCAGCCTTCCTGCTGCCTCCACCGCCTTGCAACAAGGTTCGCCACATCGAAGCGAAGAGGTCAAGCCCATGAGCATGATCCGCCGCACGATCGCTACGAGACTCGTTCGCGCCCAACACGAAGCCGCCTTGCTGACGACCTTCAACGAAGTCGACATGCAGCCTGTGATGCAACTTCGTAATAAATACAAAGATGCATTCCTAGAAAAGCACGGTACAAAACTCGGCTTCATGTCGTTCTTTGCCAAATCCGCTTGCGAAGCCCTCAAACGTTTCCCCGCAGTCAACGCAGAAATCCGAGGAAACAACATCGTCTACCGTCACTACTACGATATCGGAATCGCCATCGGTGGCGGAAAAGGTCTCGTGGTTCCTGTCCTGCGAAATGTCGAACGCATGAGCTTTGCCGATATCGAAAAGACCATCGGTGACTTTGCAGAGCTTGCCAAAAACAATCGCCTGATGCCCGAAGATCTCGAAGGTGGCACGTTCACGATCAGCAACGGCGGTATCTATGGCTCCCTGCTCTCGACTCCCATCGTCAACCCACCCCAAAGCGGAATCCTCGGACTGCACTCGATTCAAGAGCGTCCAGTAGCTCTCAACGGCCAGGTCGTCATTCGACCGATGATGTACATCGCACTGACCTACGACCATCGCATCATCGACGGTCGCGAAGCAGTGACGTTCCTCAAGACGATCAAAGAAGTGATCGAAGACCCCGCTCGCCTGTTCCTGGAACTCTAATCGCCATGATGCAACTGGGTTTCGTTAGTGCGATCGTTCCTGAACTGAGCCTCGAACAAGTCATCGAATTGGCAAGTTCGATCGGATACCAAACCGTCGAACTGATGTGCTGGCCTCCTAGCAAGGCCGACCGCCGCTACGCTGGCGTCACCCACGTCAACGTCCTGGAACTCGATGATGCTCGCATCGCCGCGATTCATAAACTCACCGCTAAAAACAACGTCAGCATCAGCGGCCTAGGATACTACCCAAACTGCCTTGCCGCGAACCAAGAGGAAGCTGACCGCTGTTGCGAACACCTCAAGCGCGTGATCGCTGCGGCCCCACGACTTGGAATCCACCAAGTCAATACCTTCATCGGTCGCGACCACACCAAGGGCGTCGAAGACAACTGGCCCAGGATGCTCAAAACCTGGCGGCCCATCATCGATCTTGCCGAAAAGCACGCCGTTCGAATCGGTATCGAAAACTGCCCGATGATCTTCACCGCTGACGAATGGCCCGGGGGCAAAAACATCGCAAGCTCACCAGCCATCTGGCGACGCCTGTTTGCCGACCTTGGAAGCCCCAACCTCGGGCTCAACTACGATCCCTCCCACTTGGTCTTCCAACACATGGACTACCTCAAGCCCATTCGCGAGTTCATCGATCGGATCTTCCACGTCCATGCCAAAGACGTCCGCTTGGATCAACACCTCGTCGATGAGCACGGAATCTTCGCCCATCCAAACCTCTACCATTTCCCCAAACTCCCAGGACTCGGCGATGTTCAATGGGGCAAGTTCTTCTCGGTCCTAAGCGACGCAGGCTATCAAGGCCCCGTGTGCGTTGAAGTCGAAGACCGCGCCTACGAAGGCTCACTCGATGATCGTAAAGCTGCCCTGGTTCAAAGCCACCGGTACTTGGCTCAATTCCTGCCTTTATAAACAACAACTCTCTGTCTTATCTGGCCCTATCTCTCCCTACCCTCTCTTTTGTCTCCCTCCGAGGAAACGATGACCTCCCAGCACGGTTCTGACTCCAACGCCCCGAAGCAAATCGCCAACGTGATGAACGAAACGCGAGTCTTCCCACCTAGTAGCGAATTTTCGCAAAAAGCAAGCATCGGCTCGATGCAGGCTTATGAGTCGATCTACAACCAATCGATCGCAGATACCGAGAAATTCTGGGAGTCCCAGGCCCGCGAACACCTGCACTGGTTCGAACCATTCACCAAAACACTCGACTGGCAAGAACCTTTTGCCAAGTGGTTCCTCGGTGGCAAAACCAACGTCTCGTACAACTGTCTCGATGCCCACGTCCAAGCAGGACGAGGGGATCGAGTCGCCTTTCACTGGGAAGGTGAACCGGGCGACACCCGAACGATCACTTATGCAGAGCTGACCAAAGAAGTTAGTCGCTTTGCCGCCGTCCTGACCAAGCTCGGGATCCAAAAAGGTGATCGCGTCAGCATCTACATGCCCATGGTGCCCGAACTCCCTGTGGCAATGCTCGCTTGCGCCCGCATCGGTGCAATTCACTCAGTGATCTTCGGCGGATTTAGTGCCGAAGCCATCGCCGATCGCAACAACGATGCACAAGCCAAACTGGTGATCACCGCCGACGGAGGCTGGCGACGCGGAAAGCTCCTTGCCCTCAAACAAACGGTCGATGAAGCGCTGGCCAAGAGCCCCAGTGTCGAGCATTGCATTGTTCTGCGGCGAGCCGGAAACGATACGAAAATGCACTCAGGACGCGATCTGTGGTGGCACGAACTGACCCAGGGCCAACCCGATGATTTCCCCGCTGTGGCCCTCGATAGCGAAGACCCACTGTTCATCCTCTACACCTCGGGCTCGACCGGTAAACCCAAAGGGATCAAACACACCACCGCAGGTTACAACCTCTATGCCAAACGAACCTTCGAATGGGTCTTTGACCATAAACCCGAACAAGACATCTTCTGGTGTACGGCCGACTGCGGCTGGATCACCGGTCACAGTTACATCGTCTATGGCCCACTCTCGGCAGGTGCCACCCAAGTCCTCTACGAAGGTGCCCCAAACTGGCCCGCCGAAGATCGCTTCTGGGAACTGATCGAAAAGTACAAAGTCACGATCCTCTACACCGCACCGACGGCCATCCGAGCCTTCATCAAGTGGGGTGATCACCACGTCGAGAAGCACGATCTATCGAGCTTGCGACTCCTTGGTAGCGTCGGCGAAGGTATCAATCCCGAGGCATGGATGTGGTATTACAACAAGATCGGCGGGGGCCGCTGTCCGATCGTCGATACTTGGTGGCAAACCGAAACCGGTGGTATCATGATGTCCCCGCTTCCAGGTGCGATTCCTTGCAAGCCCGGTTCATGCACCAAGCCACTGCCTGGGATTATCCCTCGTATCCTGCATGCAGACTTGACCAACGTCGGAACCAACGAAGGTGGCATGCTGTGCATCGAGAAGCCTTGGCCAGGCATGCTCCGTGGGGTCTGGGGCGACGACGAGCGATTCAAGGAGACGTACTGGAAACGCGTCCCGCAGATGTACCTTACCGGGGACAACGCGCGGTGCGATGATGACGGCTACTACTGGATCATGGGTCGGATCGATGATGTCATCAACGTGTCAGGGCACAGACTCAGCACGATCGAGATAGAAAGTGCGCTCGTCAGCCACCCCTCGGTGGCCGAAGCGGCGGCCGTAGGGCGTCCCGATGAGATCAAAGGGCAGGGGATCGCCGTGTTTGTAACACTAAAGAACCATGCACCGGATGAATCGATCCGCGACGAACTCAAGAAGCACGTCCGCAAGGAGATCGGAGCCTTAGCGGTTCCCGACGAAATTCGCTTTACGACGATGTTGCCCAAGACGCGAAGTGGTAAGATCATGCGAAGGTTGCTACGCGATATTGCATCGGGCAAGGAGAGTGTGCAAGACACATCGACGCTCGAAGATTTCAGCGTGCTTGCGAAACTTCGCGGTGATGAAGAAGGCTAGGGTTAGTAACAGGATCGATCATGCTGGAATCAAAAGAAGAGCTTACTCGTGAACGGATCGATGCATTGCGGGTGGAGTTGAAACCCAAAGAACTGGGTTTGCAGATCGTCCATCTGAATTTCGTGGTGGGAGCCTCTTTTCTATTGGCTCTTTTTTACTTCCTAAGCCGAAACATTGCAGGCAACAATGCACCCGTCCCTTTGTTGTTTTTGATCGTCGCTGCTTTTACAGTGGTCCCCTCCTTTATTGTTCCGGTGCTCGTGCGAAGTATGAGACCGAGTCCCGATGAGCGAACGGCCAGTCAGCTATCAACTGCTTATCAAGTCTCCCACATCGTCGGCTACGCGATGCTGGAAACCGGAATCATTTTCTCTGCCATTTCATTTCAACTGGTCAAGGACGTTCCGCAATGGTTCGTTTTAGTGCCTGCGATATTGATATTGGTCTTGCTCCTACGATTTCCGTTGCCTGGTAAGTTGACCGATTGGGTCATTGAGCAACTCGAATCCCGAAGGGCATAGCGGTGCGTGTGTGGCTTGATTGATCGCAATAGCTCGTATTTGTTTTCAGGCTGATCGGTCATGATGGGTTCGTGGGCATAGGAACTTTGTTGAATTGATGCTCGCAGGTCGGTATGCGCATGGTGGATTGCTCCCTGAGGTCTGACGCCTGTAGCCTAAAGCCTGCTCGCGCGGTCGTTGCGCACGGTTGAGGATTACCGTGCAACTTTGGATGGTGTACACGGTTTAGGGCAACCGTGGTACAATCCGATTGGGGCGGGGATTCCTTGCTTTCCATATTGATCATTCCCCCTTTTACACCGCCTCCCCTAAGCACCCATGAGCGATCTGGATTTCGAGTCAGTTCTGGGCCCAGGCGGTAGTATCTCACGACGTATCAGCAACTACGAACACCGCCATGAACAACTCCAAATGGCGCTGGCTGTTACCCAAGCCCTCGAAAAGCGTAAGCATCTGATTGTCGAAGCCGGTACCGGTGTAGGAAAAAGCTTCGGCTACCTCGTCCCGGCAATCCTCTTTGCCACCTCCGACGAAGCTAACCTCGAAAAAACCCAACCCACAGATAATCCGAACGAAGATCCAAAAACCAGACGCATCGTCATCAGCACCCATACCATCAGTCTCCAAGAACAACTCATCGCCAAAGATCTCCCGCTGCTAAACGCTGTTATCCCTCGCGAGTTCACCTCCGTGCTGGTCAAAGGACGCAGCAATTACATCTCCCTGCGACGCATGCAAGTTGCCCGATCCCGACTCGGGAGTCTCCTGCATGACGAACGCGATTTCGAAAACTTCAAAGAAATCGAGCAATGGTCCGAATCGACCTCCGACGGCAGCTTATCGAGCCTCTCGTTTCGACCCAGCGGACTGCTCTGGGATGAACTATCGAGCGATTCAGGCAATTGCATGGGTCGTCTGTGCAAGTCTTTCGACAAGTGCTTTTACTACGCGGCAAGACGCCGTGTTGCTAACGCCAAAATCTTAGTCGTCAACCACGCCCTATTCTTCAGCGACCTTGCAGTCCGAGCCCAAGGCGGCAGCTTCCTGCCAAACTACGATGCGGTCATCTTCGACGAATGCCACACGATGGAAAATGTCGCTGGTGAACATCTTGGACTGACCGTCAGCAACTCGCAAATCGACTACACCCTTCGCAAACTCTACAACCCTCGCAACGATAAAGGAACCTTGGTTGCTCTGGGCCTAAGGCAACTCCAAAAACTCAGCTACGCTTGCATGGAATCGCTCGACGCGTTCGTCGATGACTTCGTCCAATGGGCCGCCTCGGACGCACCGGCCAACGGTCGACTCCGTACTCCCGTCCCGGTAAAAACCGACCTGCCTCAAGGACTCAAAGAACTGGCCGCCGAGCTTGAGCGATACGGCAAAGATATCAAAGATGCGAATAATAAACTCGACATGATGTCGGCCTCCAACCGATTGCTGGTGCTTGGAAATAGCCTAGAGACTTGGCTGACCCAAAAAGAGACCGAAGCGGTCTATTGGTACGAGAAAAAAGAATCGCGTGGCTCGTCTCGCAACTTTGTCCGACTGACTCTCCGAAGCAGCCCCCTGGATGTTGGAAACTATCTGCGTGAACATCTCTTTCAGAAAATACCCAGCGTGATCATGGCAAGCGCTACGATCGCGACGAAGCAATCGGAAACCATCGATCAACCTCAGATCAAAAAGGACGATCCGGCTTTCCATTTCTTTCAACGTCGTATCGGTGCCTTGGGCGTTCCGAGTCTTCAAGTCGGTAGCCCCTTTGATTATCCAAAGCTCGCCGAACTCCACATGCTGACCGATCTGCCCGATCCATCGGTGGAGAAGAATCGCTACGAAGATGCACTGATCCCGGCGTTGAAACACTACATTCAAAGATTCGATGGGCATGCTTTCGTACTGTTTACGTCCTACGAATCACTTCGACGAACCAGCCAAGCACTCGCGCCATGGATGGCACAACAAAACCTTGCCACCTATTCCCAAGCCGATGGGATGCCACGCACCGAACTCTTGCAAGCCTTTAAAGATCATCCTCGCGGGGTTCTCTTTGGTGCCGAAAGCTTCTGGCAAGGTGTCGATGTCCCAGGCGATGCGCTCAAACTAGTGGTGATCACCAAACTTCCTTTCAGTGTCCCCGATCACCCATTGCTCGAAGCCCGCTTGGAAGCCATCCGCCAAGGTGGCGGGAACCCATTTCGAGATTTCCAACTTCCTGAAGCCGTGATCAAATTCCGACAAGGGTTCGGTCGCCTGATCCGCACGGCCAGCGACTCTGGAATCGTCCTCGTGACGGACCCCCGCATGTCGACCAAACCTTATGGTGCGACGTTCGCATCGTCCCTTCCAGCCTGCCCAAAGAAAACGATCTCGGCCAAGCAGTTTCTTGTGTAGGCAAATATTCGCGAGCCAGCAATGGGCAGGCAAAAAAATGGCAGGCAAAAAGATAAGAGGGGTACTCTTGTAGGATGAACCCTACTGGGCTAATTGCTCGTCGGCAGCTTGCAAGAGTGACTCGACCCGCTGATCCAAGAGAGACAACGGCGGATGCAGGATCGGGTTTTGAGCCTGCGGTTTGACTTCGCTGGGGAGTTTCCAGACAACGCCGCATCCATAACACTTGACCGTCGGTGTCTGATCTGACGTATCGCACCGTATGGTGTCGCAACGCGGATGAACTGCTACAAACATAGCTCTCGAGCAGTTAGGACAAGCCCCAGCGAAACGTATCGATTGCCCCATAAAATCAGGTCCTTCGGATTTTTCGCGTCTGGTGATGGAAAAGGTGCTCCGCCAAGAATTCAGTCTTTTCTAGCGACTAAACTCCCAACGCGTTTGATTTTCGGAAAAAGAGACTCCTTTGTCAAGCTTTTAAGCGACTTTAAATCACGTTAATTTCTGGCGATCTTTTTTCCAGTCGTGACCTCAGGTGTCACTGGCCCAAGCTCTACTTGGGAATCCCCAGCGAAAATCGTGGACGATACCCAATCGCAATGCTAGCATTCGAGACTGCTTGATTCGATTGCTTGGTGCTTGTCCTGGCTGGTTTGACACCGTCTTTAACGCAGATCTTCCTCCCATGCTCGAAACCGATTTGCTCAGCCGAAAAGGGACACTCGTCAAGGAACTGGCCCAAGAGATCCGCACGCTTCAGACAGCCCATCGGCCTCAAGGTGTCCACGTTTCAAGCGGATGCCAGCCGATGGACCGATGCTTGCCCTCGGGTGGATATGCCGCCGGTAGCCTGCTGGAACTGACTTGCAAACACAAACCTCGGACCTCGGGCTGGGGCGGGCTGAGCCTGGCCTTGAAGATCGCCAAGCCTTGGCTCGAAGATGGCAAATACCTGGTGGTCGTCGATTCGCATCGAAGACTCTGCGCACCGAGTCTGGTGGCTTTGAAAATCCCACTCGAGCGGCTCATCGTGATCCGATCCGAGAACGCTGCCGATTGGGTTTGGGGTTTGGATCAAGCCCTACGAAGTCCTGCCGTCGGGGCGCTGATCTCTCCTGTAAACGAGCTCGATGATCGCTCGGCAAGACGTTTGCAACTGGCAGTAGAGCAGGGCGGGGGACTGGGTATATTCTTAAGAGACCAAGTATCTGCGAAACGCAATCCAAGCTGGGCGGAGGTTCAGTGGCAGGTTCAATCCGTATCGACTCGAGCAACCAGTTCCTCTTTATCAACGATGACTTTATCGCCATCGAGCGTCCCATCGGTACTGATGGAGCGTTGGTTCGACTTGGAACTGCTTCGCGCACCGGGTTTCCAAAGCACCCGACGCGTTCGTTTGGGAATCGATGCTCAAGGAGAGTGGAAACATTGCGATGAACGCAAGTCACCGAAGAGTGCTGAGCATCTGGCTGCCCAACTGGCCTTGGCAGCGCCTCGCCGCCCCAACGTGGCGGCAAGCTAACGAGCCAAACGCACAGCCCGCTGCTGCAACAGTTCTGCTTGGCCAAGACCCACGCCGAGGTCGATTGGTCTGTGCTGCCAACGCAACCGCCCGATCGCTGGGGATCCTCCCTAACATGACGGCGACCCAAGCCAAATCGATTGCGGGAAGCATCTCCCAATTGCCTTGGGAATGGATCGAACACGATCCGCATGAAGACCTCGAAGAAATTTATGGACTAACCGAACGGCTGATGCAATTTAGCCCTCTTGTCGGTGTCGAACCGATCGAAAAGAACCTCTGGGCCGGACGCTCGATCCTCCAGCCCCAGTCGGTCCTCATGGATATCACCGGTCTGGAAAGTTGGTACGGAGGGGAGTCCGCCATGGCCGATCAACTCCAACAGTGGCTTGTAGGCGAAGGCCTTCTTGCATGCATTGGGATTGCCGATAGTGTCGGGCAAGCTTGGGCCGTCTCTAACTACGCGTTTCGCAAACAAATCAGCGATACGATGCTCAAGATCGAGAAACAGGAATTTTCGCTAAAGCAATCGCTTACCCACTGCGATCGCGTGAGCATCATCGAGCATGGTCCTGCAAGCAAAACCTTGAGCGACCTGCCGATCGAAGCCCTGAGGCTCGATATTGAAACGGTGGCTAAACTTCATCGGCTTGGGATTCGAAACATCCATTCGCTCGAAGCTCTCCCAAGGCAATCGCTGACCTCGCGTTTTGGTAGCCGCTTGCTCGATCGAATCGACCAATGCCTCCATGCTCGATCCGAACCGATCTCGGTTCGCTCGACAGGAGAACCGCTTGAAGTGTGTCTGGATTTTGAACATCCGATCTTCGTGTTGGACGAACTTCAGGAGGTGATCCAAGAATGCGTCGCTCAAGTCTGCCGCAAACTCGAATCGATCGGTCATGGTGCTTGGCGATTGGTCGTTCGTTTGGGACTCGAAGTCTTAACCATGCAAGTTCAGGAGGCTTCCAAGCGTGCCGTTCCTAGCCATGTGATTCAACTCGGGCTCTACCAATCCAGTGACGACCCCAAGCACCTACTGTGGCTCATCCAAGGTTGCTTGGAACGAAACCCACCCCTGCTGAGCAAAAACCTGGGGATCAAACAGGTTCTGGTCCAAGTTCCCTGGACATCTCCCATGCGATGGAAACAAAACGCCCTGTTTGACTGTCAAACTCTTAAGTACCGCGACGAAGCCGCAAAGCTCATCGATGGACTCACAGCAAGACTCGGTCGAAATCAAGTCGTTGGACTTTCGCTCCTCCAAGACCCGATCCCCGAGCGTCAGACGAAATTCAAACCCCTCACCGGCATGCGCAACGACGGTAGTCAGCAATCGACCGAACGGAAACTTCGCAAGAAACCCATTGAAGATTATCAGAACACGCGATCGGTCGTCCCTGGTACCGACGGTGTTTGGACTCGACCAACACAACTGCTCGCAAATCCTACTCGCATCGAGGTCGAGTGCGACTCGATGGGAGTTCCTACTCAAACCCGATTGGCAACGGAGCCAAACAAGGGGATCGCGATCACCCAATCGATCGGCCCTGAGAGGATCGAAAGCAGTTGGTGGTCTGGACCAACTCTTCGACGCAATTACTTTCGCGTCGCACTCGATTCAGGAACCTGGTGGTGGATCTACCAAGACCTAAGCACTAAGCAATGGTTCCTTCATGGGTTGTTTCATTGATCGGTGTCTAAGCGAAATCCAGGGGCGATCGCCAAACGTCTCGCAGTTCGTTCCAATCGATATCGATAAGCACTTGGCTATCGCAAGCGACCCGAACCTTGGGCGACTGAGTGACAGTCGCGATGCGTTCGACGGGCAGACCGCTCATTTGACTTTCAAAGGCCTTGCACTGTGACTCGGGCACCTCGATCAGCAGTCGGCTATTGGACTCCGAGAAAAGAGCGACACTGGCATCGACAAAATTCGATGCGCGGTACTTCGATAAATCCACATCGAGTCCGAGTTCTCCTGCAAACGCCATCTCGCTCAGAGCCACCGCCAATCCACCTTCGCTCAGATCATGGCATGAGGTAACGAGTTTGTTTTGGATCGCGCGATAAACACTTTCGTAGCATCGCATCGCGAGAGCCGCATCGACCTTGGGCACATGGCCACCATCTTTACCCAGGAGCATCGCTGCATGCGATCCGCCCAGTTCGTTCCGCGTCACACCAACCAAGTAGAGTGCATTGCCCGCTTTCTTCAGATCCATCGTGACGGCTTGACTTGCGTCGTCGATTTGACCCATCGCACTAATGAGAAGTGAACAAGGGATTGCGATCGATTTCTTGGTTCCTTGGGGATCCATCCAAGTGAATTCGTTATTGAGGCTGTCTTTTCCGCTGATGAACGGAGTTTTCCAAGCGACGGCGAGATCATGGCAAGCGATCGCAGCGCGAACCAGTGAGCCGAGCGTCTCGGGTCGATCGGTATTGCCCCAGCAGAAGTTATCCAAAATCG
>JBJSXX010000266.1:0-6403 GCA_046086605.1 Pirellula sp. | reverse complement strand
GCTTGGGTGAAACGGCCCACCCCGTCTTGGGATCTTCATCGACGGCCCCTTTCAAGGGCCAACCGTTTTGCTCGAAGCTAGCCTTGACGCTTTGCATCGCAAGTTTCGTTTGGTTACTGGGGCTTTTCAGATAGACCGCTAGTTCGTTGATTACAAAATTCGGATCTGACGCGTTGAGCCCCAACCGAGGTGCGGCATCGTTCGGATTGGCTTTGGCCATCAGAGCATCTAGCTTGAGGTATCGGTATCGACCCGCAGGTATTTCCAAGCGGACCTCGTACTGGTCCGTCGCGGGTCGATCCGCAATAGCCCGTATCGATTGGTCGGCTTCGATTATCAATGGCACTTGGCTCTGAGCGCTGACCGTTAAGGGTTTAGGCACAAGCCATCGTTGATCGACCTGAGCTTGGACTTCCCCACGCAATCTGTCTAACTCACCGGCGAGTTGTAACCTTTGATTTTGCAACGAGGCAAGTTGCGACTGCTGAGCGAACGAAGGAACCGGCATGCGTGGTTCATCGTCGTAGCGATCGGCATCTTCGGTTTGATTGAAGATGGCGTAGAATCTGTAATAGTCCTCGATCGAAATCGGATCGTACTTGTGCGAATGGCACTTGGCGCATCCCATCGTCAATCCCATCCAGACCTGCAGCGTCGTATCGACCCGGTCTTTGACTGCAGCGATCCGGAACTCTTCGTCGTCGGTTCCTCCTTCGTCGTTGCTCAGGGTCGCACGGTGGAATGCGGTGGCGATGCGCTGCGACGTCGTGGGATTTTCAAGCAGATCTCCTGCGAGTTGTTCGATCGTGAACTGATCGTAAGGCATATCGGCATTGAGAGCTTGGATCACCCAATCGCGATAGGGCCAGAAATCCCGCTTGAGATCCTTTTCATAGCCTTTGGTATCGGCATAGCGAGCCAAGTCCAGCCATAGCCTTGCCCAATGCTCGCCGAAACCTGGATGTTCGAGCAATTCTCCGACCATCGATTCGATCGCTTGATGTCGGTTCTTTTGGTATTCAGCGACAAATCGCTCGACACGAACCGGGTCGGGATGCAAACCAACGATGTCCAGCCACAAGCGTCGCACGAGCGTGTAGGGATCGGCAGCAGGGGCAGGATCAAGTCCCTGTTTGCGCATCGAGTCGAGCACCCAAGCATCGATGGCCGAATTGCCCCAGGCGGCTTTCTTCGGATCGATGTCCTCGAACAACGGTAATGGCGATCGTTTTGGCAATTCAAAGGCCCAATGACTTCCCCACTGGGCACCTTGCTCGATCCATCGCTTGAGCAATTCCCTTTGCTCGGGCGTAACGGTTTTCCTTGCCGATGGCGGAGGCATGACCAAGTCTGGATCGTCGCTTTCGATGCGTTCAATGATCTGACTCAGCGCGATTGCCCCAGCATGGATCGCTTGCTTGCCATCCCTTACTCGTTTAGCCGAATCCTCTTGATCCAGTCTCAAGTCTGCTTGGCGATGAGCTTCATCGGGCCCGTGGCAATGGAAGCAGTGTTCCGAGAGGATCGGTCGGATTTGCAAGCCAAAATCGATGCTTGTCGATGGTTCAACCGATTGTGCGAAAAGAGGCGTAGAAACGAACATCGCAAGCGATGCCAAAGCGAGTGCTCTGCGAAAACTAGTCCGTGATTTGATTGGCATTATGATTTAAGATGAATGAAATTAAATCCATGTTAGCGGAGGTGCGCAGGCACTCCGGTGAGTGGTGGAAAGCCCACGATTTCGTATGATTTTAACCGGACCGCTCGCGCCGTTCCGCTTTTAATTATCGCTGCAGTCTTTCAATTCTTGATTGTGATTTTTGCGAAATACGCACCCTTGGGATCGCCACGCTCGAGCGACTGATCGATCGAGGCGATGGTTCGTATGACGTTGCCTTTGAATACCTCTTGGTCATTCCAAAGCACTTTAATCTCCCGATCGCAATCGACCAGATCATCTCTCAAGAGGATCGAAAGCTCCTTGAGATCCGACTGCTCGATCTTGATCGTCTGACCATCGCGGGAGGCAACTGTTAACGCTCGATCGGGAATTTCTCCTGGGGCGGCCAACCAGTAGAACCTTCGTCCGATGATATCGTCTTGTTTCCAAACGATCCGCTCGGGGTATTTCTGCCTTGTGAATTCTTTCATCCACGGGAGTGCTTCGGCATCTTGGCGATCCATCCAATGGGCTTTACCTGCATGGATCTTTACAAAATGCTGGTAACCTTTCGGATCCTTGGTCGCTAAATCCGCAAGAAGTTCCTTCCAGGTTTCGGCTGTTTTATTGCGATTGTAATCGCCATCTTTTTCACCCATATGGATGGTAAAAGGGAGGTTCCTGAGCCCCAGCGGAGAGGTTTCGTTGGGATGCCCTGCCATCATGGCTGCAGCGGCAAAGCGATCGGCCATGCGGGGTGCGAGTTGATACACACCATCTCCTCCGGCGGAGTAACCCATCAGATAGACTCGATCGGGATCCACATCGGCAAACAGAACGAAGTCCTCGATGAGCCGATCAAAGAATCGATCGATGTGCCCTTCGTGCCAAAGGTTCCAAGTGTTCGTCGGAGCACGGGGCGCAACATACACACCTTCGTCGACCCGGTAGAGTCGCTTTTGATTCTCCCATTGGCTGTCGTTGACTTGGGCAGGAGC
The DNA here is from genome assembly GCA_046086605.1 of Pirellula sp. Lineage (GTDB taxonomy): Bacteria > Planctomycetota > Planctomycetia > Pirellulales > Pirellulaceae > JBKCUI01. Next base: position 3,745 of record JBJSXX010000266.1, on the reverse strand, counting down.
CCCTCCGCCTCCGTGCATCGAGATATACAGACTCCGCCCTGCTTGCGGCTTATCGCCAAAGACTTTGTACTCGAAAGGCATCTTCAAACCATCGAGCTCGATGATCTTGCGATCAAATTCTGCTTGCCGCGCCGCTTTGGTCCTGGATTGATAGTCGGCCACGAGCATTTGCTCAGCCTGCTTGGTCTGAGCAAGCGTCAGCGGGCTGGCTGCGAAGGCTTGCTCTACCAGTGATCCGCGAGCATCCGCAGGAGTAGCCAAATAAGCCTTGAGATCCTCGATGGGATCCGATCCCTTGGTCGACAAATTGACTTTCCAGTCGATCAATTCAGGTCGATCTGAAACAGAAAACTCCTTTGCAACCTTTTTGCCTTCGAACTCGAATTCCGCACGGAATTTTTCGCCTTGTTTGAGATAGTAATGGAGATGGTCGTTTGCGTCGTAGGATTCATTTTTGGTTTTTCCTTCGGAGACAAGCTGGTTTGCTTGATCGAAAACTTTCAATGAAGCGATCACGCGTTGGGAGTTTGCCGCATCGATCACGCGAAAGGAAACCATTTGCGATCCGTCAGGGATTTTGAGACCGATACTAGTGTAGCGATCGGTGACATTGACCGCTGAGATGTAGTCGATCGATCGATCCCAAACCATGGGGAACTTCAGGGGTGTGCGTTGAAAGCTGACCGCGTAAATCGCATGCCTCAGGTCGTCGCGTTTGGCCGTCGAGGCTCGCCCGATAAACCAAGCTTGATCGAGCTGATCGCCGGTGGGCTCGGCCGCGCCGGTAAAATGCCAACCGTTGTCCCAAACCTCGACCCACGAATGGTTGCCGCTATTGTCCGACCAAAGTGGAGTTCCGACGAATCGAGCGGGGATAGCCAGAGATCGGCAAGCGTCGATCAGCAGAACCGAAAGCCCTGTGCAAGAAGCCAGGCCCGACTGAAGAGATTCGTAGGGACTCTGATCGGCCTTGGCCCGCTGGGTCGAGTACTTGACTTTCACCATGGGGTAAAGCTTCTGATTGAGCATCGCGGCGGCTTGTGCCGGAGTCGTGGCACCTTCGATAAGAGGTGCAAAGCGATCGCGAAAGTCCTTTCTCCACGCATCGCGGCGTTCATTGATGCTCACGTACGGGAGGATATTGTTGAGGAAAATCTCCTTGGGGATCGTGTCCTTCCAAGGTGCAGCTTCGAGAGCCCGGTGAGCCAACTCGATTTCGCTCAGGAGAAAATCGGACTTGAGGCTCGCAAGATCCCTTGGGGGCATGTTGGCGATGAGGAATTCGGCGGATTGTTTGTAAGCGATCGGGATATCGGCGAGCACCTTTTCCAGCTCGGGGCGATTCTCTCCGGCCTGCGTGAGTGCCTTCGATAGAACCACTTGGGTGTCGCTGCTAATCGCAACGGTTTCTTGGGCCAAGCTCACCGAGCCTAGGACAAGCACGAAGGATACGGCGTAACAGAAGGCGACCATGCATTCAAAACGCAAACGATGCAAAGAAAGATTCGGCATTCAAAGGGCTTCCCGGCGGGCGCTGGTGAGAAATCGGTAAAATTGAACAGGTTTTTGAAGTAGCTGATTAAGTCTGCATATTCTAGGCGGTATCATTTAGATCCACTACCACGAACGTAGAAAATACAATCTTCCAGGGTTTTTAGGGATGCCGACTCCATCCCAAGCTCTTTCTGTAGGCGTGGGCCAAAAGGAGTGGCAAAAAATCCAAAGTTCGATCGAAAGGTTTGTAGAGATGAAAATACCCTTTTGCCTCTTGATGTCTTGCTGTGGTTTTCTGGCATCGACTTGCGTGAATCTATTGGCTAGCGAGCCTGTTGTATCAACCAAGCGACCGAATGTGCTCTTGATCTGTATCGATGATCTCAAACCCCGCATTGGGTGCTACGGAGATCCACTTGCGAAAACCCCATCGATCGATGGTCTTGCCAAGCAAGGGGTACTCTTCGAACGAGCCTATTGCAATCAAGCGGTTTGCTCTCCATCGCGAAACGCTCTGCTGGTAGGACTTCGACCACAGAGCCTGGGCATCTATGATTTGCCGACGAACTTTCGTAAAGGCGCACCCAACGCCGTGACTTTACCGCAACTCTTCAAAGCCAATGGCTACTTCACACAGTCGTTTGGAAAGATCTTTCATGTCGGGCACGGCAACACCGACGATGCGGCTTCATGGAGCACCGAATCGTTTAAACCCAAGGGGCGTAACTACCAACTCACCGAGAACCAGAATTTGGTCAACTCTAAAGACAACTCCAAAGCTGCCGCATTTGAATCGGCCGATGCCCCTGAAGAACTCTACAACGATTGGATGATTGCCCAAGCTGCCATCGATGCTCTCGAAGACAAGTCCAAATCCGATCAACCGTGGTTGCTCGCCGTCGGATTCCTCAAACCTCACCTGCCATTTGTTGCGCCGAAAAAATACTGGGATCTTTATGATCGAGATAAAATCGAACTTGCCGAGTATCAGCAAACGCCCGAGGGTGCACCTGCCTATGCTCCTCAAAACAGCGGTGAGCTTCGCGCCTACTCCAACATGCCCAGCCAAGGTCCGATTCCAGAATCTCTTCAACGAGAACTTATCCACGGATACCTCGCTTCGGTCAGCTTCACCGACCACCAAATTGGGCGAGTACTTTCGAGGCTCGAGCAATTGGGGCTGACCGATAACACGATCGTCGTTCTTTGGGGAGATCACGGTTGGCACCTGGGCGACCATGGTATGTGGTGCAAGCATAGCAACTATGAGCAAGCCACACGAATCCCAGTGATCGTCTCTGCACCAGGGAAAGCACAAGGGGCATCGAGCAAGGCGATCATTGAATCGGTCGATATCTACCCAACTCTTTGCAATCTGGCAGGGATCGAAGTCCCTAGCACGCTCGATGGCAAAAGCTTTGCAAATATCCTGGATAACCCAACCCAGAGCCATCGAGATCATGCGATCCAGGTCTATCCAAGAAGCAAAGAGGGAGTTGGTCAAGTTCTCGGCAGATCGATTCGAACCGAACGTTACCGATTAGTTCAGTGGAAAGCTTGGGATGCCCCGAATGATTTGTCCGATTGGGAACTGTACGACTATCAGAGCGACCCCACGGAAAAAAAGAACCTTGCCCACGATGCCCCCCAGGTTGTGGCTGGATTGCGAAAACTCCTTGAAACCCATCCAGCAGCCAAGGCTCCGGTCAAGTCGGCAACATCCAGCCAGAAAGCTACATCGGGTCAAGCCAAGCAGACGGATCGTGATGCGTTGTTCACCAAAAAGGACTCCAATACCGATGGATTCTTGTCCAATGCTGAGTTTATGGCGGGCCAAAAAGATCCAGAACAAGCCAAGGAACGGTTTGGCAAGTTCGACCTCGATGGCGATGGCAAACTCAATCGCAAAGAGTTCGTCTCCAGCGGCAAATCAGGCAATTAACCGCCCCAGGGTCCGAATCCCCAAAAATTCGCTTTTTTCTGAGGTTTTCTTGGGATGGATTTCTTGCACACAACGTCCAAGAATCCGCGCATCTATGTTGCTTGCAATTGACCGATCTTCTAATATTTCCTTGGGCTGAAAGCCTCTGGAATGAGCCCGACGACCACTTCCTTATCCTGGAAAGAAAAAAAGAATGAATACGAAGTCGAGAATCTCTCGCCGATTTGGTTTTAGGAAATCGCTGCTTGCGGCTCTCGCAAGCTCGATGCTTTGCGCACCGACTTTCCAATCGAGTTTGGCCGAAGAACT
>JBJSXX010000265.1:0-7303 GCA_046086605.1 Pirellula sp. | reverse complement strand
TTCCGCTGGTGGTCTACCATGGCCAGGAGGCTTGGTCAGCTCCGGTGAGCCTTGAAGAGCTCATCGGAGGACCTAGAAAGCTGTTTGAATATGGAGTTCGGTTGGCTTATCCGGTATTGGACATTGGTCGGATTCCGGATGAATCGCTGGCCAGGGAGCCCTTTTTGCAAAGTATCCTTGGTTTGCTAAAATATGGACGCAGCAGGGACTTTCAGGATAAGCTTGAGTTCCTATTGCGTTGTTTGCTTGAGAGTGGCGATGGGGAGTTGCACCTTGGGCACTTGAAAGCGGTGGTGGTTTACATTTCGGCAGTGAGTCCATCGATACCTGTGGAGGTCCTTGAGATGACGATCGAAAAGATATTTCCAATGCAATACGAGCCAGGTTCAATCGCCGATCAATATATCAAAAAAGGCAGACAGGAGGGCCTTCAAGAAGGCCTTCAGGAGGGACGACAGGAGGGGCGGCAAGAAGGCCTCAAGGAAGGCGAGATCCACTTGATCCAAACTTTGCAGGAGATTTTGGGTTTGCCGATCAGCGATGAAGCGACGCTGGAGGATCAGTCGCTCGAGCACTTGCAAGCGATCACCGTCGAGCTTCGCCAGCAGTTCCGCAATCGCAAATAGTTCTCCAGGGGCGATGCCCCTGGCTATGGTGATTATGGCCGTTGGCCAATCGGAGTGCCCGTTACTTCAACCCACTCCGATGCTCAAGGTGGTTTAATCAAATAAGCCCAAAACCAAGGTCAGAGCAATGGCATCGATACCCAAGGGCTCGGAGGTTTGCCCTACCAATACCGGCTGATTTCGGAGAAATCAGCATCAATATCCTAAAGCTCGGATTGGAAACTGTATTGGATCCATTCGATCAGCAGCAGCGCCAGGAGCAATAGCCCCGCTGAGATACCTAACACCCATCCGATCTGCACCCATCCGCTCGGATCGCTTGCGACCATCCCATTGCTCACCATTCCATCGGTCGGGAGGTATCTATCGACAGCTATGTCTTGCCAACGAAAAAGGATCGATCGGAGCCGATAAGATATCGTGAACTGATTGATCACGGCCGGTATCCATGCCAAAAGACCTTCGGCAACCAACGCATAAATAAACGAAATGACCATCACTCGCTTTTGAAAAATGACCCCGATGAGGCAAAACAGAGCACCATAAGCGATCGAGGCAAGCAGGCATAACAAACTGATCGTGCCCCATGTTCTAAACGGGGCCTCTAAGGGCAAAAACGGTATCGCAATGCTCGTCGCAAGAATTCCAGCACACGTTGTCCATAGCACCGCAACGGCGTACTTACCAAGCAACAGCGCGCGACGACCTTGGTAGCGTATCAAACTATAAAGCCACGATTGGCCCTCGAGCTCGGCCTGTACGATTGGAGAAGCCAAAACCAGCATCCCTAGCAACGTTAAGATCTGCGGGATCAGAAAGTACAGGAACAAGCAATAGGCCAAGTCGGTTTCTTTCTCATTGCGGACTCGTTGTGGGGTGAGGTTCGCTACGGCGATCATCAAAGCCGTCGGTATCGCGACCATGAGCACGAACATCGCAATACGAGCCGGTGTAAAGGAACGCCTAAGCTCGTAGTCGATCACCCCAGGAATCGACCTTGCTAGCCGCTTAAACAGCCCCCCACTGGGAGTCTGGTCATACGATTCTGGATTCATCGATGGGCTCCAGGGTTTTGATAGGCTCGCTCGCCTCGATGGCGAGATATTAGCAGACGAAACAGAGTACTGATGTCCCCGTCGCTTCCGGTGATCCGCTCGATGGATACTTGGCCACTGCTGGCCCACTGCGATAAGGCCTCATAAAGCTCCATCGGACGATCGACGGTCAACACCAAGCGATTGGGAGCCGAGTCGCGATGCACCGCACGAATCCATGGTTTTTCGGCAAGCAAGGATGCTAGACGATCTCGGGTTTCGGATTGGACGACGATGTCTTGCGGGAGATCGGCCAAGAGCCGTCGCAATTCGCCTGCTGTGCCGCTGGCAAGAAGCCTGCCTCCGAAGATGAGCATGAACGAGTCGGTAACCTGCTCGACTTCATGCAGCACGTGGCTCGCAAGCAGAAGGCTCTTGCCAGACTTGGTCCACTGCACCAAAAGTTCGGTCATCTGATGGCGACCGACCGGATCGAGTCCGTTGAACGGTTCATCGAGTATCAAAAACTCTGGCCGATGGGCGAGGGCTTGTGCCAATTTGCACCTCTGACGCATGCCGAGCGAATACGTATTGATATAGCGATCTTTCGCATCTTGCAAACCCACTTGTTCGAGCACTTCTAAAGCTCGGTCTTTCGCAGCAATCCTACTCCATCCGGACATGCGCAGCAGCAGAACCAGCCACTGCAATGAAGTCACGCCATGAACCAACAGTTCCGTTGCCGGGCATACCCCTATGCGCTGCTGCAGTGTTCGGGTAGCAAGTGGATTTTCACCGAGAACACGCAGGCTACCGAGCGTGGGTCGAAGTGCTCCGGTGATCAAGCCAATGAGGGTTGACTTGCCCGCCCCGTTGGGACCGATCAGAGCATAGGCTCCTTTGGGAAGCGAGAGTTCCAAGTCGTTCACGCCAACGACGGCCCCATACATGAGCGAGAGGTTTCGAAATTCAAATAGGTTTTCCACCGATCCACTCCATCCCATTGAGTTCGAAACGCTAGACCTTGAGCACCCTTGAAACTCGCCAGTAAGCAAACCCATAACCAACGACCGATGCGATGATGGCAACGATCCAAGGGGACCAAACCCACTGATCTTTGACGGCCAAACCGAAGATTTGCTGTTGAAGGTAGCCGAGGGTTTCGTAGGGAGAAAACAGTTTGTAGGAATTCCAATCGTACATCGAACTGATCTCCTCGAAACTAAGATCTCTTCGGCGCCTCGGACCAGATTGTCCGATTTGGGTTGCTGCCCAGAGTGCGTTGTAAGTCACCGAACCGATGACCCACATGGCAAACCATGCGAATCCCGCGTAACGGCTTTCTTGGGTCATCGAGGAAAAGGCAAGTGCGATCGCCGAGGTGGGAATCATCAGTACCAAAGAAGCCAAGAGAATACGCAGTGGGATGTCCCAGGTCTGAGCGATCGCCGTCGAATCGGTCGAAAGAAACAGACCTGTCAGATAGATGATAAGGGCCGGAAGCGCGGACATCATGAACAACAGAAAGAACAAGATTAAGGATTTGCCCAGGATGTATTCGGCGGGTGTCAACGGGCGCGATAGATAGAGCAAATAACCACGGCTTCGTAAATCGTAACTGATCAGTCGCGGCGCGACCAAACCCAGTACAACGATCATCCCAAGAGCTTGAGGGTAACGCGACAAAGCAAACAGGATGTAAGACCACGTGAAGTGCCGGTATTGCTCCGGATTGTTCGCGGCCTCTGTCATGTCTACCCCAGCCCTGGCTGCGATGTTTCTCGATTGCGGATTGCGACCCAACATTCGAATCAGCTCCCTTGGGCCAGAGCGATCGATGGTTTGTTCATAGGTTGCCACGAAGATGCCTGCGATCAGCGCCGGAATCGCCATGAACATCAGAACCCTTTTTAGCCAAGCTCCTTTCCAGACCAGATGAATTCCAGTGGTTGCCAGAACCAGTGCTCGGCTCCAGCGTGGAGTTTTGGCTCCCTCCCAATTTCGATAACCCACATCTAGCAATGGCATAACTTAACTCCGAATCGCTTCGAGGAAGGCTTGTTCGAGGGAATTCTTGGCTTGTTCGATCCTCAGAATCACGGTCTGCTGCTGGAAGCTTGTTTTCCAGATTCGATCGAGAATCGACGATTGGTTTCCAATTGCGATAAGCTCCAAGTCCGAAGTACACTTGCACTCGATCCCCTGCGCCGAGAGTGCTTGAGCGAGTCTCGTAGCACCAGCGACCACGCTGATTTGAAGTCCCTCTTGGCTGGGTCGTTGCAGATGCTCGAGCGAATCGATGACACGGATTTTCCCTGCGGCCATGATCACAACATAGTCGCACGTCTGAACGACATCATGAAGAATGTGAGTCGACAGCAAAATCGACTTTCCCATTTCATTCGCCAGCGAGTAGATGCGATCCAAGAACTGTTCGCGTTGGGCTGGATCAAGCCCCGTGGTCGGCTCATCGAGGATGATCCACTTGGGGTCGTGAACCAGTGCCTGCGCAAACTTGAGTTTTTGCCTCATCCCGGTCGAATACGTTTCGACGTTGCGGTATCGTTCTTGCCCGAGGTCACAGTAATCGGCGACTTCGTGCGAGCGTCGAAGGGCTTCTTTCTTTTGCAAACCAGAGAGTCGGGCCATCATCTGGATCGACTCGATCCCCTGAAGACCTTGCAGATAGCAATCGTCCTCGGGCAAATAACCTACGTTGTCGCGAACGATACGAACTTGTGAAGGCCAGTCGAAACCCAGAACCTTGCCATGGCCTCGATCGATGGAAACCAAGCCTAAGATCGATTTAATGAGCGTGCTTTTTCCGCACCCGTTTGGCCCGAGCAACCCCACCACTCCACGAGGGATTGCAAGCGAGATATCTTTAAGAACCTGCTTGCCATTGTAACTCTTTGAGACCGATTCAAGCTCAAAAACCAAGTTGTCCGACGAGTGATCGAGGTTCATGAAAATGAAAAGGTCGCAAAACTAATCAATGGTTACAGGTCTTTATCGAGAGCTTTTGGGGAGACTACCCTTTGAGTTTCGACAAGGCAGAGCGTGCGGTCGCAACGCATTGACGAATGTCGTCGATCGGATCCTTGGGGTTCTCTTCGTATTCGAGCGACAAAGCACCATCGGCTGGGAATTTGGCTTGAACCAGGGCATCGAAGACCGCCGCGCAGTCCAGGTGGCCTTGGCCAAGGATCACCCCACGGGTACTTTCCTTCATCTCGGCAAAGTCTTTTAGGTGGACGCCGTAGAGTCGACCCGCAAGGGCTCGTATGACATCGACTGGCTTCTCACCAGAGCGGATGAAGTGCCCTAGGTCCGCACAAGCGCCGATGCGAGGATCTCGGCCTTCGATGGCTTTGAGGACATCAACGATCTTGTTGAAACGGTCCGAAGGTCCATGGTTGTGGATCGCGATGCGGATATCGAATTCTTTCACCAGATCGTTAAGGCTATCGAAAGAATCTGGGGTGGGAGCGGCAGAGATGTTTTTGATGCCGGCTTTTTTGGCAAACTCAAAGACCTTGCGATTGGCCTGGGCATCTTTGGTAAAGCCATTAACGCCGTGGGCCGAGATCCGAAGCCCTAGGCCTTTGACCTTATCGACCATCTTCTTGATCTCTTCGTCGCTGGCCGTAAGCGGGAACATACCGCTAAAGAACTCGACTTCTTCGAAGCCCAGATTCTTGGTGTGATCGAGAGCCACATCGACTGGAAAACCCCGGAGCGAATAGATTTGGATACCGAGTTTAAGACCGGCAGCTTTGGCCTCTTGAGCAAAGAGTTGTGCCGTTGGGTTGAGAGCCATCGGGCTCAGAGCCATCGCAGCCAACCCGGTCGAACTGGCTAGTCCGGAGAGAAAACTGCGTCTTGAGTTTTCAAAATAAGTGGTGTTTAAGGAGTTGCGTTGGAGAGAATTCATGTTTTTTTGTGATCCTTCGATGAACAATCGGTAGGGAACAGGAAAACGGGATTGCCTCAAAAAGGCCTGCAAGTACACTGCTTGACTTCAAAATAGTAATCGATTTCGTTTGGAATTGTTCCACTCCACCTAGTTTTTTGTCAAACCTGCGATCGCTTTATGGCCAGTAAGGATTTTGATACCGACCAGTTAGCAGCCTACCTGCACATCACACCCGATCAGGTGACCAAGATGGCAGTGCGCGGAAAATTGCCTGGGCGTAGGGTCAATGGGCAATGGAAGTTTTCTGAATCCGAGATTCATCACTGGCTCGAAGAACAAATCGGGATTGTCCAAGCCGATGAGCTTGAGCGTTTCGAACGCATCTTGGAAAAGACCATCGACACATCGGTCGACGACCGAACCATGCTTTCGGAATTCATGAGCATCGAGTCGATCGCGATCCCGCTTGAGGCTCGAACCAAGAATTCTGTGGTGCGCGAGATGTGCAACTTGGCCGCCAGCACGGGCCTTCTTTGGGATGCACCTCAGATGGCAGAGGCCGTTGCTGCTCGCGAAGCGTTGCATCCAACGGCATTAGAAAACGGAGTGGCACTACTTCACCCGCGTCGTCCTCAGACTTCGATCCTCTCGGATTCATTGGTAGCCCTTGGCATCACCAGCCAACCATTCCCATTTGGCAACACCGCTGGCCACCAGACAGACATCTTCTTTCTGATTTGCTCAACGGATGATCAGATCCATCTTCGGATCTTGGCCAGACTCGCAAGGCTCGTGAGCGATGAAGTTCTCTTGACCATGCTTCGATCGACGCGAAGTCCAGCCGAGGCCTTGGAGCTCATCAAAGCTGCCGAACTAGAACTCATCGAGTCGGGTCGCAAATGATCCACTCGAAATCGACGGACCTGAGTATCGGCTGGTACGGGCCGGTCGATGGCCGTTGGATGAGTTTGCTAAATCATTTTCAGTCTGTCGAAATCCTTGATAGGCAATCTGCAGCCCAGTGGATCGATGCCACTTCAACGGATCGCAAGTTGCTTATCGGTCTTGAGCATCGGAGCGATCCAAAGCTAGCTTGGGTTTTGGATTTCGTGTCCAAGACGAACAAGAAGCAAACCGCGACAACTAAGCGGACTGCGGTCAGTAAGAAGGCCAAGCATCGCTCGATGGCTTGTATTCTAGGAGAGGATTGGGCGGGACATCGCAGGACATTTCCATTGCCCGAGTCGATCGAGACATACTATTGGTATCAGTGGTATGACCAAGTCCTTGCGTGGGTAGGCTGGGAATCGGCAAGCGAACAAACTCTATCGAGTGGCCTGAGAGTGGGTCGTATCGAAACGGATGCCGATCGTTTCTTGCGGTGGCAAAAGAGCAAACAGGCTCATGCCATGCTTAGCAATAAGATCGCATGGGTCGTTAGCGATCAGGATTCTTCTGTCGAGTTATTGCAAGAGTCACTGGAGTCCTACGGTATCCGAGCGATTGGCTCGCGAGCCGATCAGGTGCCAGGGGTGTTTGTAGCAGACCTAGTAATCGTTGAGATGAGCTCTCGAAACGGTAGCGAATTTACGTGCGGGGAAATTCATGATGCCCAGAAAGAATTTCTCACTCAGATTCGCCGTCGGCAACCAGGGGCGTTCATGGTGGTAACCGACGGTTTTGTGCAGATGGGCCGATGGGAGCGATATCGGCAATTGGGGGTCGAT
>JBJSXX010000264.1:0-6991 GCA_046086605.1 Pirellula sp. | reverse complement strand
GCAGAAGAAGCCAATAAACAGCGCCGAGCCAAACGCTAATCACGCAAAGTATCTGCATGTGGCCAACCGGCCTGGGGCTGTAACATTCTACAAATTGTCCTCAGCCATTTCACACGACCGCAGGTCGCCGTCTTGGTTGTTCACCACACCCTACAAAACAGCCAAGCGATTGAGGACAATCGTTTTACATTTCTTCCATCAGCGTTCTGAACTCTTCGACTTGGAGTTGTCCCATCAAAAAACGATGCGAAAGGATGTACTTCTCGAGTCGGTTCGCATCGTGCTTTCGATGCTCCTTGCGGTACTTGACCCTGCCGATCGAATAGTTGTCCTCCAGATCCGCCAATTTCACTTCGGTGGCAATAGGATCAATCGACAGGCTTTCAATGTACTGGCAGTAAGGAATGCCAGGCGCATGAGTCAATCGCTTCACCGCTTCGATCACTTGAGGGCCAATCCCTGCTGAAACTAGCTCTTGGACACTCGTTTGCGTGTCTTCTAAAATGTCGTGCAAAACCCCCGCCTGCTTGGCCTGTGGATCCCTGCAACGCATCATGACCCGGATCAAGTGAAGGACATAAGGGGCTCCGTCCGAATCCCGTTGACCTCGATGTTTATGGATGGCCAGAGACAATGCGATTTCGATCTCTCGGGCGTTCTTTTCTTCTTCGTTCATGGCCTGGTATCGACTTACTGTCGGATGATTAGGTGAGCATTTTTTGCTGGCGCATCCATTCGATGGCCTCTGCAATCGATTGTTCGACCGGGCGAATATTATAGTCTAGCTGATCAATGGCCCGCTTGCTCGAATACCAGTGGAACTGCGAAGACATCGCGATTGCAGCAGAATTAATCAGCGGCTCTTTACCGGTCATTTTTCCAAAAAGGTCACCGGTACTCCCCGCTACAATCTGACCGGGCCTGCGCAGGGATGTCCAAGGCGAACGACTCCCGAATTGGCGAGTGATCTCCTGCCAAAGTTTGAAGTAAGTCCAGTTCTCGCCCGCGAGCACATAACGCCCACCCCTAGGTGCCCGATCGATTGCCCGAAGCATCGCTTGTGCAACATCCCTCGGATCGCAGATGCTACAACCGCCCGAGGGTGCAAGCGGTGGAGCCCCCTTGCGCAAATCCAAAATCATTCTTCCACTGCTGGGCTTCCAGTCCCAAGGACCGAGCATGAATCCCGGATAAACGATCACCGCGTCGAAGCCCTGCGAGATCGCCTCGGTAACTTCTTGCTCTGCGGCCCTTTTGGAGACCACATAAGTGCAAGGAACTTGGCCGTCACCAGGAGTTTGCTCGTCTGCGATAACTTCACGCGTACCGATCGCAAGGGTGTTGACGGTCGATACATGAATCAGTCTTGCAGAGTGTTTTCGAGCAAGTCGAATCGCGTTGGCTGTACCGTTCTTGTTGGTTTGAATCCCAAGATCGCGCTGGCTCCAACCAATGTGGATGTGCGCTGCCGAATGAATCACCGCGTCGAGTTTGCCCTCGATACGATCAAGCGATTCCCAATGCACGATGTCCGCATCGAGTTTCTCTACGTTCAGATCTTTTAGCGAGAGGGCAGTCGAAGAACTTCGCGATAGGGCTACGACTTCGATCCCTTGGTCGAGGGCCATGCGAGCTACGTTGTTCCCTAGCAAACCGGTCGCTCCAGTAACGGCAATTCTCATCGGATCTCACACATAGGCTGGTCGAAACAATACCCCAAGTTACCCTCTCGCTAAATCTTACCAAAGAATCCTGATCCCTGGAGGTCTCCAAAGGATTGGAATCCTGATATACTGATCAGCGTCCATCCTAGTTGCAACAACCCTTGTCCCATTCATTTAAGCCAGTCCTTGATGCCGATCATCGAAGTCAGAAAGCTGACCAAACAATTCGGAGCCGGAGATCTGGCAGTCGATGTTCTCAAAGGTGTTAACCTCAAGATTGAGCCGGGAGAATTCGTAGCGCTCATGGGGCCTAGCGGTTCGGGCAAGAGCACCCTCATGAGCATCATCGGAGGGATTGAACCACCGACCTCTGGCCAAGTATTGCTTGATGGTATCGATATCGCGAATCTCGACGACGACCAACGAACGCTACTAAGGCGGCGGAAAGTCGGATTCATTTTCCAAGCATTCAATTTGATCCCTACCCTTAGCGCCATCGAAAACGTGTCGCTCCCGTTGCAACTCGATGGAGTTCCTTGGAAGCAAGCCCAGGAGCGAGCACAGATCGCCCTCGAGCGTGTCGAGATGAGCCACCGTATGGACCATGTTCCCTCGAAGCTTTCCGGGGGCGAGCAACAGCGGGTGGCCATCGCACGAGCATTGGCCATCGAACCAGTGATCCTGCTTGCCGACGAGCCTACCGGGAATCTCGATTCGAGGCAAAGCGGACGAGTCACAGAATTGCTTCGGGATCTAGCGATGTACTCGAGGCAAACAATCGTCATGGTCACCCACGATGCAACCGTTGCACGAACAGCATTCCGGCTCTTGAAGTTCAAAGATGGAAACATCGAACGCGATATTGCCCAAGAGGATTTTGAAGCCAATGCGTCTGTCTTCCATGCTTCCTCAGTTCAAAACGCAACGGGTTGAACGAGGTAAGTGATGGCTCTATCGCGACTCTCGCTGAGGGAATTGCAAAGCCGGCCTGCTCGGTCGCTGCTGACTCTGCTGAGCATCATCATCGGAGCCGGCGCCATCGTCGCAACCTACATCGCCTCAGATAGCGCAAAACTCGCACAGCGTGCGATGGTCCAAAACGTAACAGGCAATGCCCACCTCGAGATCCAAGCCGCTGGTGGAGGATCGTTCGATATCCGAGAGGTTCTGTTTCTCAAAGAGCTCGACGGGATCGAAGTCATCTCGCCCTCGGTACGCCGATACTCGACCTTGGCCACTCTCAATGCCGAAGGCAAACCGGATCGCAAACACCGCGTCCAACTCCTGGGTGTCGATTTCCAAGAGGATCGCAAGCTTCGGAATGTCGAGCACGTCTCGGGCAAGGATCCTTTTAGTGACTCCGAGCCTGACCCAAAGTCCGATGAACCTGAGGTTTGGTGCGATGAGGGACTTGCCAAATCCGCTGGTCTCTCCGTAGGTCAAGAAGTCAAACTGCTGACCAAGACGGGGAATCAATCGGCGAAAATAGTTGGGTTGCTAAAGTCCAACACCGCCGCTGCGGCTTTTCAATCCGCCGTGCTGATGGCTCCGACGCGTACGATCCAAAAATGGACTCGCTCGGTCAACAAGCTCGATATCGTCCAATTGATGCTCAAGGATGAAAAACAGGCTAGTGCAATCCAAGAACAGATCGCTCAGAGGCTGCCACAAGGAGTCTACGTCCGACAGCCACCGATGCGAAGCGAACTGGCAAACGAGAGCACCGTTGCGATCCAGCGAGGTCTACTGATCGCAACGATCTTCTCGTTGGTCATGGCGGGATTCATCATCTTCAACACGTTCCAAATGAATGTCGGTGAACGCCGTCGGCAATTGGGGATCTTGCGAGCCATCGGTACAACGCGAAAGCAAGTCCTTTCGATGGTTCTGAGAGAAGCCGCCATCCTCGGGATTATCGGTAGCATCTTGGGCTGCGTTGCTGGATATTTTGGTGCCGGACTATTAAATCAATCGACAGCGACTCTCTTAGGAATTTCGATCCCCAGCAGTGCCGTCGGTATCACACCGATCGCTCTGGCGATCACGTGCGGTTTTCTTGTGTCTCTTCTGGGGGCCTGCTTGCCTGCCCTGACCGCCGCGAAGGCTTCGCCATCCGAGGCGATGAAGAGTGTCTCGGAGTCGGATTCGACTCGACTATGGACCCTGTGGTTCGTGATCGGATGGATCGTGATTGCACTCGGAGTGCTGATTGTTTGGGCCTCGACATACCAGTACATCTCGGTTCGATTTGGGACTGCCGGTATCGTGATGGTGATTCTTGGGGTGATCTTTCTCTTGCCCGCATCGTTGCCCCTGTTGACCAAGATCGCAGCCGCTCCATTGATGGCTTGGATGCCTGTCGAGGCATCGCTGGCGCGACGGCAAGTTTTGCGGCACCCTGGACGTTCTGCAATGACCATCGGGATTCTGCTTGTTGCCATGGCCATGGGCTTGGGGATGGCCTTTACCATCCTCGATAACATTCGCGATGTCCAGCTGTGGTACAAAAGAACCATCGTCGGAGACTTCTTTGTGCGTGCCGCGATGCCCGATATGAGCAGTGGTCATGCGGCCGACATGCCCGACGGCTTTGCTGAAAAGGTTGCTGCCGTCGACGGTATCCTCGTGAGCGATACGATGCGATTCGTCAGCGCCCGCGCCGGGGAACTGAGCGTCATTGTCATCGTCCGGCAATTCAACTCCAAGACACAGGATTATTTTGACTTGGTTCAAGGTCAAGAGGATCAGGTCATGCAAGGCATCCGCGAGGGGAAGGTGGTTCTTGGATCCGTTCTAGCCGAGCGATCACAACTCTCGGTAGGAGACCTACTCGAACTCGAAACCACCGAGGGCAAAGTCAAGGTTCCTATTGTCGGTGTTACCAACGAGTACCTAGCAGGCGGATTGACACTCTACATGCAAACCGAGCAAGCCAAACGGCTCCTGAGCGTCGAAGGCACCGATGCGGTGATCGTTCGAACAGATCCTGCAAAAAGGAATCAGGTCAAGCAGTCACTACAACAACTTGCCGACTCCGAGGGGCTGATGGTTCAGTCCTTCCAAGAGATGGCGAACATCATCGAAAACATGATCAATGGAGTTGTCGGGGGTCTGTGGGTTGTGCTGTTTCTTGGAGCATTGATTGCAGCGTTCGGTTTGATCAATACCCTGGCGATGAACATCCTTGAACAAACCCGGGAGATCGGAATGCTGCGGGTGGTCGCCATGACACGACAGCAGATTCGGCGAATGATCCTCGCTCAAGCCCTAATCATGGCCTTCATCGGAATTCTCCCAGGCGTTCTTTTGGGAGTTGGGGTAGCAGGAGCGATGAACCTCAGCACCCTGATCGTCACCGGGCACGCAGTCCGTTTCCAGTGGTACCCAGGGTTCATCCTTGGGGCATTGGTCGCTGAAGTCATCATCGTGATTCTTGCAGCGATGTTCCCAGCCGAACGTGCGGCTCGATTGAATCTTGCGAAAGCCTTGCAGTACGAGTAATCTACCATTCTAGGTTCTCACGGCACGCAAATTCACTCCGAGACAATGCTTTGAACGCAGCTTCGACCAACTGGATCCAAGTCGACAACCTCGTTGAAATCTCAACGACATTTCCTGACGATATCATCGCCGATGATGTCGCAGAGGTCTTGGTCGAGCGACAACTGGTGGCCTGCGCCCAAGTCTCAGGTCCAATCCAAAGCACCTATCTGTGGAGAGGGAAATACGAGCAGTGTTCAGAACATAAACTTTGCGTGAAAACCACCGTTGAACGCATGCCGGCGGTTGTCGAACTGATCCGCTCCAGACATCCTTATGAAGTCCCTGAGATCACCGCTCGCACTTACCAATGGATGAACGAAGATTACGCCAACTGGATCATCCAATGCACGTCCAACCCGATCCAGATCTCCGATTCTCAGTAATCATTTCAGAACTTAACTGGATTCGCTTAGCCCAGGAAATGGAATTTCAGTGGAACAGCCCTTGCCATGGACACAGCGTTTCGAGCTCATGGCACTGCTCTTCTTGCACGGCATGGCTCTTGCGGCTTGGTTTGTACCGATGGGTACCGTCCTCCAAGCTTGCGGATTAGGGGCTTGGACACCGTTTGCCTTTGGAGCATCGGCTGTGGCTGCCTTGATGTCCCCCCTTTTCTTTGGGGCGATGGCCGACCGTTCTGTTCCCCCGATCAAAGTACTCCGTTGGGTCTGCCTAGGGACCGGACTTCTATCGCTTGTGACAGCCCTCGCGTTGAAACAGAAACTTGAAGGGGTCAGCATCTGGCTACTGATACAGCTTCAGGCACTCCTCAGCGTACCGACCAATAGCCTCTCGGGTTCGATCGTTCTAGCAAGAGTCGCCAACTCACACGGACAGTTCGGAGCGATTCGTGCGATGGGCACTGCTGGGTGGATGGCAGGATGCTGGATCGTCAGCGGACTTCACCTCGATGCCAGCGAGAACACCTTTGTACTCAGCGGTATTCTTTGGTTTGTTCTCTCTGCATACACGCTGCTTTTGCCAGCAGGTGTCGTGCAATCGAGCACTTCGGGTCGATTGACTCTGCGTCAGAGATTTGGACTCGATGCTTTATCGCTGCTCAAGGATCACGACCATCGTGTCATCTTTATCACCGCTGCACTCGTAGCGATCCCGTTTGCTGCCTTCTATCCTTACACACCGACGCACATGAAAGATCTGGGGATGGAGCGCACCAGCGCCTGGATGTCTCTGGGCCAAGTCATCGAGGTAGCGATCATGTTCACGATCGGTTCGGTGATGGTCGACTGGAAGCTCAAGTGGGTGATATTGGTCGGCCTTTTCTCTGGCCTTGTCCGCTATCTCTTCTATGCAATGAACGGCCAAATCCCGCTGCTACTTGGTGTTTGCATGCACGGCATGGCATTCACATTCACTTACATTTCCACCCAGATCTACCTAGCACGGAGGATCGCTCCGCAATGGAGGACGCGAGCCCAAGCCCTCTTGAGCCTGCTTGTCGGTGGCGTTGGAAACCTAACGGGTTATCTGGTGACCGGCACTTGGTTGGCCATGTGCACCAACGGTTCAGATGTAAATTGGCAACAATATTGGATTGGTTTAGGCCTGCTGGTACTTGCCGTTTTGCTCTACTTTGCAATCAATTACCAAGGGGAAAAGAAATCCCCCGCCGATCCAACGACTGCCAAGGCGGCTTGATTCAATCCGAGAGTTTGATTAATCTCCAACACATGCAACCGGTGTGGCTTAAATTCGTTTTGATCTTCATAGTGACGCTCCAGCAGACCGTCGCTGGAGTTTCGTGCTGCTGTTTGACTTCAGGA
>JBJSXX010000263.1:0-12581 GCA_046086605.1 Pirellula sp. | reverse complement strand
CCGGGGAGAGCCCCAGCCTTTGTCCAATACCGCGTTTCGTCCGCGAGGTCCTAGGGTCGAGCGAACCGCTCTAGCCAACTTCGAAACACCCGCCAACAGGGGCTGGCGTGCTTCGTCATCAAATACCATTTGCTTTGCCACGTTGAACTCCTTGAATGATGAAATTCGGCCCGATTTGGCAGTCGAACTGAGTGAATCGCCTTTTCGAGCAATCGGCGTGCCAAGCACCCAGGCGCCCCGCTGGTTTTTTCCTTAAGGCATTTTCTGGTATAGACTTGCGGCGGGCGGTTAAGTGCGAATCAAGACTCGGTCTGCCATTTTGGGCAGTAGCCTGATTAAGTGTCCAAATTGGATAAAAACGCGGGGTCTGTCCCCGCTGATAAAAACGCGGGGTCTGTCCCCGCTAGGATTTGCGAAATTTTGTTCCATGTCCGCTCCGTCGCCCCACGATGCTCCTGGGTTATGGCCCGAGCTCGCTTGGCCATTTGGGATCGTGAAGGCTGATCCTCAAGCATCCTTACGACCCATGGCTTGAGATCCTCTGGGGTTCGCAACTGAGTCGCCGCCGATGCTTCCTGGAGGATTTGAACGATGTCGGTAAAGTTGCGAGTGTTCGGGCCGTAGCATGTCGCTACGCCATAAGCGCATGGTTCGATCATGTTCTGACCGCCTCGCGAACCAAAGCTTCCACCAACAAATCCCAAATCGGCGAGTCCCCACCACCATCGGAGCTCGCCGACGGAGTCGGCCAAGAAGATCCGCCATTGTCGATCGAGCCCTTGGCTGTCCATGTTCGAGCGTCGCCCCCAGGGGAGTTTGGTCGCTTGAACCATCTTGGCCACCTCGTCAAAACGCTCTGCATGCCGTGGTACCAAAATCAATTTGAAGTTCGGAAAGCGATCCGCAAGCTCGCAAAACGTATCGAGGCAAATTTTTTCCTCGGGAGCTTGTGTGCTACCGCACAGCCAAATACACGAACTCGGATCCGAGAGCCCGAGTTGCTCTGCTCGCAATCGTACCTCGGGATGATTGCGATCGTGATTTGCCCCATCGAATTTGATGTTCCCGACGACTTGAATTTTCTCAGGATCGCACCCTAGTTCGATGAAACGATTCTGTATCGTTTCGCTCTGCGCACCGATCCAATGAAGCCTGCGAACGATGTGGCGAGCAATCGATCCGATTCGGCGATAACCTTGGAGTGACTTCTGACTCAAACGTCCATTGATCACTACGATCGGTATTTGTCGTTTCGATGCATTGAGGATCCAGTTGGGCCACAATTCTAATTCGGCTAGGACGATCAAGTCGGGGTTGATGCGATCCAGGGCTCGATCGATTGCCCAAGTGAAATCAAGGGGTGCAAAGCTTACCGCATGCTGCGAATAAAGCTTTTTGGCCAACTCGAGTCCCGAATCGGTCGAGGTCGATATAAGAAGTTTCGCACTTGGCAACTCGCTTGCTGCTCGCTCAACAAGCGGCCGGATGACTTGCAACTCTCCGACACTGACCGCATGAAACCAGATCGTCTTTGTGTCCTGCAACTGCGTTGGCCGTTGAGCATTGTTGATTGCAAGATTGGGCACAGAGCCAAAGAGCTTTTCGGACCAGCCTTGCTTGTAACGCCCCTGAGTCATCCTTCGATAAAGGATCCATGGACAGACCGCAACGAGCAGCAGTCCATAGAGCACATTGAGCAACCACTGTTTGGCCAAGGTTAGCATCGCGAGTCGAATTGGCTAAAGGGGCACATCGATGGTTTACTGATCCGAAATGGGGGTATCGGTTCCCAGGGCCAGACCATCATTGCGACTCTCGGTGGCTCCTTCGAGAACACCTCGCTTCCAATCGATCAAGATACCTTGGTAGCCACCCATCGAAGCCTTCGAGGGTTTCATGAGATGCCCGCGACTAACAAGCTCTTCGACGGTTTGGCTTGGCAAGCCAGATTCATAGTGGATCGTTCCGCCGAGGGGTTCGGCAGGGGTTCCCGTGGGAGTAGCGCTGCCTTCGTGACGAACTCGCGCTGCATCGCCTGCCATTTGGATGTTCATGCCAAAGTCGATCCAGTTGACAAGCACCTGGATTTGGCCCTGCGGTTGCATATCTCCACCCATGACCCCAAAGACAAATACGGGCTTTCCATCTTTCGTGACCATCGATGGGATGATTGTATGAAAGGGTCGTTTTTTGGGCTCCAATCGATTCGGATGGTCTTCCGATAGGGCGAACAGGTTCCCTCGATTCTGAAGTGCGAATCCTACGTTGCCCGGTACGACTTGGCTGCCGAACCCGTGAAAATTGCTTTGGATCAAAGAGCAGCAGTTGCGGTCCTTATCGACAACGCACAAGTAGACGGTGTCGCCATGAACGAGTTTTGGATCGCCGTGAGGTACATCGACCATGGCTCGATCGAGGCTGATGCGTTGGTTTTGCGATTTCGCGTAGGCCTTGCTCGCTAATGGATCGATCGGAACCGATTCAAAAGCCGTGTCGGCATAAAATCTCGCACGATCGGCATAAGCGAGTTTTTTGGCTTCGATCAGCAGGTGCGTGTATTGGGGCGATCCCCAGCCCATGTCTTTGAGGTTGTGTTGTTCGAGGACGTTGAGCATCTGCAAAACCGCAAGCCCTTGTCCGTTGGGTGGAATTTGCCAAACGTCGTATCCTCGGTAGTTGGTCGAGATCGGTTTGACCCATTCGTTGGTGTGTCCTTGGAAGTCTTCGAGACTAAAGTAACCACCCGCATTTTGGCTAAAGGCGACGATCTCTTCGGCGATACGACCGCGATAGAAATAGTCTGGGCCGAGTTGGGCAATTTTGCGATAGGATTCTGCCAAGCGTGGGTTTCGAAAAAGGTCTCCCGCTTTTGGGGCTTTCTTGCCATCGATCAAAAAGGTGGCTTGGGAGTCTTTCCAAGGTAGAAACGACTGCTCGGTTTTAGCCCAGTAGGCGGCGATCACTGGCGAGACAGGAAACCCGTTTTCGGCGAGCGAAATCGCTGGACTGAGCACTTGATTCATGCTCAGTTTTCCAAATTTGCCGTGCAGGTCGAACCATCCTGCGACGCAACCTGGGACGCTCCAGGACAAAGGCCCATAGAGTGGTATTTCTTGGAGTTGTTTGTCTGCGAAAACTTGGCGATCGAGTTTCGCGGGTGAGCGGCCAGAAGCGTTCAAGCCTGAAAGTTCGCTGGATCGGCTGTCCCAGACGATCGAGTACAAATCTCCGCCGATGCCGCAGCTCATCGGTTCGACGACACCAAGCACGGCATTGGCAGCGATGGCCGCATCGACGGCCGAGCCCCCCTGCTCTAGGATCCGAATCGCAGCGGCCGTTGCGCGAGGGTCTGAGGTGCAGGCCATGCCGTTGCGAGCGACGACCACCGAGCGGCTTTGATGCATTGGGCCCGTTGGACGATCGTATCGGCCTATGGGGACTCGATTGCCCGAGTCGCCTTGTTGCTGAGCCCACGCCCCAGGCTCCATCGTCCAAATTGCAATCGCAAAGACCAGCAACGCTAAGGGGGCACCTACGCAGGTTGCCCCGTGAGTAAAGAATCGAGCCATGAATCCACCGATCGCACAAGCAGCGACAAACCGCGACAAGCCTCAAGAATCACGGCCCGCTATTGTCGGCGTTTTTCGGCGTAGTGGAAATACCCGATCATCATTTCCTCGAAGGTTTGATCCCCCCACTTGACCCAAGCCTTCGGATCGGGGTTGTTCAAATTGGCCTCGGAATTATCGAATGTCGCTTCGCAGGCGATCCGAGAACCGGCCGGTAGTTGCATTGGAGTTTGCAATCGGTATTCAGTCTGCCAGTTGAAATCGTAGTTCGGAATGTCCAAAAGAATCTCTCGCTTGCGATCCGGGTAAATCAGAGTGTAGCGAAAGGATTTGCCCCGAACGTGCATGTGTGGACTGAAGGAGAGCAATTCGCAATCGGGGAGCTTTTCCGGAAGCGAAGCGGTGACCCGGTGGGCCGGGGCCCCTGGCGGGATTTGGAAGTTTACGCTCACGGCACTGGTGGTTTTGACCTCGTGGGTGATCTCTTTGGGATCCGCAAGGATGAATCCGACTTTGCTCAAATCCTTTTGGGATGTGCCATTGGGTGTGTAATGGACTTGGAAAATAAGTTCGCTATTTGCTGGAATTCGCTTTGCGTAACCTTTGGGCATCATTTCGGCTCGGGTGCCGGGGACATAACCGACGAGGAACGAACGAGCCCCTCCAATATCGCGACTGCGTGAGCCTTTTTCACGCACAAAGACCAAGACGTGGTGAACCACTTCGCGAGCTTCTGGGACGATTTCCAACCCTTTGACCCAGAGATCTTTGTCGTTGCCCACATCGGCACGAAAGTACTGATAGTTGACCACTCCGGTGCGAGGGACTCTGTAGGGTTTGTCGCTCATCGGGATGATGATGTCGGGGTCTTGAGGCAAAAGCCATCGGGCATTGTACACGATGGGTTTGGCATCCAAATCCGGATTGCCGCGCGGCTTGCCTTGATCCACCCAGCGCTCGAGCACATCGAGTTCCTTGTCGCTCAGTCGCCTGTCGTTAGAGAACTTCGCATGCTCGTCGGTTGCATGCCATGGCGGCATGGTTTTGTTTTGAGTGACTTCGAGGATCATATCGGCCCAAGCCGATGCGTCGTCGTAGCTCGATAGATCCATCGGTCCGATGTCCCCTTGGCGATGGCACGAAACGCAGCGCTGTTGCAATAGATGCGAGACATGTTCGGAATAAGTGATCGCTGCGGTTTCGGTTGGGGAGTCTATTTTCGATCGATTGCGACCGATCAAGCAACCTGCAGCTTGGGTCAGGCTCGTTGGAACATCGCCTTGGACCAGGATTGCATCGAGGGCATCTACAAGTTCGCGTTGGGTTGGCTTTTCACGGGCAAAGCCTATGCCGTACTGATCGTCGATGCGGCCTCGATAGCGAATGGTGTTTCGAGAATCGACCACGCAGACTTCTGGAGTCCGAGTCACACCGAGCAAATCCGCCAGTGATTGGTCAGGATCCTTGAGGAATGGAATTTCGAGTTCGAATCGCCGAGCATGGGCAGCCATCTCCTGCAAGGAGTCTTGGATGTTGGGATCTACGGCCACAAAACGAACCCCTTTCGCCGTGTATTTTTTTGCCAACTCGACGATCCGAGGGGTGTACTGTTTGGCAAGGGGACATTCCGTCCCTAAAAATACAACCACGGTGGCTTGGGCACCTGCGAGTTCACTCCAAAGCCATTGCTTACCCAGATAATCGGTCTTATCTAATTTGGTAATCGCGTCGACTTTTTTACCGATGAGACCTGCTGTTTCATCCACGGGCTGGCTTGGCTCGATTCCTAAGGTCGGTGTGGGAACGACCAGAATCAGCGAGCCAACGAGTCCCAGGATGCCAAGTCGATTCAGTAGCGAGCCGATGTCAAATCGTTTGAAGGATCTTGAGTTCATGAGTGTCGACCAAAAAAACTTTCGGTACCATGAGGGGTGGTGGATTCAGGTGCAAGGTATTCGTCGGCGAATCCGTATGCTTGGATGTTAGTAGAATAAACAAGAAGGTTTAACGCAATGTTGATCGGCAAACCCCTCAAGTTGAAATGGTTGGTTCTGGCCCTAGCGATCTCGCCATTGAGCATGGTTTTTTCGAGTGAGCCTGGAGATGTCCAGGTTCCTCTTTGGTCCGAGGGGGCCCCGGGGGCATTGGGCACCGAACCCAAGGATGTACCTACGTTAACGGTTCGTAAAGTCGAGTCCAACCGTGCCACTGGAGCTTTGATCATTTGTCCAGGTGGAGGCTACGGCGGTTTGGCGATGGATCACGAGGGCAAGCAGATCATCGAGTGGGCTAACTCGATGGGGTTAACCGCAGTCCTTTGCGACTACCGACATCGGGGCAAGGGGTACGGGCACCCGGCACCTTCGCAGGATGCACTCAGGGCCGTGCGGATGGTTCGGGCCAAGGCAGCGGAGTGGAATATCGATCCAAACAAGATTGGTATCATGGGGTTCTCGGCCGGTGGGCATTTGGTCTCGACGGTCATCACCCAATTCGATGCGGGTGATAAAGACTCGATCGATCCGATAGCTCGCGAGTCGTCGCGTCCAGACTTTGCGATTCTGTGCTATCCGGTCATCTCGATGGGAAGCAGTTTTACCCATCGGGGTAGCGAAGTGAATTTGCTTGGCGAAAAAGCAACCAAGGAGACACTTGAAGGATTCGCCAGCGAACGCAATGTGCGATCCGATACCCCGCCGACCTTCCTGATGCACACGGTTGAGGATAAACCCGTTCCGGTTGAAAATTCATTGGTGTTTTATCAAGCCATGGTCGCCAAGGGGGTTCCAGGAGAGTTGCATGTGTATCAGAAAGGACCCCATGGAGTGGGACTAGCTCGAAACATACCCGGGACATCCGATTGGCCTTTGGCCTGCCAGCGATGGCTCAAACAACTTCAGATGGTGCCTTAGAAAACGCAAAACATTTTTTTCCGTTTATGGCGGAAAGGGAGACTCAATGCGGGCTTTTGGGAAGATTTTCTTCCGAGACTCCTTTGAAGGTGCTAGCGAAACACCCCTAAGGGCGGTTATGCTTTTGCAGCGGCTTGTGGCTAGTCAACTTTTCTAGTGTTTCTGGCAAGGATTCCCCAATGATTCTTTCCGGTGAAGAGATACGTTCTCGATTGGGTTCGGACATTTGCATCACTCCGTTCTCGGATGATCAATGCAACCCCAACAGCTACGATTTGACTTTGCACAACGAACTTCTGGTCTACGAAGAAGTTGTTTTGGACATCAAGGAACCGAACCGTTTTCGCCGGCTCAGGATTCCCGAGGAGGGGTTGATCCTGAGCCCCGGTCAGTTGTATCTAGGCCGGACCATCGAATACACCGAGACGCACCGTCTGGTACCTATGCTCTCGGGCCGATCCTCTCTTTCGAGACTTGGATTGTTCGTTCATGGTTCGGCGGGCTTTGGAAGCATTGGATACTGTGGGCATTGGACCATCGAGCTTTACACGGTTCAGCCGATAAGGATCTATCCAAGCGTTAAGATCTGCCAAATCGCTTACCAAGAAATCATCGGTCAAGTCCGCGAGTGCTGTTCGAGCAAGTACCAAAACAGCCGAGACATTCAGCCGAGTTTGATGTTCAAGGAGTTTTCGTGCCGTCGGGAGTACGAACAATTGCAGTTGGATTTTGACACCCTGGCTGCTTCATGCGTCGAGCAATGTGTTTCTCAAGTTGGATCCGGTGACCAGGATCCCTCGCATTTCGCTTGAAGTTCGGGACTATTTCAAAACAAAAGGCTACCGGAGAAGTTATGCCGTCGATGTCCAAGACCGAGATTGAAGCCGTTATTCCGCATCGCAAACCGATGCTTTTGGTCGACGAAGTCTTGGAGCAAACCGATACGACGATCCACTGCACGAAGACCTTTGGAGCCGACGAGTTCTTTCTTCAGGGGCATTTTCCGGATTTTCCATTGGTCCCCGGTGTGATCCTCTGCGAATGCTGTTTGCAAAGTGGTGCGATTCTGCTTGCACACGTCACACCGAGCCAAGGGATCGTGCCAGTAGCCACTCGCATCGATGGTGCAAAATTCAAGCGGATGGTCAGGCCCGGTGAGAAAATCGACATCCAAGTGGTGCTCAAGGAAGTCGTATCGAGTGCTTATTTTATGACAGGCAAAGTCACCGTCGATGGGCAATTGGCGGCGCGATTAGATTTTGCCTGCAGCGTCGCCAAGCCTCAGTAACTTCCACCTCAAAGATTTCCCTGGATATGAGCAAGACGATCCAAGTATTGGCTCTCGATGGCAAGCCTACCGAGCCGATCGACATGCCCGACCGCTTTCGTTTGGAAGTCGTGTATTTTATGACGCCAGGGGATGCTCCAGGTGCACCCAAACTCGGACTAAACGAATACTGGATCGAACCTCAAAACGTGCATCGATGGTTGGATGAAGGTTGTTTCTCGGTGGTATCTCCATTGGATGCCCATTCCGTTGCGGAAATCGAACTCAGCGAAGAACATGAACGGTGGTTGGAGTGGCTCAAGAGCAATCAAATAACGCGGGTCCGTATTCTCAAGGACTAAGCTTGGTCGTAGCCATGGCCCGCAATGGAACGATCGGTATCGAAGATCGATTGCCATGGAAACTCAGGTCGGATCTGATGCGTTTCAAACGCTTGACCATGGGACACTCGCTCCTGATGGGACGCAAAACCTACGAGAGCATCGGTAGGTTGCTCCCAGGCCGTAAAACAATCATTCTGACGCGGCAAACGGATTACCGCATCGAAGGCGCAGCGGTCGTTCATAGCCTTGAGCAAGCCTGTGAGGAAACCCCTGCTGGACAGAGACTTTACGTCGTTGGCGGAGCGGAGATCTATCGTTTATGCATGCCCTGGGTCGAGCAGATCCACCTGACAAGAGTCCTTGCGGATATCGCTGGCGATACGGTGTTAGATGCGTTGGATTTGCATGATTTTTCTATGTTGGAAAGCGAGTTTGTTCCAAGCGATTCGAGCAACGATTGGCCCTCCCAATATGAGCTTTATGAGCGTCGAAAAAACATCGACTGAAACCTGACGGGTTTTCCACCGACTTCGGGAACATCGGTTGTTTATAAACGACTTTTCTGTTCCTCCATTTGGTCAGTTCTTTACGGCATCTTCACACTCCCGACGGAAAATCTTTACCGATCTTTAGGGTTCCTGTTTGACTCGAATGCTAGCAATCCTAAAATCCCAACCCGCTCAGCAAACGACCTGTGCTGGGCGAAGGTCGGGATGGTTCCCTACCTAGAAATTTGTTGGAACAAAATCGCAGGGCTGGGAGATTGCGATGCTCGAAGCGCATGATGTAGCTGAGGCACAAAGCCGTGGAATACCGCAGTTTGTTGCGGCGCTTCGCCAGCGGCTGGGCAAGGAACGCATGGATCTGTGGTTTGGATCGCAGGTGCAATGGCAAATAGCGTCCGATCGAAAGCTACAAATCCTTGTGAGCTCTGGGTTTATCTCCGATTGCATCCTGAGGATGTTTCGGCAAGACCTTCGAAGTGTAGTTTCGGAGGTTTTTGGGGATGGGTGGGGTTTTGAGCTCCAAATTTCTTCGCCAGCCCCTCTAGAGAGTCCTTTGAAGGTCCAACCGCAGGAGATTTCTGGTGGGAAATCTTCCGAGGATGCTCGCAAGTCCCCTCAGATCGCTTACGATGAAGCTCACAAGCGACTCTCCCCTGGGCCCCAATCCTCTCGATCTTTAGTGAACGCGATTCCAGTTACTAGTACCCAAACCGCATCGCCCGAGGATGCAGCGTTGACCGAGGAACTCTCGGTCCGTGGGCCCTTGAGGTTGGTACGCTCGGAAGGTTCCCCCGAGGAGTCATCTCAGGAGAGTCAGATCGATCGGCTGGTGGCTATGCGACGCGAGCAGGAGCGACGCTGGGATGAGTTCATCGTCGGTCCGCATAACAACTTTACCTGGACTGCTTGCCAAATGGTTCTCGAGCAACCAGGTAAGATCAGCCCACTTTTGATCCATGGTCCCCATGGTGTGGGCAAGACGCATCTTGCTGTTGCCCTGTCGCAAAGACTCAAAGCTCAGCAACGTTATCGCCGCGTGATCTTTCTGACCGGTGAGCAATTCACGATCGAGTACACTGAAAACGCCAAATCCGGTGGCTTTGCGAGTTTCCGAAAGAAGTATCGGGATGTCGAGGTTCTTGTAATCGATGATGTTCAGTTCTGTTTGGGCAAGCAAGGTACACTCATCGAGCTTCGGAACACCATCGACATGCTCTTGAGGGATTCCAGACAAGTGATCTTGGTAGCTGATCGCGGGCTCCATGAGCTCGAAGGCTTGGGACATGACTTGCACGGTCGCCTAAAGGGCGGGATGCAAGCGGCGATCGAGCCGATGGATCCCGAAACTCGGCGAGCGCTTCTCTCGAGGCTATGCAACCAGCACGGCTTGAGTATCGACCAAGAAGTCTTGAGTTGGATCGCCGAGCAGTGCGGTTCGGACGCACGAGTCATCC
This sequence comes from Pirellula sp., assembly GCA_046086605.1. Lineage (GTDB taxonomy): Bacteria > Planctomycetota > Planctomycetia > Pirellulales > Pirellulaceae > JBKCUI01. The sequence continues at coordinate 2,529 of JBJSXX010000263.1, read as the reverse complement.
AAGGAATCGTGCTGAGGCTCATGGCCAAGCATCGCATGCTCGGTCGAAAGCTGACCTCCGAGGAGGCCACCAGTGCGATCAGCGATATCGTGCGGGCCAACCGTCCGATCGTGCGTCTTGGGGATATCGAAAATGCCGTATGCAAAACTTTCGGTCTAGAGAACCAAAAACTTCAGACCAAATCGAAATGCCAAGTGCTCAGTCAGCCCCGTATGCTTGCGATGTTTTTAGCTCGTAAGCATACTCGCACAGCCCTCTCGGAGATCGGCGAGTACTTTGGCAATCGCACCCACTCGACGGTCATCTCCGCCCAAAAGAAAGTCGACTCCTGGATCGAATCCAAAGAGTCCTTGCAAGTCGGTAACACCAACGTGCTTGTCGAAGACATCCTGCGTTCTCTTGAAGCGAATTTGCAAGTTGGATAAGCGTCAGGCAAGGCCTACTTCCACTTGCCCTGGAACTCTTCGAGCAGGTAGTCTTGGACCTGCGGAAATTTTTTGCGATTGGATTGGATTTCCAATAGCCGCAGGTAGCCTCGGGTGACGAGGTTTTGTCGCTTGGCAACGTAGCTAGGATCGAGATCTTCTTTTCGAAAACCCTCTTGCACGCATGGGCAAGCAGCGAATTTTTGGTCGTCGATAAATTGGGCCAAAACAGGGTTGCAAACCAAATGACATTCGGGTGTCAAATGCAGGACCTCTGGGTCGATCTCGCCGATCACAAATCGCAGATACAGTTCGCTCTCGGAGAGTTTCTCGACTTCTGATTTACAGATCCTGCAAAGGTAACCTTCGTCACACCTGGCCATGCATTAGAGCCCCAATACATCGGCCATCGAGTACAGGCCCGGTGCCTTGCCTTGCAAGTACTTCGCCGCCGAGATTGCCCCTGTGGCATAACTGTCTCGGTTCGATGCGGCAACTCGGATTTCGACCAACTCGCCCATCATGCCGAAGACGACAGTGTGTTGGCCGACATCATCACCGACTCGAAGTGCATGATAGCCGATCTCATTGTGAGGTCGCTTGCCAATCATTCCTTGCCGGCCGTGAACATGCCGATCGATCCCCATCTCCTTGGCGATGATTTGACCGAGTTTGATCGCTGTGCCGCTGGGGCTGTCCTCTTTGAAGCGATGATGCCTCTCGATGATCTCAACATCAGCACCCCCAGGAACATCCTTAAAAGCCTTGGCGGCTTGCTCGACAAGCTTCATTCCGATGTTGACTGCAACGCTCGTGTTGGGAGCCAAACAAATCGGAATTTTCTTGGAAGCTTGTTCGATGGCCTGAATGTGAGAACTCTCCAAGCCCGTCGTGGCGATGACGATGCTCGAACGATTCTTCAAGCAATGGTACAAGGCCGATATGCATCCCTCGGGACTCGAAAAATCGATAACGCAATCAAATGCATCGGGCCAGCAATCCGAGATTTCAAGTCCGATGGGGTTAATTCCAGAGTAGCTACCTGCATCGTGACCACAAGCCGCCGAGCCTGTGCGAACCAAAGCACCCACGAGTTGAACCTGAGGATCAGCAGAACCCAGGGCAATCAGCCGCTTGCCATTTCGCCCCGAGGCGCCGTGGATGACCAGTGATAGCTTCGATGTCATGAATACTCAGTTCTAATTCTTGTAGAGTTATTGCGGGGTAGGATGGATGCTGCTGGCCGTTATCTAATCCGAAGCCGAGAGCTCCTGCAAGGCCTCTAGAACCTCCGCGTCGTGTCCATCGACACTGACTTTCTTCCAAACCTTGGCCACTTTGCCTTGGGCGTCGATCAGATAGGTACTGCGTTGGATTCCCATCGATTTTTTGCCGTACATGTTCTTCTCCCTCCAAGCTCCGAACTTCTCGGCAACTTCGTGGGATTCATCAGCCAGGAGTGTGAAATTCAGCGAGTACTTGTCTCGGAACTTCGTATGCGACGCTGGCGTATCGGGACTAACGCCCAGAACCACCGCTCCGAGTTTTTTGAGTTCTGCAGAGCGATCCCGAAACGCACAAGCTTCCTTGGTGCAGCCAGGTGTATCATCCTTGGGGTAAAAGTAAAGAACCACTGGAGAGCCTTTGAAATCCGACAGTTTCACTTTCTTCCCCTCGGCGTCCAAAAGGGTAAAGGCGGGAGCTTTTGAGCCGGGTTCGAGCCAATCGGACATCGTCGTTTTCCTTAGTTTTGGATGAATTTATGCGGGAAACATTCCCAATGGTGACAGCGGTCAAGTGTAGAAAGAAGGCAAATTTTTTCGTTATTTCTTCATACACCCTTAGAAATCTTGTTGCGGAGCGGTTTTTCGACCCGTTAAATTACTCCTAAGGGCGATCCTGGTCTCCTACCCAAGTAGCGATCACGAGGGTTCCCTGGATTCTTTTTTATTGCCTCGTTGTTTTTCTAATCTTTCTTTGTTTCTAGTTTCATTTGGAGTCTGACAATGTCTTATTCATGCTTGTCGACATCAAACCTTGTCGGTGGCCGCAGTCACCTCAAAGTTCGTCGCGGTTTTACGTTGGTCGAATTGTTGGTGGTCAT
>JBJSXX010000262.1:0-10207 GCA_046086605.1 Pirellula sp. | reverse complement strand
GTTCGATCGATCCAGTACAAAGACATCCGTCGTGCTGGTTGCGTTGAGATGCGCTGCGAACCGTGATTCTTTATCAAAGGTGTACTCCGCATCCGATGTAAATCGTGCCGCTGAGACTTTCATTTCGTCAAGCTTATCGGTTGCAACGCAGTTGACCAAAATGAACCGGACGCCCCGTGACGCGAAGTCCCGCTGAAGTTCGACAAGCGTCGGTAAATATTTCTTGCTGATTGGGCAGCTTGTACTGGTCAATGCAATTACCGTCAGTTCGTTTTTCGAGTCGCCATGTAGTTTCTTCGTTACTCCGTGCAAATCCGCAAATTCGAAGTCAGGGACGAAGCGACCGATGCCGTGCTCCCCGGGAGTGAGCAGTTTTGGTCCTTGGCGAACCGGAGCGTCAAGTGACTTAGCCGGCTCGGCTGGAACAACCTCGTCATTCGAGTTGTCCCTTCCCAAGGCTCCGCCAATCGCATTTTTCAATCGACCGCGCAAGGCCCCTCGCGTGCCTTCTACTTTGGTCGTTCTTCGATCGCCGCTACCGTCGATTTGCTCGAATCGCTTCTGAGTTTCCTGCTGGGCCTGAACATGCTCAGTGACAGTAAGTCCAACAAATACGGCGAGCAATCCGCTCAAACCGAAAATGACTATTCTCTTGCTGAACATAGTTCCCTCTTTATCCTTCTATCAATCACTGTGCGGTGAATTTATCTTCTTGCCTTGAAATTTTTTGCCCATATCTTACTTCAATATCTTATTTCAATTCATGAGACCGAGTCTCCAGGCAGGTTTCAAAAACCCGAAACCATTTTACTTTTCTTGTAACCAAGTCAAATCGAATTTGGCGACCACCAATCGACGATATGCCCAGGGGCGTCCGTGATCCCCAAATCGTGCCTCGACTCCTTGCTCGTAGAAGCACAGTATCTGCCCGTCGTGCAAGACTGCTAGGTCACTGTAGGCACTTGGACCATGAAAGATCGTTTTGCGCTGTGGCCAGGTTTTTCCATCATCTTGGCTCCTGTAAATCGTCACATCGCGACGGTCTTGGTGCTGTCGCTCGGTGGTGTAGGGAGCTGAATAGAGCAACGATGGCTTTCCATTGGGTCCGTTGGAGGTTACCACGATTCCAGGAATTCGATAGAGCTTGAATCCATCGGTATCCTCTTGAAAGAGGACCGTCTCTGAATACTCAGCAGCGGAGACTTGATCTACTTGTGTGGTCAAGTTTAGAAGCAGGATGCAAAACAAGAACATGGACTCTCGAAGGACCTTGCAGTTAGAATTTCTACGAAGGAACGACACGTTGGTCATCATGCGGATCGAAAGGAAGTTTGAGAAGTCTGTTACGCAAGGATTTTGGAAAGGACATTTCCAGCCACATCGGTCAAGCGGTATCGACGACCGTTGTGAAGGTAGGTTAGTCGCTTGTGATCAAGCCCTAGCAAATGGAGCATGGTGGCATGAAGGTCGTGAACAGTGGTTGGATCAACAGCGGCGCGATAGCCAATTTCATCGGTCTCCCCAAAGCTTACTCCTCCTTTGATTCCACCTCCTGCCATCCAAACAAGAAATCCCTTTGGATTATGATCGCGGCCATCGCCTCGCTGGGAAACAGGCATGCGACCAAACTCACCACCCCAGACGACCAGCGTCGAGTCGAATAGGCCGGTACGTTTTAAGTCGCTTAAAAGGGCATGGATCGGCTGATCTGTGGCGGTGCAGTGATCAGTATGATTAGCGATCAAACCATTGTGCGCATCCCATTCCCCATCGCTGTAGACTTGCACGAATCGTACGCCTCGTTCGACTAATCGACGGGCTAATAAGCACTTGCGACCGAAAGTGCGAGTCTCCGGACGATCAAGTCCATAGAGCTGATTCGTTTCCGCAGACTCATTTGAAAAATCAGCTAGCTCACTAGCATCCGTTTGCATACGATAGGCCAACTCGAAGCTCTCGATGCGAGCGGTCAAGTCCGGCTCACCTTCATGAACAGCAAGATGCTCGTGATTTAATTTGGCTACCAGGTCCAGTACGGCGCGTTGATCGTTTTGAGCAACTTCAGCGGGTCGATTTAGGTTGAGTATAGGGTTACCCTCGGAACGAAATAGTGTTCCTTGATACGACGATGGCAGAAACCCAGAGCTCCAATGGACAGGCCCCCCCTTGATACCCTTGGTGTTTCCAATCACAACAAAACCTGGCAAGTTGCGATTCTCGCTTCCAAGACCGTAAGTAACCCAAGCTCCGGCGGTTGGTAAGCCTACGCGCGAAACACCCGTGTTCATTTGATATAGGGCAGGTACATGATCGTTCGACTCGGTGAAGCATGCTTTGATGAATGCGATGTCATCGACGTGCTTGGCAAGGTTCGGATACTTATCGCAAACCCACGCACCGCATTCTCCATACTGCTGGAAATGGAACGGCGATTTCATTAATGGCCCCGGGTCGCCATTAAAAACGTCGATTTCTATTCGTTGGCCGTCACGTTTATTGAGTTCTGGCTTTGGATCGAATAAATCCACACCACTGGGGCCCCCTTCCATGAATAACCAAATCACCGACTTGATTCGTGGTTCAAAATGGGGAGGTCGTGGGGCTAGTGGATCGTCCATGAGTAACAGCCCAGATTTTTCGTCGGCAGCTAGAAGATCCGCCATGGCCATGAGTCCCATGCCGGCACCGGCTCGAGCCAAAAAATCACGGCGAGAGTTGGGTCGAGTATATCGCCTGCAATGGGATGATCGCTGATTGGTCATGGCTTTCTAATCCACATAGATGAACTCATTCAAACAAAAAACACCTTGGCAATAATCAGCCAACGCTTGCATGCGATTTTCATCCTCTGAGCCGCTTGGATGTTTCGCAAGACGGTTGGCAATCTGGTTTTCCAGAAAGTCCAACGAAGCACGCAGTTCCGAATCGCTGGGTGCTCGACCGATCGCCAGTTTAAAGCATTCGGTGATCCATGTCGCACGATCCGGGCCGCGCTCCGATAAAACGCGTTGTGCAAAGTCGACGGCTCGTAGGCGAAGAAACGGATCGTTCAGCAGCGCCAACGCTTGAGGTGCAACAATCGTATTGCTACGGCGTCCACAACTTGTCGATGCGTCTGGGGCATCGAAGACTTGCATGAGCGGATGTTGAACGACTCGCTTGTGAAACATATACACACTCCGCCGACGCGTTGCCGGCGTATCGGGTACATCCGATGGGTATGGGGACTTCGTGTTGCGAGCTAGCATGGCCTCTTGAGGAATGGATGACTTGAACGCAGGTCCGTAAGCTTCGGCGTTGAGCGTTCCACTGACCGCAAGCACCGCATCTCGAATCGCTTCGGCTTCCAAACGCTTTGGTCGCCGTCGCCCTAGCAACCTATTGTCAGGATCAACCACCGCGCGATCCGCATCGAATGAAGTATTTTGTTGATAAACTGCGCTCAAGAGAATCTGTTTATGCAGTCGCTTAAGCTTCCATTCGTTATCGACGAAGTCCTTTGACAACCAATCCAGCAATTCAGGATGGGATGGCACCTCAGACCGAACACCAAAGTCAGTTATTGTCCGCGAAAGTCCTTCTTCGAAATGATGTTGCCATACTCGGTTCACGATGACCCGAGCCAGAAGTGCTCCGGCCCCTTGATCCACATCAGTCATCCACTCAGCCAACGCTCGACGTTGTAGTGAGCTACGAAGATCCGGTACATGTTGCTTGGCCTCCGACAAGTAGTCCTCCGGCAAACGGGATCGAGTCAGCACTGAAAGGAATCCTAACTGAACCGGTTCCTGCTTTGCGTAGAAATCGCCGCGTGTTAATAACCAAGTTGTTTGTGGTTCTTGACTTGATTCGGTGATCGCTAAAGCCTTCGGAGGTGGAGTTGGTCGAGTTCGATTCACTTGTTCAAGATCATGTTTCAAAGCGTTCCAATGTTCTCTTTGCTGTGGAGTAAACACTTTGTGATATTCCTTTTCAGAAATATCGAGTTTCTTGGCATGGGATTTGGTAAGCTGCTTGGCCTTTTCCGAATCCGGTTGATCCTTGAGCAACTGCTTGTCCGAGTCGCTTATGGCTAACGCGTCGATTTTGATTCGTCGCAAGACTTCTGTGTGGGGCTTTTTCTGTTCAGACAACCAATCATCAAGCTGGATTTTGAGTGGTTTCATCTGTTGGTTCCACTGCGACTCCTCCTCATAGTATTTGGCGATTGCTTGCCGTGATGCTAGATACACTTCTCCAGGAGTCGTACCCATAAAGGCAGCCTGAAACCGATAATAGTCGCGTGTCGGAATCGCATCAAACTTGTGATCGTGACAGCGTGCGCATCCGAGGGTAAGCCCCAAAAAAGATGAAGCCACCGTTACCGCAGTATCATCCAGTTCATTGAATCGCAGTCGAAGGCGCTCTTCTTCGATAAATCTCGGCTCGAGCATTTCACTCGGTGCTGTGGTAAGCAATCCAGTGGCTGCAATGGCCTTTGGGTTGTCCGGATCGTACTCATCTCCGGCCAATTGCCACCGGACAAAGGTCTGATAAGAAAGATCGTCGTTGAAGGCGCGAATAACGAAGTCGCGATAATGGTAAGCGTTAGGGCGATCCCGGTCGGACTCTAAACCGCTGCTATCGGCATAGCGAGTCAGGTCCAGCCAGTGACGCCCCCAGCGCTCACCATAATGAGTGCTGGCGAGTAGTTTATCGACAAGCTTCTCATAGGCTGATTCGCTCGAGTCGCTTTCAAATGCATCGATATCAGCAGGCGTTGGTGGCAGGCCAATCAAATCGAAATAGACCCGGCGTATCAGGGTGCGTTTCGTAGCCGACGGATTGGGGCGCAGTCCTTTGGTTCCAAGTTTTTCTAAGATAAACTTATCGATACTCGTCTTGCACCAAGTGCTATTGGTGACCGGTGGAACGACCACCGTGGCCAGCGGTCGATAGGACCAGTGCTGTCGGTCTTCATCGGTAACGACCATTTCTCGCGTTTCCCGTTGATGCATCGTGGCAGTATCGTTTGTCGGTGGCCACAGAGCACCTTGGTCGATCCAAGTTCGGAGAGTTTTGATTTGCTCTTGTGATAAAGGATCCCCTTCAGGAGGCATGCGCTCGCTGACTTCCATGGATTCAACGCGGCGAATCAACTCGCTCTGAGCGGAATTGCTCTTGAGAATCGCGATGTTACCTGAATCACCTTCACGCAGCGCACCTATGCTGGAGTCGAAACGCAAGCCACCTTGTTGCTTGTCTGGACCGTGGCATTTGAGACACTGTTGCAGGATAGGACGTATGTCGCTAGCGAAATCCACCTCCGACGCCTGATTGCCCTGTGCGAATTTCAGCGGGCAGTAAGCCGTTGCGACCAACGCGACAAAGATGGTTAATAATTTCATGGTATCACCGAAGTGGACTTCGCCAGATGTCCTCAAGGGTACGAATAACAGGCCAAGACTTCGTCAGGGAGGGCTCCTCGATAGGCAGGAACGTGAACAAGTGTAGCTGAGATTTCTTTGATTATAGCTGAATGTTAGCTGTATTGGACATGGCAGTTCTTGCCAGCAATAACCACTAACGGTCGAGGAAACCACGCCGTGAGGGTTGGCCAATGGCGGTACATCCGCTATGCCGACGGAAGCGAAGAGCTATACGATCACTCGAGCGACCCGTATGAGTGGAAGAACTTAGCAAGTGACTCTCAATTTTCCCCCGTTAAATCTACCCTCGCAAAGCACCTTCCGCAGAATGAAAAGCCTGCAAGTCGGTAGTGGTTTACTGCGGATCTGAGCCGATGACAAATCGATCCAGAGCGTTGCCATCAATTCGACGGCGGGGGCAAGGCAGCCTTCCATCCATCGCGCAGGCGCTGTTTCATCGTAGAAAGCTGTTCGCTATACCCTGGATCGCCTGCGAGATTTTTGTATTCCAACGGATCGCTTTGGTGGTCGTAGAGTTCGAAGCTATCATTATGCCACTGAGTGTAACGCCAACGCCCATCGAAGATGGTTCGCCCTAGCGTATGAAGGTCGCCAAACTTGGAATCTCCTCGCTTATGGGGCCGCGAAACGCAAGTGAACACAGCGGTCTTCCATTGGCGAGTGGGGTTCTCCAGGAGGGGCACAAAACTCGTGCCTTCCAAATTTTCCGGCGCGGGTAATTGGCACAGTTCGGCCAGCGTCGGGTAGATGTCGACTGCCTCTACCAGTCGTGCCGTAGAGCCCGGAGTGCACGCAGGAGTTGCAACCAGCAACGGGATGCGTGCGCACTCTTCGAACAAGCTCAATTTATGCCACAGCCCACCATGTTCACCCAAGTGGTACCCGTGATCGCTATGAAAGACAACGATCGTACTATCCCAAAGCTTGAGTCGATCCAGGGTATCGAGCAGCACGCCGACCTGCGCATCCATATAGCTAATCGCTGAATAGTATGCAGCCATTGTGTCACCCGGCCGTTCCTCTGGGAATTTTGGATTCAGCCCCAGTCGATACGTGAGCGCCGATTCGGGGACTTGAGCAAGCGACTCAGCAGGCCCGCGACGAGGTTTCAAGGTGTCCGGGTCGTAAAGCGCATAGTACTTCTCGGGTGCGATGTAAGGAGTATGAGGCATGCGAAAACCGGCAGCAATAAAGAAGGGATCTGTTCCCGCTGCGGCTTCTTCCATTAAGGCTGCCGCCTTGCGGGCGACAAATCCATCCCATGTGTCCTCATCGTTGGCTCGTAGCACAATACCTGAAGGACCTTGACGGCGCAGGATCTGCGATTCGGGTGGGTTCTTGGCTTGCGTCGTTTCGCGAATGTCAATATCCCAACTACGTGGGTCCTCGTGCTGATCTCCGGTATGAAAGATCTTGCCAACTTTGATCGTGCGGTATCCGTTCTTTCGAAACAACTCGGGCAGGAAGATCGCATCTTTCAAGTGAGTACGAGTCGGAGTAGCCAAGTCGACAATCTGCGTCGAAGGGGTTCGTAAGCCGCTCAGAAATGAGACGCGTGATGGATTGCAGACTGGGTACTCGCAGTAAGCATGATCGAATCGCATCGCGCGCGCTGCGAGGCGATCGATGTTGGGAGATTGAACAATCCCGTGTCCATAACAACCAAGATTGCTATTGAGATCGTCCGATACGATGTAAAGCACGTTGAGTCGGTCAGTGTTTCTTGCTTCGTCGCCATGAATGGTAAGCGAACAAGAGTTTAGAATCGCTGTGGTAAGAAGCAAGAATAACGGCATTGATTTTAAGTTGGGCAAAGAGCAAGACCACAAAGCGATAAACACCTTTGACCTCAAGATGCATAGTGAAAATGCGTGTCGGGAGGGCGAGGCTTCCGCCGAGCCTTTTCCAGCCGAGAACAAACGCCGTTCACAAGCTAACGAGACACAAGACGATTGCTTGTGAGCGAACCATGGCGGCACACAAAGGGCTCGCCGGAGCGTCGCCCTCGCGAAATGGGCGCTCGGCGAATTGCAAAGATGAGGCATTATCGAACTCCATCTCGCGTGAGCTGATCCAGATGTGGAGTTGGGATCTCCGAATCTACGCCTTGCAAGCCTAAATCAGCCCAACCGTGATCATCCGAATAGATAACGAGGATGTTAGGATTCCGAGCAGCTGTGTCGGCTCTGCCGCTGTCGGTCAACACGGCACTGAAAAGCAGTGCAACGAGAATGATGCGCGATAATGTCATGAGTTCTACTGCTTCTTTTTCTTCTTCTCACGTTGTTGGGGCGATACCGGAGCTGGAGGGGTTGCTGCATCTTTATTCGGATCTTGGGCAATCATGCCATCCAGCGCGCGGTGCAGTTTATCACGAGCAGCCTTGGCTTCAGCATCGGTCGCGTCAGTAGTTACAGGAATCTCCTGCCATGGTGCATCCTTCATGTCGAAGAAATCTCCCGACTGCATAAGCTTCCACCTTGCATCGCGCACGTAGCGATCATTACGCAGTTGCACATAGACCCAATCGCGAGGCTGACCGGCCCGACCGAGAGTTTGCGCCGCAAAACTGCGTCCATCGATTGTTACACCAGTAGGCATGGTACCTCCGGCTAGCTCAGTAAAGGTCGGAAAAAAGTCCGTAAGGCTTATAAGGTCCTTGGAGACAACTCCTGACGGTGTCGTGCCGGGCCAGTTGATGATCAATGGGACACGACAACCGCCTTCGTTGAGTTCGCCCTTCTTGCCATGAACTGGTCGACCATGGACTGTGTGAGCACCTTTGGTAGATCCATTGTCGCCGACAAAAACAATCATGGTGTTCTCTCGCAGCTTAAGGCTGTCGAGCTCGTCGATGAGCTTGCCGACGAGTTTGTCAAGATAAGCAATATTGTCCGCATGAAGGTCCGGCTTGTCGCCCGTGCTGTCTGGAGTGTGCTGCAGTTTGTAGTGGATCATTGGAGTGGGGTAATACACAAAGAACGGCTGGTCCCGATGCTGGCGGATGAAATCCACGACGAAGCTGTGCAGCAGGTCCGGTCCAAACTTCTTCTTATCACCGCTGAGGATCTTTCCGTTGTGGTTGTAGTCCGGTCCCCAGTAGCGCGCTCGTCCGGACTGTTTGCCATCTTCCTCTTCCCAGCGTTCGCCCCAGATCATGAAATCGTCGAAACCCCATTTCGCGGCATCTTCTCTGGTGACGAGATACTCTAAGTCCGACCACTTCCCGGCCACGGCGGTCGCATACCCAGCCTGCTTGAGAACTTTGGCAATGCAGACTTCACTTTCCGGAGTGGCGGCCGCACCAAGGCCATTGTCGGTGACTCCCGTACGGAAACCATAACGCCCAAACATGCACATCGCTCGCGACGGAGCGCAAAGCGGTGCAGCAAAACAATACTCAAAGCGCGTCCCGCTCACCGCCAGCGCATCGAGGTTCGGCGTCTTGTAAGCCGAGCCATAACACCCGATGTCCGGCAGCCCGAAATCGTCCGCGAGAATGAGTATGATATTGGGTTTCGACGGTTCGGCAGCGTGCAGCGCAGCCAGCGGCGCGAAGAGCATGAGGTTGAGTATCGTCAGTCGAAACAGGATCATTTTATTTGGAATTCCTTCCGTAGTGGACTTCGCCAGAAGTCCTCGGTTCGTTGACTGCTGAAGGCTCGCGACCAAAGAAGTAGTCTGGATATCCCCAGCGATAATCGCTGGCGGCATCTTTCTTTTTAATCGATCGCACCTCTACACTCAAACGTTTCATGTAATCGGGATTCAGTAACGGATCCTGCGTATCTTCACGCCACTGGAGGATCAATGCCCATGTAACTCATGGCTTGGACTTGGTCGGCTGTCTGCGGCTCGGCAGGCAATCCATTTACTTGTCGCAACCAAGTGTCGTGAGCGTCTGGGTAGTTGACACTAAGGAAGAACGGTTGGTCGCCTGCATGGATAAATGTTGACGCATGTCGGCTGTAATCGGGTAGTTCCTTACGAGCAAAATTGCCAGACTTTATCTCGTGAAAATCAAACGGAAAAGCCGACTCTGGATTGATATGCAGTTTTCCGATGATACCGGTTCGATAGCCAGCCTCCTTTAAGCTCCGGGGCAAATTCGGAATGTCATCGCGGTAGACCCGGAATCCCCATGTCGCTAAACCTATTTGGCCATGCTGGTGTGGATATAACCCGGTCAAAAAACTGGCTCGTGATTGGCTACAGCCGGCTTGGGGAACGAACGCTCTCTCGAATCGTACGCCTTGGGCGGCTAGGCGGTCTAGATGAGGGGTTCGAGCGTAAGCATCCCCGTAACAACCGAGCTCGGGTCCATTGTCTTCGGAAACAATCAGCAGGATGTTGGGCTTGGTGGCCATCAACGGAGAAGCGAACAGCCCGCATAGTGATATCGCAAGAAGTATTCGATGTAGCAACATGGTTCTTCCTCGTCGTGGAACTCACCAGATTTTCTATGGTTTGTAGTGGAACTCACTGGTGCAACATATGGTCAAGCCTTGTGCTCAATTGGTCAAGCGCTGCTTTCTGATCTGTCTGGTCGGCGAAGTTCCGCTGCTCGATCCAGTAGGCACCTTCATGGCTGGCACAACTAATGTCGTCATAGTTGTAAAGCTCTTCTCATTTATAGCATACAAAGCATGGGTACGATCGAAGGCTAAAAAGCCTACACCACTTTATTTCTGGCGAGGTTCATTCCCTTTCTTTTTCTTTGGCTTTTTAACCCAATTTGGATCGTAATCGGGATTGGGTCGCATCATTTCGGCACCTAC
>JBJSXX010000261.1:0-18859 GCA_046086605.1 Pirellula sp. | reverse complement strand
AACGCTCCAATTCACAAGGGAATGGTCAACCCGGCAGCAACTGGCTGATGTACGCTCTGCTTGGGATGCTCTTGCTGATGGCGGCCTTCAGCTTTGTCTCAACGGCCCTGTACCAAGAAATCCGCTACCCGGATTTGATCGAATTGATCGATGCGACCAAATACAGTGACTCCTCACAAAGTTCGCTGGTCGAAGGATTCGACGGCAAGAAGGTCATCACGATCAACGACGAGAAATATGAGCTGAGCCGCATCCGAGGCGTGCAGGTTGATAAAGATACAGTTCGAGGAGAGGTTACCGTTGCAAAGATTGTCGATGGCAAACCGACCTCTCCGAAGCCACGCATCTTTCAATCGGTCAAAGACAATTCAGAGAATACCAACAAGGAACTCAAGGAAAAGCTCACGGCATCCAAGATCGCTTGGGAGAATTCCCCGGGCCAAAGCATGCTTACGCAGTTCTTTTGGATGTTCCTTTTGCCTTTCTTTTTGATATCCACGTTGCTTTACTTTTTTATGCGTCGCATGGGAGGCATCGGCTCCCCGATGCAGTTCGGACGCTCCCGAGGCAAGCTCTATGCGCAAGAAGACATCGGTATTACCTTCAACGATGTCGCAGGGATCGATGAAGCGGTCGAAGAGGTACGAGAGATCGTTGATTTTCTTAAGCATCCCGAAAAGTACCAACGACTCGGTGGGCGAATCCCTCGAGGTGTTCTCTTGGTTGGGCCTCCGGGAACCGGAAAAACACTGCTGGCCAAGGCGATTGCAGGCGAAGCGGGAGTGCCGTTTTTCTCCTTGTCCGGTTCGGACTTCGTTGAAATGTTCGTCGGTGTTGGTGCAGCACGCGTTCGAGACATGTTCCAACAAGCTGTCGCTAAATCGCCTTGCATTATCTTCATCGACGAGCTCGATGCGTTGGGCAAGAGCCGAGCCGGCAACATCGTAGGTTCACACGACGAACGAGAACAAACGCTCAATGCGCTGCTAGTCGAAATGGACGGTTTTGATCCAAACTCCGGTGTGATCGTGATGGCAGCAACCAACCGGCCCGAAACCCTGGATCCGGCACTGCTAAGGGCAGGACGTTTTGACCGCCATGTGCTCGTCGATCGACCTGATAAACAAGGACGCGAGGACATCCTCAAGGTGCACGTCAAAAACGTAAAACTCAGTGGCAATGTCGAACTGAATCATATCGCTGCGATCACACCCGGCTTCGTGGGAGCAGATCTTGCGAACTTGGTCAACGAAGCTGCGTTGCTCGCAGCCCGCAAAGGAAAAAATGTTGTTGATCAAAGCGAATTGAATGAAGCCGTTGAACGCGCAGCGGCCGGCTTGGAAAAGAAAAAGCGGGTGATGAACGAAGATGAAAAACTTCGTGTCGCTTATCACGAAGCTGGCCACGCCTTGGTCGCTTACTCGATTCCCAATACCGATCCAGTTCACAAGGTTTCGATTATCCCACGAGGCGTCGCTGCTTTAGGATACACAATGCAACGGCCCGAGGACGATCGCTATTTGGTCACCCAACCTGAGCTTGAAGCTCAAATGCAAGTACTCTTAGCTGGCACCCTTACCGAAGAGATGGTGTTCCGGGACATCAGTACAGGAGCCTCGAACGACCTTGAACGTGCCACGAATATCGCCAGAGCGATGGTCATGCAGTACGGGATGAGTCGGCTCGGACGAGTCAATTTCCGGGAAGGAAATCGTTCGGCGTTCCTCGCCACCGGCGGAGGCGAGTCCTTCGGTCGTGACTATTCGGAACAAACCGCTAGGGAAATCGATCAAGAAGTCAAACGACTCATCGATGAATCGGCTTCCCACGCTCGGTCGATTCTCACCGAACGAAGAGCCGCACTTGAAGCACTTGCCAAGCGGCTCATGGAGGTCGAGGTCGTCGATGGCGAGGCACTCAAAGAAATCGTGGACGCAACGATTGATGGTCCACGCGTGGTTCCAGGAACCGTTCCCAATGCTGCAACCGTGCCGGGGACCAATGCCGCACCGCAGAATGAGTCTCCGATCAACACCATCGCAAGAACCTCTGAGCCATGATTTCTTTAGGGGTAAATCAAGAATTTTTGTCTTCGTTGCGCGAACTCGAATAAGCCTTCGTTCAACCTAGCATCGAAACGAGGATCAAGACTTCCATCGAGGATCGCGTCGCGGATAACCTGATTTCTCAAAAGAGTGTTGAGGTTCTTGGTTTCCCAGGCCGCCGGGTAGAGCTTACGAAGTGCTTTCGCTAGCGCAAATCCTGTAGCAACACTTTCGAAGCGATCTCGATCGGTGATGATAAGCTCGACACCCTTGCAAAGCATATTCGCATGCTTGCTCGACGCGGGAGTAAACTCGATCGGTACAAAAACAACTCCTGGTAATTCAGCCCGATAGAGCTCTTGGGCCAAATCAACTCCTGAAATCCACGGGGCGCCGACGACTTGAAATGGCGTGTCGGTTCCGCGACCGACCGAAACATTCGTTGACTCGATAAGTCCTACTCCTGGGTACAAGAAAGCTTGGGTTAAGCTTCGCATATTCGGAGAGGGGTTGACCCATGTCAGTCCAGTCTGCTCCCAAGTCATTTCACGCGTCCAACCTTCGCAGGGCACCACCGTCAAATCGAGTTTCAAATTCAATTCGTCTTGAAACATTTTTGCCAACTCGCCGATCGTCATTCCGTGGCGGACTGGTAAAGAATGGAAGGCGACAAAGGCCTCTTGTCCCTTGTCGAGCATTGGCCCGCTAACGACGTGGCCTCCGATCGGATTGGGACGATCCAAAACCACGAACTTTTTACCCTGTTCGCTCGCGGCCTTCATCGCCTCACCCATCGTCGAGACATACGTGTAAAAGCGAGCACCGATGTCCTGGATATCAAATACGACCGTGTCGATTTCGCTGAGCATCTGTACAGTTGGTTTTCGGGTTTCTCCATAGAGACTGTGGATCACAAGCCCTGTGGAACTGTCCTGCGAATTATCGACTTTGGCGATATCCAGTTTTCCCTCGAAGCCATGTTCAGGGCTAAAGAGGGCCGCGAGCTTCACGCCGGGTGCCTTGCTCAGAACCGTCACGGTGTTGAGACCTTCTAAGTTTCGGCCAGTGTGATTGGTGATCAAGCCCACACGCTGTCCTTGGAGCAACCTAAAACCTTGGGACTCAAGCACATCGATTCCGTTTCGAACACTGACAGGAGTTCTTGCAACCTTCGAATCATCACCTGCCTTAAGATCGCCAAAACAAGCAACGACCTGATTGGCAATCTTACCCGCTAAGGGATTAACCAGACCTTTACCATCAGGATGGACTCGGTTGCTCAAGAAAACGAAGAATAGATCGTTGCCCGGATCGATCCAAAGCACCGTGCCGGTAAATCCACCGTGTCCAAACGCACGATCGCTAAAGAGATCGCCACGGTTGACGGAAAACCCCGAACGCTTATCCCAACCCAGTCCTCGTACTCCTGAGGGGACTAGGTAACCACGGGTCATCCACTCAATCGACCTTGGCGAAAGAATCTGCGGACTCATTTTCCCGGCAGGTCGTCTCGAGTCCCCTTTCAGCGCTTGTAGCATGCTCTTTGCGTAGAGAGACAGATCATTGAGTGTAGAGAACAGCCCTGCATGCCCTGCCACACCACCAAGATGAAAAGCTCGAGGATCATGGACTTGCCCCTGGATCCAACGACCATCCCTTTTCTCCGTCGGAGCGCACCGAGCCATGAGCTCCTCACTTGGCAGATACCCTGACTCGGCCATCCCAAGCGGCCCGAAGATGTTTTCCTTGGTATACCCGTCGAGTGACTTTCCGGAGATCTTCTCAACCAGTTTGCCGAGCACGATAAAGTTCACATCGGAGTACTTGAACGCTGTCCCTATGGGTGCAGATAGGTTCAGCGCGAGTATCTTTTGCCAAGCGACCTCCGGACCTTCCAAGTAATCCGCGAGCGGATTGTCAGGGATCAAGCCACTGGTGTGGAGCAATAGATGTTCGACGGTGATCGCTTCCTTGTCATTGACTGCAAACTCAGGAAAATAGGCAGAGACTTTGTCCTTGAGCCTAAGCTCTCCACGTTCAACCAGTTGCATGATCGACGTTGCTGTGGCTACGGGTTTGGTGATCGAAGCCATATCGAAGACCGTATCGAGTGTCATTGGGGTTGTAGGATCAAGTGATTTATTGCCGAAGGCCTTTTGATAAAAAAGACCATCGCGATTTCCTACTCCAACAACACACCCGGGCATCTTACCCTCTGCAATTGCCTTTTCGAGCACCATCGTTATCTGTTGCTCAAAGCGATGGAGTCGCTCTTGGGAGATCCCCGCAACATCTTGGCCTTGAACGTCATCGATCCAAATCAGGGAAATCGCAAAGAAAGCAAACAGAATAAAACAGATACACGAATCAACGAAAAATGATTTGATCATGAGTGGATGTTTTTCAACGATGGTAGATAAGCGAGATAACTTGCGCTGACAAAGGTTACCAAAGAGCCAATACAAGATAGCCAAGGGAAAGCAATGCGGATGTTATTAGGTTGATTCAAAACAAACTGGATCCAGAGCAAAACGCACAATCCGAGAATTCCACCAGCGATCGCCGCGCGTTGCCCAACATGAGGTTGGAACAAGCCGAGAAAAAACCAGCCTAACAATACACCGGATGAGAATCCTGCAATGGTTAACGCATTACCTACAACACTATCAGAAAACGTGCTTGCCCATATTCCAATGCCGATTTGAACGACGCCAAAAAGGAGCGTCGCAAGCCTCGTGAACCACATCCGCGCCGCTGGAGTCGGCGATTGCCTGAGACTCGTAAGCCATAGATCGCTATAGGCTGACGAAGCCGACGAGGATAGCGAACTCGAAAGTGTCGACATCGTCGCAGCAAGGATCGCTGCGAGCATAAGCCCGATGAGTCCGGTATTGCGAGGAAAATACTGCGTAATAAAGTGGGCGAAAATCTTATCGTCCTTAATCCCCTCAGGCAGCGGTGCGGTGACATGGAACGCACCGAGCAAAGTTCCTATCCACAGTACCAAAGCAAACTGCAAAAAAACGAATAGGCCACTTGCCAAGATAGCAACCGCAGCATGCTTGGAACTCCGTGCACTAAGGTAGCGCTGGACCATGATCTGATCGGTCCCATGGGAACCGAGAGATAAAAAGGTACCGCCGACAAGGCCCGCAAAAAGCGTATAAGGCTTGCTGAGCGTCCTATCGAAATCGATCCAGTTCCATTTCCCGGTTGCGGTCATGTAGTCCGAATAAGTTTGCCAACCATTAGGCAACATCCTTACCAGCAGGATCGCCGCTACGATACAGCCCGAGAGGTAGATCACCAATTGGATGCAGTCGTTCCATACCACCGATCGCATACCACCAAAGTAAGTGTATAGCAGCGTCACACCACCGATGACCAAAGCGCTCGGTACAATCGGCCAGCCAACGAGTTGCTGCAATACCATCGCGGCAAGGTACAGCCGGAGGCCGTCTCCAAGATTTCTAGTCACCAAGAAAAGGATCGATGCTAGCCGCGTCGTGGTCGTTCCAAACTGCTTGCGAAGAACCTCGTAGGCGCTGACGATGTTTCCACTAAAGTAATTCGGAAGCAAAAAGGTTACGACGATCAGTCGACCGAGCATATAACCCAACGCTAACTGGAGGAAAGCAAACCCGGTGGCCCCATAACCGATGCCAGGAACGCTCAAAACCGTTGCTGCACTTGTCTCGGTCGCCACGATCGATCCGAGGATGGCCCACCAAGGCAAATCCCTGTCGCCCAATAAATAGCTTTCGACCGATTGGTTTCTTCCGGCAATTTTTAAGCCAATAAATACCGATGCGGCCATCGCCGCGACGAGCACGATCAAATCGATGATTCCAAGGGGAATCTGCATGAGCTGTCCTTTTCAATGGGATCGTCCAATGTAGATTGAGGCATTGTAACAACAATATATCTCAACGTCGCCAGGTAGGCTTTCAGCCATCGAGAAGCAGTTTTATGGATTACTTGACTACGGAACAGAACAATCCTGATTCGATCGCGATCGATCAAATGGATCCCATCGAAATCGCTCGGCTGATGAACCGCGAGGATCAAAAAGTCCTTCAGGCTGTCGAGAAAGTTCTTCCAGCGATCGCTCAAGCGATCGAGACCGTAACGCAGCGCATCGAGAACGGCGGACGCTTGATCTATATCGGTGCTGGAACCTCGGGCCGTTTGGGAGTTCTCGATGCTTCGGAATGCCCACCCACGTTCAACACACCACCTTCGCTCGTCGTCGGACTAATCGCAGGAGGCCAACGCGCCTTGACCACGGCGATCGAAGGTGCCGAAGACAACGCTCAAACTGGCGTTGAGGATCTTCGAGGAGTTCAACTAAAACCAAGCGATGTCGTGTGCGGGATCGCCACCAGTGGCCGAACACCCTATGTCTTAGGTGCGCTAGCTTATGCTCGCACAATCCAAGCCGCCACGATCGGAGTGACATGCAATGAAATCTCCGAACTTTCGACGGTGTGCGATGTTCTGATCGCACCTGTCGTTGGGCCAGAGATTCTCAGCGGCTCGACCAGACTCAAAGCCGGGACGGCCACGAAACTCGTCCTCAATATGATCTCCACAGGCACCATGATTCGCATCGGCAAGACCTATGGAAATTGGATGGTTGATCTGCGAGCGACCAACGTGAAACTCAAGGATCGAAGCATCCGAATCGTTAGCGGAATCACAGGTTTGGGACGAAACGAGTCGGAATTGCTATTGGCTGCTTGCGACGGCGAAGTAAAAACCGCCATTGTCTGTCACACGCTCGGGGTTTCGAAACAGGCGGCTCAAGAGCGATTGAGGGAATCCAATGGGCGGCTAAGGTCAGCTTTAGGAAAGAATTAACCTGTTAGTCTCTGCGCCCTAGGTCTTGATCTATCCAACTACGGTTACAATACCTCCAGCAACTTGTCCTTTAGGTTCGTTAAGGTTTTGAAAAATGGTTAGCGATTCGCAGGAGCGATTGGTCATCGGCATTGATGCTGGCGGTTCGAAAACCAAAGCGTGCGTTGCTCTCTCCCGACATCCGACGACAATTCGAAACCCGGCCTCGCATGATTCCCCGCACTGGGCCGATTCGATCCGTGTGATTGGTACCGGGGAAGCAGGTCCTGGGAACCCCCGCTCGGTTGGTTTTGAGACCGTCTATGACAACCTCCTTTTGTCCGTTGAGCAGGCCTTCAAGAGTTCAAGCATCGAACCGCGCAAAGCCCATGCCATTTGTGTATGCATGGCAGGCGTCGGACGAGCCGATCAACGCATTCCGGTAGCCCAATGGGTCGAAAAATCCCATCTTGCAGATCGCATCCGGGTTAGCGAAGACGTCACGCCTATTCGATGGGCTGCACTCTGGGAAACTCGAAACTTGCACCATCCATCGATGTATGGCCAAGCAAGCCAATTGTGGAACAACAGCGTCACGCTCATCGCAGGCACAGGATCCATCGTATCGGCGACCAAGGACTCCGCAGAGGCTAACTCCTCAGAAATAGGCGGGGAAAATGACCATCCGTTGATTGAGACACCACTCCAAGCGACCAGGGTCGGCGGTTGGGGTTACCTTCTGGGTGACGAGGGAAGCGGGTTTGCAATCGGGCTCTCGGCGCTCAAAGAAGTTTGCCGTGCTCACGACTCCGGAGAAGAGTTCTCACCCTTGCACCGCGCGGTTCTTAAAGAGATGGGATGCGATGGTGCAATCGACTTGATTCCTCGCCTTTACACGCAACCTATCCCAAGACCGAAAA
Organism: Pirellula sp.; assembly: GCA_046086605.1. GTDB lineage: Bacteria > Planctomycetota > Planctomycetia > Pirellulales > Pirellulaceae > JBKCUI01. The sequence goes on along the minus strand of JBJSXX010000261.1, from coordinate 11,055 downwards.
TCGCTAGCTTGTACCAAGCCGTAGTTCAATTTGCATCTAGCGATCTAATTGCCGGTAAACTGCTTGAGTACGCCTCGCTCGATCTAGCGGAACTTATCATTGCCGGTGCGTCCCGAATCGGTCTTCAAGCCAACCAGTACGGACTGGCTTTCAGCGGTGGAACCCTGTTGGGTAAATCCCCTTTGGTTCCGACCATCCTAAGGCATCTTGAGCAGAGGCAAATGGCACCCGCTCTGAGCCACCAAGTCAGTGAGCCTGTCATCGGTGCAGTCGTAATGGCTTCATTGCTCAAAGAAACACCATCCACCAGAGTCGATTGAGGATAGACCATGCAAAAAGAGCCTCAAGCTGCTCCGAACAACAACAACGAGAGCAATGAGCGTGTCCTTTCCATCGACGCGCTTCGTGGGTTTGATATGTTTTGGATCATGGGAGCCGACACCCTCGCACAGAAACTACTGGCTCTGGTTCCAGCAACCACCGTTGCAGGGTTCTCCACAGCCTGGGCATCGCAACTAAGCGATCAGTTCGAACACGTCCAGTGGGAAGGCTTCCGGTTTTATGACTTGATCTTCCCACTGTTCCTGATGCTCGTGGGTTGCTCGATCCCCTTTTCTCTCGGAAAAATTCGAGATGATCGACCGAAGGCCTATTGGCGCATCCTGCGCCGTACCTTTTTGATTGTGCTCATGGGCCTGATCTATAACGGAATTCAAAACTTCAACTGGACTGAACTGCGCTGGATGGGTGTGTTGCAACGCATAGGCATCTGCTATGGAATCGGAGCACTCCTAGCATTGCATCTTGGCCCGCGAGGTTTGTTTGCTGCATGGACCGCAATCCTACTTGGATACTGGGCTATCCTAGCTTGGGTGCCTGTCCCTGGAGGAACGGCTGGAAACTTAACGCCAGAAGGGAATCTTTCCGGTTACATTGACCGTACCGTATTGCCCGGCAAGATTCTCGAAAAGTACTATGGGTTTGGGGATAACGAAGGTTTGCTCTCGACTGTTCCTGCTGTCGCAACTGTGCTACTAGGAATCGCAGCAGGGATGTGGCTGAGATCCAACTATTCCAAGTTGGAAAAAGCATCGGGCTTGATGGCCCTAGGCACACTTCTCGTTGTCCTGGGCACCTACTGGGGAAACTACTTTCCCATCATCAAGAATCTCTGGACCAGTTCCTTTGTACTCGTAGCGGGCGGCTGGAGTCTAATGCTTTTATCCATCTTCTACGGGATCATCGATGGTTTAGGTTTCAAAGCTTGGGCCTGGCTATGGATTATCATCGGGGCAAATGCAATCACGATCTACTTGATGCAACGCGTCGTCCCTTTCAACAAGATTTCCGAGTTCTTTCTAAATGGCATTGGCAACATCGCCGGCGACCATCGCTCGATCGTTATCCTCGCTGGAGCTCTCGCCTGTAAATGCATCCTCCTTGCAGTCATGTACAACAAACGAATGTTTCTAAGGCTCTAGCCCAAAACCCCAGTCTTCGCAGTCACCCCATTTTGAACACAAGTGTCTCGAAAAAACAGACAAACTATTTTGGGATGAACAATTCTCAACGGCTTGCCGATCTACCGACTATCCATCGTTCCGCATTTACTCGAACTGGACCCATTGCGAAGCCACAGACTATCCAATGCTAGCGATCTACCGAGTTTGGTCGTTTTTCATCCTGTTGGCGATTCTATGCGTTGACACGAGCAGGTCGCCAGCCGAGGCTCAGGAGTGGGTTAGGAAGCTCTTCAAGGAAACTCATCACGACTTTGGCACCGTTAGTCGGAATGCAAAAGCGGAGCACAGTTTCGTAATCGAGAACTGCTTTGAAGAAGACGTTCACATTGCCAGTGTACGTAGCAGCTGCGGGTGTACCAGCCCAGTAGCCACCAAGCCGACATTGAAGTCTTGGGAGAAAGGTGAGATTCTCGCTAAGTTCAACACCAGAACATTCACTGGTACTAAAAGCGCCGTGATTACGGTGGTGATCGACAAGCCCTACTACGCCGAGATCCAGTTAACCGTTGGAGGAACGATTCGCACCGATGTATCAATCGAACCGGGTGAAATCGTCTTTGGTGATGTCGAGCTTGGCCAAAGCAGAACGATCGACCTGAATCTTTCATTCAACGGCAAGAAAGGGGTCCAGATTGCTGATGTTCGAGGGAACGCTCAAGCGTTCGAGGTGGTATTGGACCCGCCGATGTACCAACCCAACGGCGTTTCGTATCGGATGCATGTGAAACTTAAGGAATCGCTTACTGCGACCAAGATCCTCGACGAGGTCGTCGTTGTAACGAACGATCCGGATGAAAGGAATCGTGAGTTTGCGATCCCTGTTTCGGCAAGGGTTCGGCCACCGATTACCGTGACCCCCGAAACGATTGCGATAGGGGATGTTCGCTCAGGAGAAACCCGCCAACAACGCTTTATCGTTAAAGGAAAGAAACCCTTTTCGATCGAATTGATCACCTGCGGCGACGACCGCTTTGAGTTCCAAACGCCCAGTGGCGAAAAAACAACGCATATTGTGCCGTTCACGTTTCGTGGAGCCTCGACACAAGCCGGTGCAAACGAAAAGATTGATCAGAAGGTGGTGATTGTCACGAGTCTTGGCGAGCAAGTCGAAGCAGCCTTGTCCGCTCGCGTTCTGCGATAATTCGCAAGACGCTCTTAATTGACTCGATTGCGAAGCGGTTTACCTTGGTAGGCTCTTAGAATCTCCATAGCTCCCTTTCGACGAAACTCTTCACAGCCTTCGTCGCAGTAGAAGGCTGTGTGAGGGTTGAGCAACAGTCGGTCGTGGGCTGGATGGTTTGGGTTCCTCCAAGCGGCCAGAATGGGGCTGTCTGCGGCCGGGGGTTCTTGCTCGAGCACATCAATGCCAGCTCCTGCAAGGTGACCATCACCAAGTGCTTCGATCACTGCAAGTGTGTCGACCACGCCACCGCGAGCGGTATTGACCAGATAGGAACCCTTGGGCATCCACCCGATTTGTTCGCGGGCGATCATGCCACGGGTCTCTGTAGTCAGAGGGCAGTGCATGCTGACAACGTAAGACTCTGCGAGAAGTTGTTTGAGGCTGTCGACTCGTCGAATCCCTAGCGCCTTATCGACTCCGTCTTTGACATAAGGGTCATAGAACAGGACATCGAACCCGAAGGATTTCGCACGGAGGGCGGCTGCCGTCCCGATCCTCCCGCAACCGACGATCCCTAAAGTGCGATGACGAAGTCTTGGGATCGGGAGCGCTTGATCGACATTCCATGCTCCTATACCGCGTTTGAGTCGGCTATTAAGAAAGTGGGAGCCTCGGGAGAGACTTACGGCCATAGCGATGGCCGAGTCCGCCACTTCTTCGGTCCCGTAGTCAGGCACATTGCAAACCGGGATACCACGCTCCCGGGCGGCAGTTATATCAATGCCATCGTAACCGACACCGGGTCTGACGATGATTTTGCAGCGTTCGAGTCGCTCGATACTAGCTCGAGTGAATCGAAAGTAGTGGTAGACCATGATTGCGTCGGCATCTTCAATACGCCCGACAAGCTCCGATTCCTGCATGGCATCGAGAGCGAACACATCAGCGATGGAGCTGAGCACATCCCTTTCGAAATCGAGTGGTTCGACAATTAGGTCTGTGATAACAACTTTCCAGCGGTCGCTTGCCATGGGTTTCGATCCTAAGGGTAGGAGTGGTGCGCTCGTGCACCACCGAGTTGATCGATATTGTTACATGAGATTCAAACCTATGCGAGAGGCCCCCAAACGTCGATGATACACTGGTTCTTGGGCCGAGGTCTTCGCTTCCCAGTAGTCCGGGACTGGAGTCCCGGACTACTGGGAACATCCACTACTCGGGTCCCACATCCTGGGGCGCAATTCGATATAGCAAAATCGACCACTCAATTCAGTGACTCCAGATAACTTACCAAATCAGCAAGTGCCGACACCGGCATTCCATCGGCTAGCCCCTCGGGCATCACCGAAACAGGACTTTCCTTACGCTCGGCAATCGACTCGACTTCAATTTCCATAACGTTACCCAGGGCGTTCCTGAGCACGATCTTCTCCGGACTCTCCTTGGTCACAAAGCCGGAAACCAACGAATCGTCATCAAGCAGTAAGACGTTCTGCACAAAACCTTGGGCGATCGATTTACTGGGCATCAAAATGGCCTCGGTAAGCTGATCACGCTTATAGGTCTTCGCTACGTTGGGTAAGTACGGTCCCCTCAAGGTCTCTGTCGGCTTGATGTCATGGCACTTGGCACACCCAAGCAACGCAAAGACTTGTTCACCTCGCTTGATATCGCCTTTGGAAGCAACAACCTCCTTGAGGACTTCCTCTTTCTTGAGCGTCGATATCTTTGGACCGTTCCACTGGGACAAGTCAGCGAGTCCCCATTGGTTAGCCAACTCTTTGCCGAGTTTCTCTACTGCGGGCCGATTATCCAAAATGGCTCGACGCACTAGCGGCTCTGCTTGCTTGCATTCCCCTACTCGAAACATATCGAGCAGTCTGACTGCCGTTTCCTCGGAAGACCATACGGCATCGATGGCACTAAGTATCTCGGGTCGTTGTGATTGGTCTTTCCGACAAGCGATCGCCGAAACCAGCAACGCTTGAACATCACCATTCGGGAGGCTGCCTGCTTGAAGACCACTTGCAAAGACCTTTGCAAGAGAGTCGCTTTCCTGGCAACGCTTCCAAGCTTGGGCTTGTAATTCAGTCGAGTTGCTTCCAGCTTGCGTTAGCAATTTGGAAATCGCTGGCAGGGCTTGCTTAGAATTCTGCTTAAGTAGTACCCCAAGAAGCGGCATCAAGTCCGATGGCGAAACTCGAGGATCGCCCGTAACCGTTTCAAGCATCTTGAGAACCGAGTCGGGCAAGCTACCCGTAGCCTCAAGCACACTGATCCGCTGCACCATCGGAAGTTCGCTCCACTGGGATGTTCGCATCCAGGACTCTAATCTCGGGGAAATATCCCATCGATTCTGCGCGAGCAAACGCAAGACTTCCGTTCCTCTAGCTGCATCTTGGGTGCTCAGAAACTGATCGACCGCCTCCTGGATCGGCTTGGTCATCTCCCAGGCTTCCGGCTGATAATAGGGCCCTCGAGTATCGGGACGCGTCCCCCAACTTGCTCCATTCCATTCCCCTTCACGCAGCGCAAGTCGGCTGAGCACTCGCACGGCCGGGTCATCGAATTGCTTGATCGAACCGATCAGCGTTGAAATCATCTCAGGCTCATGCTTCATGGCTAACGCCTGTACCGCGTGTTCGTACGCTTTGCTCTCTTTGGGCTGAGTCTTAAAGATCTCCAAAGCAGACTCCAAGCAATCTTGTTGGGAAAAGGCCCGGGTCGCAAGATGTCGAATCAAGGGGTCTTCGGTTGATAGGTGTTCGACGATGTCTCGCACAAAATCGATTTTCGGCCCGTTAATCAGTGCGAAAAGAGCTTCAGTAATAGTGCGAGGATCTCCTGTACTGAGCCCTTTGCGGATCACTTCCTGAACCTTTGGATCATTCAAAAGGTGAGCGTCATTGAGCACTCGGATTACCCATGCGCTGACTGCTGGTCGATTGGAGAGACGTACGAGTAAATCCGCAAGCGACTTAGCGACCACTGGGTCTTGTTTGCCATGAACCCATTGATCTCGGATCAATCCAATCGCAAAGACTGCTGCGATTCGAGTCTTTAATGGATTTGTATCCGAATTCGCGATTTGAAATAGGTTATCACAAAGCTTGATGACGTCATCCGGATGCGATGCGGCGTAGCGTACTAGTCCACGCTGACCTTCAATCCTACGCCGATGACTCTCGGCGTGGAGCAGTTCGAGCCAACCGGAAACCTCGTTCGCATCAAGCTTCGGCCAAGCTTCCGGTTTGTAGTCCTTGGGCCGCAGTTGCACTATGTAGCCCACGTTTTCGTCCGCATAGGTGAACGTTGCGCCTTTCCAACTCGACGCATAGAGGCTCGAGTTGGCATCAACATCCAAATCTGTCGCTCTCTCGATGCCCAAAAACTCTTGTTGATCGACGGCGACAGAAGCTCCCTTGGGTTCGATTCGATGTGAAAAGATCATCTGTCGACCCCAATCGGCCGTATAGATGCAATCGTTAAGGCTCTTTGGCCAACCTGGTTCGTCGAGGAACAAAGCACCGCAACCCGACCCCCCGCCGTAATCGGCAAGCGGTGGGACAATCTCGGTTGGAAAGTGGATGTATTTACGAGGATAACCGTGATCGTCGCCTCCGCTGAAATGATGCATACGCACATCCCAGCCACCACCATCATTGGTATTGTCACGGGCATAGCCTCTGAGCAGCGGATCCATTGCGACCTCAAGAATATTGCGAGTCCCCTGACTGTAGAGTTCCATCCCGGAACCATCAGGGCGTACTCGGACCACGCCGCCACCACGGAACTGCAACTGGCGTCCGTCACTGCCAACGGCATTCATAAAACCAAAGTCGCCGATGGCAAGATACAACCACCCATCGACCCCCATCGTCACGCCATTGCTCGTGTGATCCGCAGGACGGTCTTTGAATCCAAAGGCGATGTCTTTGACAAGAATCTCTTGGCGATCTGAAACGCCATCGTTGTTCTCATCAATAAAGGCGCTCAAATGGGGCGGGTGCAAAACATACAACCGATCATGATCCCAAACGATGCCCCGAGGGGAATCGACGTTGTCGACATACAAATTCGATTGATCGGCTCGGCCATCCCCGTCGAGATCCTTCAGTCGAATGATCGATCCTCGTTTGAGTTCCCGATCGAGTGACCCGTTCTTGTCGCTTGAGACAAACAGGGTTCCATCGGGAGCAGCGGCTACGAACACCGGATAGTTGACCGCTGGTGGATAAGCGAACAACGTCGCTTCGAATCCTTCGGGCAACTTACATTCACCGAGCAACTCTCGCTCTTTGATCATCTTCGCATCTTCAAAGGATACCTCCTTGGTCGCTCCTCCGAAGACTTTCAATTCGCGGATGCTGGCCCAAGCCCCAGGAGATGCGCTCAGGCACGACACACGTACATAGCGAAGTTTTGCTGGATCGATAGGGTGCTGGGCTCCCTTGCCAAGCGAACCTTCCTCTGAGGACTTTGCGATCGTCTCGTATTTCTCACCGTCGAGCGATGTTTCGACCGTGTAGCGGTAACGCGCTTGATCACTCTCCCAGTCGATCTCAACACCGTGAATCTCTTGGGGTTGGCCCAAATCGATTTGGATCCACTGCGGAAAGCCTCCGCCACTGGCGCACCATCGGGTGGCTCGCTTTCCATCGACTGCGTACTCCAATAAATTGTTCTGGTCCTTTTGCTCCGAGGAAGCGGTTGCTTTGCATCCTAGAGCAAGGTTCTCGCGCTCAACCCGCTTGGCCGTTGGCTTGAGGTATTCGGGAGAGAGTTTCCCTGCGGCCCATAGGGTTCCTCGAGTGAGCATTCCTATGAACTCAGGGGAGTCAACGGTTTCATTATGGTGACCTAGGGTGGTTCCAAAAACGCGAGTGCCTCGGTAGTCGTTGGTCCAAACGCAGACTTGATCTTGGCCGTTCTCGCGATCCTTGGCGGTAGCTAGTGCCGTCGCTGATGGCCAGAAGCGTTCGATGCGATAGAGCTCTCCAGCCGGGTTTGCCCAAGCGGCACCGAAGCCTTTCATAATCGGATGGCTTGCAAGGACGTTTCTAACTTCGTGAGGATAATGCGGACCGTGGCCTCGGCTAGTTACTCCACAGAACTCGAACCAGTCATCGTTGCCGATTCGATAACAATGCATGGCGCAGTGAATGACCACTCCCGGCTTACCCTTGCGATGCGGCTCGAGGATTCGAGCTAACCACTGTGGATCTTTGTCGTCGGAAAAGCATTCGTCATGGAGGATCACATCGAATTGGTCTGCCCATTTTGGGTCCCGATACAATTCAATCTCGGCTTTGGTTCCCGTTCCACCTTGATGCACGACGGTTACATCGATGTGTGCAGATTGCTCGAGTCCTTGCTTGATGATCTGCTTTTGGCTGTCGTAGTCATGGCAACAACCGCCTACGATCAGTAGAGCTCGAATCGGCTTTGGCGATTGCCCAAGGGCGATGAGATTCGTCGCGCTGATTGCAAGCAGGAAGAAGATTTGAGAAGCAAGAAATCGGAGGCTAAAGACGGGTAAGGGACGACCTGTATGGATTTGACGCATTTCGCAGTGGGTGGGTAAGTGTGAGAGTGTTGCTGGAATGGATTAGGTTGGGCGACCGGTGCCCGGTGGACGGGTAGGTTGAGGGTACAAGCAGCAGTCGACTGGGCATATATCATGACTTGGTCCCAAATTTCCAATACATGGACGAGCTGTACCGGCAGTGAGTCTTTCCTCGATCAGGTCGACGGTCATTTCAACGAATTGCGGATGAGTTCCGATGGATGGTGCACGAACGAACTGGATACCGAGCTCCTTCGCTTTATCTTTAGCTTCATGGTCGAGATCGTAGAGTACTTCCATGTGATCGGAGACGAACCCAAGCGGCTGAACGATCACACTTTGGATTTGTCTCTCTGCATGGAGTTGTTCGATGCGGTCGCAAACATCGGGTTCAAGCCATGGTTGGTGCGGGGGTCCGGATCGACTTTGATAGACGACTTCCCAGACTTCATGTCCCATTTTCTCGCAGATTAACCGAGCGGCTTCATTGAGCTGCAGTACGTAGCGAGAATGATCAGCCATCGATTTTGGGATGCTGTGGGCAGAGAAAAGAACGGAAGTCGAGGCAACAAGCTCTTCTTGGATTTGGCTGAGGGCAATATCCAAGCAGTCGGCTTGGGCCTGGATGAATTTAGGGTGATTAAATCCCATGCGAGTTTTTTCCACCAGCGGGGCATCCGGTCCGACTTGGAGCATCGATGCGGCGATATTTTCTCGATATTGGCGGCAACCGCTGTAGCAACTGAACATGGAAGTAAAGAATGCGATCGCCCGTTTGCGTCCGTCTTGCTTCATCGTCTCGATGGTGTTGGTGAGCATCGGGTGCCAATTGCGATTCCCCCAGTAGACGGGCAGATCGATCCCTCGCCCGGCGAGTTCTATTTTCAGGGCGTCAAGGAATTCACGGCACTGCTGGTTAATCGGACTAACGCCTCCAAAATGATTGTAGTGCTCGGCGACCTCAAGCATTCTTTCGCGAGGCACATTCTTGCCCCGGAGTACATTCTCAAGAAATGGCATCACATCCTCGGGGCCTTCGGGGCCCCCGAAGGAGACCATCAAAATCGAGTCGATGGGAACCGAATCTAGGGAGGGTAAGGGGCCCAATGGGGCAGCGGGGGTAGTGTTCATTGGACGATGCTTTGGGTAGGTGAGTTTGGGAGCGAACTTTAAGCGCCCATTATTTCCGAAACATCGGATTCGACGAGCCCGATTAAGGGTAGAATTGCCACGAATTCCGAAGCGTCAGTTCCTCTAGCTGCAAAATTCTCACGATTCTACAATCCAACGCATGAGTTCTGAGTCCGACGGAAAAATCGACCAAGAGACGAGTCTGGAACCAGACCAACCGGCTCTCCAGAGAGCTGTGGTATCAAAGCCACAAGCCATTGAGCATGGCAAACGATGGCTCATGGACTTCTTTCCTAATCTGCGCGACGCGGGTTTGCGATGGTCCGAAGACGATGCAGGCTCGCTGGCTGCGAGTGTCGCTTACTATTTGGCTTTGTCCTTGTTCCCGATGTTCTTGCTCCTGTTTTCGGGCTTGGGAATTTTTCTGCGATACACGCAGTCGGGATTTGACATCCAGCAACAGATTTTAGAGACCGTCGAGAATCAAACGACACCAGAGGTTCGATCGCAGGTCGATCAAGTGCTCGATTCGCTCACGAGCCAGTCGCTCGTCGGTGGGCCGACGGGATTGATCACCGCAATCTTAGCGGCGATTGGAGTCTTTGCGCAAATCGATCGTGGCTTTGACAAGATCTTTCGGATTGAGCCGCAGAAGGATCGATCACTTTTCTGGACCATCATCCGAGTACTTCGTCAGCGATTTTCAGCCTTCTTGATGTTGTTATCGCTAGGTGGATTGCTGGTGGTGTTGTTTTTCATCAGCATGGGGGTCACCCAAGTTCGTTCGTTGACATCGCAAAAGCTACCGAGTGTCACGCAGTTGTTCAACTTCGTTGACTTCGTGACGACGGTGGGAGTCAATGCGATGCTCTTTATGCTCATCTATCGAATCTTGCCCAAGCGACCGGTCAATTGGATCGATGCCTTTCGAGGCGGCTTGCTCGCGGCGATTGTATGGGAAGTTGGCCGAGGGCTGCTTGGTGCCGTTTTTATCGGCATGCGATACACCAGTGCTTATGGCGCCATAGGTTCGTTCATCGCATTGTTGTTATGGTGTTACTATGGGATATCGATTCTGTTTTACGGGGCCGAGTACGTGCAGGTACTTGAGATCCGCCGGGCTGAGAAATTGGCCCAAGAGGCAGGGGTTGGCCAAGGCAACCCGGTGGTGATTGTGGCACCGACCGAGGCTATGCGACAGGAGTCGACCGAGGAGCTTACGAAAACCAAACCTCGGCGGGTTGTTTGATTCGTGCGAGGCGATCAAGCGGAGCGTTTGCAGCGATTCTTAGCACGCCAACGCAACCACAGAGCCGCCGAGCTCACCAGCAATAAACTCGTCGGCTCCGGCACAGCCGTATGTGACCGGGTAACCGTAACAAAATTGTTGCCAAATTGATCTGCCAGAATACCGTTAGAGACAGCACCGTCTGAGTTAGCATAGAAAATTGACTGCACCACAGAGCCGACTTCAATTCCGGCTGGTAGGGTGTAACGCAAATAGAAAAGTGATGCCGCGTTGCCACCAATTGTAGTCCCTAGATCAATAACACTTGACGTTCTTACCCCACCGCCTGAAAGAATGTTGTTCACGAAGTCGTTCGGTGAAAACGCAGTATAGTTCACATTGTCCTTTGACCATCCAATTGAGGAAATGTTGAATGGTGTTGTGTTTGTTGTTGAAAACCCGACTTGAATAAAACGATCGAGTG
>JBJSXX010000260.1:0-7934 GCA_046086605.1 Pirellula sp. | reverse complement strand
CTTGGCTAAAATCCAGAACCTTCCTTGCGAGTTCGAACAAGCCAAGGAAGGTTTTTTCGTATGGTGTCTCTACCAAAGTCAAGGCGCGAATGCACCTTCAAGTTTGAAAGAGTCCTGAGCGCGTTTCCAGTCGAACGTCTTCCTGAACTGCTCCCCGAAGAATTGCTGCGCGACGTCCTCGGGAAGCATATCGCCTTTTCGTAGTTGTCTTTCATTCAGCGATCGTTACGTGGGCTCTTCTTTGCTAAGTGATTCAAGACGGTAAAGACGCGACGTGCCAACTGCCATCCGAACTGCCAGTCGTGCCACTGTTGAAAAAAGACAGGAAGACAACACGGAAAAAGTTGGGCTCAACGATTGCCCTAAAATGAATCGTGGAATAGTCCAAGGCTGATTCAATCATCGCCTAGAGACGCGATGGGAAAAGCCTGTTTTTCGCGCAGTCCGAATATCAGCTAGTCATGAGCTTCTAGCTAGCGGTGAATTGTTCATTTGCTTTGTCTCGCGTCGATTTGAGACTAGTTCCGCGATATTTTTTCGTTTGCTCGTCATACTCGATTGACTTCTCACTGTAAAAGAGTCTGCACTTCATGCTGTGTAAGGTCCACTTACGCTCTTTTCTCTCGGTTTCTTTGCGCAGTGTTTCAGGACTCCCGACCCAATAACCATGCCGAAAGATATTTTGAAAGTCTCGTATCATCCAACTGACATTCTCGGGTGAAGATCCAAGCGATTTTGCCACTTGCTGGAACTCCTTCGAAGCAGTGTCGAGTGATGCTCTGCCGGGTCTAAAACGGAGAGCTTCGTTAAGGATTTTGATGTACTGTTCCAGAGTTACGTGAAGAAACCCCTTCTCTGATGCTCGAAGACCGCTTTTACTGAGGTGTGAATCGTTAGGATTGACCGATTGGTTAGAGTCAATCGTCAATTGGGCAAGCCAAGCATCTTTCAGCACCATCTGGCGCTGCGCGTTGACTCTTGCGGCTTCCATCTTTCTTCGAATCTCCACACACGGGACACTTTTTATTCTCATCGCCGCTTCCTCATTAGAGATTGATAGTTTTGGCAAAGAAAGACTTGGTGACATTTGATTTTGACTGGCCAAAATTCTTGCTTGGATCGAAGAGTAGTTCGATTCGGCAAGCGATTTAGCCATTCCGGCCCGTAACTGATTTAGGTCGACGTAGGCAACACAGACCAAAATCGCAAGCATGTCTAAGAGTCTCTTGCCTTTGAAGCGATCAGCCCAAAAATGGCCACTACGTCCATCCTCTTTATTTGCACGTTTGGAAATCGGTTCGCAAAGATCCTTCATGAAACTCGATGGAGAAGAAAGTCTTGCTCGCACACTCTCAAGTTGCTCAGGATCGCCTAAGAAAGCCTCGATTTGAGTTTCAGTGGGATGTACACTTACAAACTCGTCGAGTTCTCTTCCTGGGTGAAGCGATAGCCAGCGGATTGCAACATCACGATCCGAGAGTTTTGCAACTTCATCGGGCAGTGTCAGAACCACTAAGTGAAGGTGGTTATCCAAAACGTTAAAAGCAAGGATATTAATCAGGTAAATCGATGCGAGTTGTTCTGTTCGATCGACGATCCATTGTTTGCGATAGGAATAGTCTTTTCCAGTTACTTGATCCTCACCGCAAAGGTAAGCGCCATCAATACAGCGGTTGTACAGATGAGCAAAACAGTTTTCATCCGGTGGAAAAACTTCGTCTCGTGTTGGACGCGGCATAACATACCTCCTTGTGGATTGCTCGTTGCACTAGAAGGAACATCGAGTGCAATGAAAGAGGGAAACTCGATTATGGAAACATGTGTGTGGGGATTGATACGGAGTTGAGGCGACTCCTAGGAACTTTCAAAACATCAAATTTGTTAAAACAGGGGGTCTGGGCAATCCAGAACGATTGAAAGTTTCGCTAGGTCGAGTGACACCTCTGGTCACTGGTACGAGAAGAAGAGGAAAAAATTTGACGAATCAATAAATGGCTAGCAGCCAAATTAGGTGCCTGGCACCCGAAGCAACCGAAAAAGGTGCCTGGCACCCGTAGCAAGCCGACGTGTGGTTGTGCTAGCAAACTCCAGACAAGGACTTCCAGGTGCCAGGCACCCGTAACATGTCCCCGATCCGTATAAGTGATTTGCTGGCATTGATTGCTATGCGGCTAAGAGGTGCCAGGCACCCGTAGCGAGCGGCGCTGGCGGATATGCTTGCAAAGTCCGGATGGGCAACTCCTAGGTGCCAGGCACCCCAGCGTGCCAGGCACCCCAGCGTGACTCGTAGGTGACAGGCACCCCAGCGTGGCACCCGAGCTTGCGGGCCGGCAACGCCGCCTACTCAAGCCCCTTCGCGTCGATTACAAATCCCGTATCCCCCAAGTGCCATCAATATGAAATCAACCTCAACCCGAGAGGATTCAATATGCTACTTTCCATAGGACTAGTCTGCTTGGGCCTAATCCTGCTTGTTCTGGGCGGCGAAGCCCTACTTCGCGGTGCAGTGGGACTTGCTACCCTCGCGAAACTAACCCCGGCTGTGATTGGACTGACAGTTGTCGCAGCAGGAACTTCTGTTCCCGAACTTGCTGTCAGTGCTATCGCGGCCTACCAGGGCAAGTCAGATATTGCCGTGGCCAATGTGGTCGGTTCGAATATTTTTAATATCACCGTCATCCTAGGCCTCTGCGCACTGGTCTTGCCCACGCCTATCACAGGCAACACGATCAAACTCGAATACCCAGTGCTGGCCTTGGTGACGCTACTTTGCTTAGTATTGGCCCGAGATGGAGTCTTCGAACGCCTTGATGCTCTTCTTTGCCTGGCGATCTACATCGTGTTTACGGCATACATGGTTCGTTTGGTTCGTTACCAAATGACCCGTTCTGAAAACGAAGAAATGAACGAACAAGTCGCTGAACTCACTCTCGAATCGAGCCATCCTCGCACCTGGGTCAGCATTCTTCTATTGCTCCTAGGTATCACCCTGCTTGCTGGCGGTGCGCATGCGACAGTCACCGGTGCTGTCGATCTGGCTCGCCTTCTAGGACTCTCAGAGCGCGTAATCGGACTGACTATCGTATCTGCAGGAACTGGCTTGCCCGAAGTGGTCGCTTCGCTTGTTTCAAGCGTGCGTGGACGAAGTGACATCGCAATCGGAAATGTGATTGGTTCAAACCTATTCAACATCCTAGGAATACTTGGCCTGAGCGCCTTGGCATCCCCCTTACCGGTCCAAGCGGAACTTATTGCCAATGACTGCTGGTGGATGCTCGGCGTGACCCTTATTCTATTTCCAATCATGTTCACGAGGCTTCGAATCAGCCGCATCGAAGGTGCATTGCTTATTTCAATCTACGTCGTTTACCTTTTGATCCTCCTGAAATCACCCTCAGTTTCAGCCTTAATCCCCCATGAGAACCTGCTCAAGTTTGTCGATGTTGGCCTCGATGCAGTACCTTGACTCGACCAACTTTCGGCCGGCTCTTCCCATTCGCTGCCGCAACTCCGGATCCAACAGTAGTGCCCGCAGTGACTCAAACCACTGGTTCTCACTCGACGCTGCAAAACCAACTTGACTGTCTTCAAGAATCGTTGCATTGACCCCGATCGGGCTTGCCACCGCCGGTATCCCAATCGACATGTACTGCACAAGCTTAGTTGCCGCCTTGTACCTCATCCATTCTTGATCCGCTGGTAACGGCATTAAACCGATATCCATCTGATGTAGCCACTGGATCTCGACTTCGGGACTCCATGTTTCAAATTGCAAATCGACACCCTGCAGATCGATCGCTTTGAGGGGCTCGAAAATGTTCGATACGACCAATAACTTAAAGGGAATCTCCTTTGCCAATCGCCTCAGAGCCGGTGCGCAGTGAGACAAAAAAGGCAAATTTGAAGAGGTTCCAATCCACCCAAGGACAGGCTTTGCAGCCTCGTTCGCTCTGTAGACCCTCGGTTGGTATCTCTCCAAGGAAACACATGTTGGTATCTCCGTTATCTTCGAGTGATACTGAGCAACGTACTCGTAGAGTGGCTGATTGCTAACAACCACGTGATCGCTCCACTGGATTAACTGCTTAGTCTTATCGGGGAACTGCAGAAAAATCGCATCGTCAACATCGAGCACAAACCGGCGTGAAACCTTACGAAACCAGCGGTCTAACCACAGGCTTTGGTCATGGAAAACTCCCCGTTCAAGATAGATCGTGTCGGGACGAAGCCACTTGGCCTGAGAGTATTGCCAAAGCCGATTGGCCCGCTTGATCTGATAACTTACTCTCCAGCCTAATTTAGGAAAGTAATCGTAGACGCTGGGGTAGCTGGTCCAGGTAGAGACTCGATGGCCCCTGGCTCTCAGCGGTTTTTCGTAGGGATAAAAACGAAAACGGGTCGAAGGGACATTGGCTCCTAGGGTTACAAAACCAAATCGCATGGTATGCCGCTAACTGTGCATTCGAGGAAGCTCATGGCCGACGTCAATGATGGCCGCCTCGGCTGCCGAGAGTTCTTCCAGTCTGACGCGAACCTTTTCGGGTTCCTGGAACAGCCTCGCCAATCGCACATAGGTCGTATGATGCCTAGCTTCTGATTCAAACAATGATCCGTAGAAACTTGCCAACTCGCGATCTGTAACATGATCTTTCAACAGCTTAAATCTTTCGCAAGATCGAGCTTCGATCAGTCCAGCGATGAGCAACCTGTCGACAGCCCGATCGGGTTCATTGGGCCGCACGAGCAAGTTCAATTTTCGCCCGTAATCCCCTGCCCTTATCTTGCGAAAACGGATCGCTCGACGCTTGAGCAAATCTAGCACCATTTGAAAGTGTTCGAGTTCTTCGGCGATGATGGTTGTCATCTCTTGGGTGAGCTCTTGGCAGTCGATGTACGATCCAAACAAACTCATCGCCGTTGCGGCGGCTTTATGCTCGCAGTGGGCATGATCGATCAAGATCTCATCAAGGTGCTCGTCGACCTGACGTAGCCACCTAGCTTGGGACTCGCTTTGCAGATGAAGCATACGGCTACTTGGATTCCTCTTACTTTGCGTTGCCTTGTTTGGGGTCTGACCCGAGAAACATCAGGTGTTGCCAAGGTAGCCGGTCGTACTGTCCTACCAATCGCATTGAATTGGCTTCGTACTCTTTAAGGATCTGCTTTTTGGTCATCTTATGCTCGGGCTTGATGGGCACCTGCGGATCTTCGCCTCGAAACTCAACCAGCGCGATACGTCCATCGGGCGTCAGACTCTTTCTCATCGCATCGAGCATCTCCACCGGATTGGAGAACTCGTGGTACACATCGACCATCAGTATCAGATCGATCTTGCCGACAGGAAGCTTAGGGTTGTGCGGTTCACCCAGAATCATCTCGACATTCTTTAGATCACTACGTTGGCAGCGGCGAGAGAGTTCTTGGAGCATCTCAGGTTGGATATCGACGGCGATGACTTTTCCACCGGGCCCTACCCTCTTGGCTAATTCGATGGTGTAGTAACCGTCCCCGCACCCCATATCGCAGACGGTCATCCCCGGTTTGACATCCAATTGCTCGAGCATCTCTTCAGGGTTCTCTTCCTGGATTCGCTCGGGACGATTCAGCCACGGGATCCCGTGGTAACTCATCGGCAAAGCGATCCGACGTCCCATGTATTTCGTTAGCGGTTTGGGTGCCGACAATTCCGCCCGGCCCGCATCCTCTTGTCCATAGGAAACATCCCATGGAGCGAATGAAAGAGCCAAGCTGAAAATCGCTAGCGAAACACTAGTCGTGGACTTAATCATCCAAGGCATCTTCCAATGAGATTTGTGCATCGTCGATATTCTCCAACGTGATAGGGGTAAAGCCAGGGTGTTTGGAAGATTCTAGGTAGGCGTCTAGGATGATGTGGGCTGCTATTTTATCGAGTTGTTTCTTACGCTGCTTGTGGGTCATCTGCAATTCTCGGAGCAATCGGGTGGCCAAAGCGGTCGTGTAACGCTCGTCGATGAACCGCACCGGACGCTCGGTCGTTGTGATGAGCCACTTTGCAAATTGCCTAACTTCGCGCGCTTTGGCACTATCGCGTCCGTCGCAATGCAAGGGCAATCCGACCACCCAGCCACCAATTTGATTCTCCTTGGTCAGCTTTTGAAAATGCTTTACTTCGATCGCGGTGGCTTTTCGCTCAAAGGTCTCTAGTGGACTTGTCCAAGTTCGGCTCGGATCGCACAACGAAATCCCTATCCTGACGGTTCCAAAGTCGATCCCCGCGAGTCTCCCGGAATCGGGCCAAGGTAAATCGTAGGGGTTGATCTCTCCCAAAATGCTTACTTTCCGCAGTTTGACTTGTGGCGAATCCTGAACTTCTGCTAACTCTAGCTTACCCAAATCCGCAAAGATTGTCGATTAAATCAAATGTACCGCTAACTTACCTATCCTAGAGTTGGCTCGGAGACTTAAAAGTATATGCGAAACCAAGACGTTCTAAATCGTGGGAATTCGATCCGATGGAAGCGTTGGTCATTCGTCGCGACAATGGCCCTTTGCATTCTGAGCGTTAGCCCAGCCCAAACCCAGGAACCCTACGGGTACAACGAAGCCGAGCAGATGCTCTCGTTTAACACCGTGGAGCTAAAAGACCAGTTGATGTTCGGTCTGCGAGTGGCCTTCCCAGAGCAAGAAGCTTTCGTTGATCAAGTGATCCAAAAAGTCGATCGAGGCGAAATCTCTCGGGCAATGGTCAACGTGATTTACGTTTGGTCAAAGAAACGCAAACCCAGGATCCCTTTCCCCTATTTCGAATATGTCATGCGTCTGCTAGCCGACCAGCGAGGCGTAGTTTTTGAGTGACAAACCGGTCTCCTGAACCTAAAATGGTCGCTAGAATCATTCTCAACTAGCACTTCTTAGGATTGCTCCGTACCGGCAACTCGATGAAGATGCCACATCGAAGTCGCCGCTTATGTTGCTTTCGAAGTCTCTTTGCCACGGCGGTATTTGCATACTGTCAGTCTTTGCATTTCTCGTCGTTGCTCTGTCTGGTCGCCAGGTGACGTTGGCCCAAGACACCAGGCAGCCTGGCATCAACACGCCGATCGAGGAGTTGACTAGCGGAGTCATTGATAATCGGCGAATCTATAACACCTTTGTCAATCGAGGACGTCGGCTCATCACCGACGAGCCTGAGCTTGATTCGAAAGACATCCGGCAAAAAGTAACCCAAGCTCCCTCGCGGTTGGCTGTCAGCTTACCTGACGTCGCACCGATTGGATCGGACGTTTTTTATGATCGGATGCGTAAAGCTTCGGTTATGGTCGGATCCCTTTACGATTGCGGTCGCTGCAAAAATCTTCACGGAAACATCTCCGGTGGAGTCGTCATCAGTCAGGACGGACTCGTACTGACCAACCATCATGTGCTTAAGCGCAAGGAAGATGAAAAGATCCAGGGCATGGTAGTCATGAACCATCTTGGTCAATGCTTTGCTATCGAGCAGGTATTAGCGGCCTGGGAGTCCGCAGATGTTGCTTTGATCAAAATCAAATCTAGCGAAAAGTTCGATCCTGTGCCTCTTGCGACTTCGAATCCAAAACCTTTGTCCGAAGTGGTTGTCATGAGTCACCCCCACAACGAATTTTTTGTCGTCACCACAGGCCTTACCAGTCGCCTCACCAAACCCACGATGGAAGGGGACTCGACGACTTGGCTCGAGATCACCGCAGAGTTCTCTGGCGGTTCAAGCGGATCAGGCGTATTCAATCCACAAGGTGAGTTGGTAGGATTGGTTTCCCGCATTCATCCGATGTTCCGCGAACAAGAAAAGAATGATCGGTCCAAAAAAGCGGAGGGCGCGTCCGATCCTGCCGAATCCGTCGGAGGGCGTTTGGTCTACCCGGAGCAGATTCTCAGACGCTGCGTTCCGATCGAATCCATCCGAAAGATGCTTA
>JBJSXX010000259.1:0-11632 GCA_046086605.1 Pirellula sp. | reverse complement strand
TCCAGAGCGTATCGAGGCGTTCGAAGCATTCTTTCGATGTTTAATGCTTGTTTCCGGGCCGGAAGAGGCGACCAGTTCGATCCTCGGTCGATTGGAGCAAATACCGAGTCACGATCAAACGCAACTCAGGCATCTTGCAGTTGCAAGTCAGTTGCGGGCGTGGGCTTCTGCTGCATCCTATCTCGAGGGTACTTATGCCTCGATACCGTCAGGAGCACTTCTAAAATCTGCTTTACGACTCGGGCCAGATCATCCGGATTTGGTTTGGCTTTTCGAGGTATTGCTTTTGGATCAGAAAAAGCCTCGTGTTGCTGAGTCGGATCCATTCATGGATCAGTTGATTTGGGTAAGAGGTATTATTCAAGGCGACCCAGACGATACTGGTGCGGGTTATGGGAAAGTGTCGCGTTGGTCTGAAAAGGATCTTGATGTCGGTTTGTCCTTACTGTCGCTTTTGATCCAGATATCAAGAAAACACCAATGGCCCTGGACGCGGCTCGAACCCATCGTCGATTCGATGATCGAGGCTTATCCATCGAGCCCGGAGGTTAAGCTCGGGAGGGCAATTCTTCTGTCCGATACTGGCCGATGGGAACAAGCCATGATCGATTTGGAGTTGCTTGCGAAGCTCGCCCCTGAGAATAAGCTTATTGAACAACTCTTGAAACAGGCTCATGAACAAGCCATGGGCAAGCAACCGAGCGATCCTAAGCAGGAGCATGCCCAACGATGAAAGCGGTGATCTTGGCAGGTGGAATGGGAACGAGGATATCTGAGGAGACGCATTTGAGGCCCAAGCCGATGATCGAGGTCGGAGGCAAGCCACTCTTGTGGCATATTATGAAGATCTATTCTTCGTTCGGCATCCATGATTTCATCATTTGTGCTGGTTATAAGGGATACCTAATCAAAGAGTATTTCTCGAACTATTTCCTGCACATGTCCGACGTAACCTTTGATATGGCAACCAATTCCATAGAGGTGCATCAAAGGCATGCCGAGCCATGGCGAGTAACGGTTGTCGACACAGGTGAAACCACGATGACAGGAGGAAGAATCAAGAGGGTAGCGCACTTCATCGGCGACGAAACGTTTTGTTTAACTTATGGCGATGGACTTGCAGATGTCAACTTGTCGGCCCTGATCGAGTTTCATCGCTCAAGCGGAGCGATCGTCACATTGACGGCCGTCGAACCCCCGGGACGCTACGGAGCTTTATCCTTTGACAAGAAAGATCCCACTAGGATCGCTGATTTTAAGGAAAAGTCGGAGAACCTCGACGCATGGGTCAATGGAGGTTTTTTTGTCCTGGAGCCATCAGCGGTCGATTTTATTGAGGAAGGAGACCAGACGGTTTGGGAGCGGAAACCGATGAGTAAACTATCCGAAATAGGGGCATTGGCCGCGTATCGACACAAGGGATTTTGGCTGGCTATGGACACCTTACGAGATCGCAACGAAATGCAAAATCTGTGGGACTCGGGCAAAGCACCTTGGAAAATTTGGAAGGATTGAATCGCTCGTGTTTTTGGATGCTTACAAGGGAAAACGAGTATTAGTCACTGGTAGCACTGGCTTCAAGGGTGGTTGGCTTACCCATTGGTTACTCCAATTAGGCGCCGAGGTTCTTGGGTATTCGTTGGAACCGAAATCCGATGAGATACTCTACGGTCAATTGGGGCTAGGCGACCGGATCGCTCATCAAGTCTACGGTGATATCAGGGATGGGGTACATCTGGCAGAGCATATCGAAACCTTCGCGCCCGATTTCGTTTTTCATCTCGCTGCACAGCCTTTAGTAAGACATTCTTACCAAGCACCCAAAGAGACTTTCGAGATTAACGTTATGGGAACAGTGAATCTCTTGCAGGCGTTGGTCGGGTACAGCAAGCCATGTGCGGTGGTCGTCGTAACGTCTGACAAATGCTACCGAAACGAAGGTTCCATGGAATTCCACTGCGAAGAGGATGCACTTGGCGGTCGGGATCCTTACAGCGCATCGAAAGGTTGTGCTGAACTGGTGACCGCAGCGTATCGCTCTTCGTTTTTCAGTGAGCGAGAGCATCCTGTGCATTTGGCAAGCGCTAGGTCTGGAAATGTGATTGGAGGAGGAGATTGGTCCAAGGATCGAATCGTGCCTGATATCATGCGAGCGGTATTCGCGGGAGAGCCGATCGTAGTGCGCAACAGCAAGTCAACACGGCCCTGGCAGCATGTCCTAGAACCACTATCAGGTTATCTTTGGCTAGCGGCACAGATGAATCGCAGGGAATCATTGTGCAGTGCTTTCAACTTTGGACCGGAGAAAGACAGCCATCGGACGGTGATGGACTTGGTCGAAGCTATGATATGCCACACTGGAGGTCGATGGATAGATTCGTCAATCCCCAATCAACCTCACGAGTCAACGGTCTTGAATCTTGCGATCGACAAGGCGATCGAATTGCTGAATTGGAGACCAAGTTGGTCTTTCGATACGTGTGTATTGCACACAGCGGATTGGTATCAATCGGTTCAAAGCGGGCTAGATCCTGTCATAGCGACCGATCGAACCATCAGATCCTATATCGATGATGCGATCCAAACGGGACAAGTTTGGGCGAACTGAAGAGCCCGATTTTTAGAGTGTTGTGCCCATGGACTTAAATCCGCAAGAAATCCGAAATGAAATATCTCGCTTAGTTCGAGAGTACTCTCGGTTGGTACACGGCTCGTATCGACCTGGAGAGGATGTATCGAACGAATCAGATTTTATTCCTACTCAGACCCCCGTTCCCTATGCTGGTCGAGTCTTTGATGAGGATGAAGTCGAAGCGGCGGTTCTAAGCGCACTTGATTTTTGGTTGACCCTCGGTGATCAAGGAGATCGTTTTGAGCGATTATTCGCTGATTTTTTAGGAGTTCGAAGTTCCGTGTTGGTCAATTCAGGATCGAGTGCGAATCTGCTCGCATTGTCTGCATTGACAAGCCCAAAGATCCCCAGGGATCGGCGTCTGTTGCCTGGCGATGAGGTTATCACGGCAGCGGCTGGGTTTCCGACGACCGTTGCGCCTATTCTCCAGTGCGGTGCGACGGTCGTATTTATTGATTCGGATCCTATTACAGGAAATGCAAAATGCGAACAACTTCAAGACGCATATTGCTCGGGGAAGACCAAAGCGGTACTGCTGGCTCATGCACTTGGCAATCCTATCGATCTGAAAACTACTTTGGAATTTTGCCGCGAGCATGACCTCTGGTTGATCGAGGACAACTGCGATGCTCTTGGTTCTGTTTACTCTCTTCCACGTGGTCTGGACGTGGAACCTATGAGCAAATACACCGGAAACTGGGGAGATCTCTCGACGCAGAGTTTTTATCCACCACACCATCTAACGATGGGAGAAGGAGGAGCGGTCAATGTGGTAACTCAGGTGGCACTGAAGTCTATCATTGAGAGCTATCGCGATTGGGGGCGAGATTGCTGGTGTCACTCGGGCAAAGACAACACTTGCAACAAAAGGTATCAGTGGCAACTCGGAGAGCTTCCTCTTGGTTATGACCATAAATACATTTATAGCCACTTGGGCTACAACCTAAAGCCACTGGATTTGCAGGCTGCGATTGGACTTCGACAACTCGATAAGTTGCCAAGTTTCATAGAAGCAAGGAAGCGCAATTGGCAACGGCTCCGGCGGGGACTCGCTGACCTGGAGGATGTGCTCGACTTTTCATTGCCTACCCATGCAACGCGATGGAATTCGTCAGGCGAATTTTCATGGGATTCAAGTGGCTGCCGGTCTGATTGCTCTTGGTTCGGGTTTATGATTAGCGTGAGGCCTCAAGCCGACTTTACCCGAACAGAGCTGGCTCAGCACCTTGATCGAAACAAGATTGGAAATCGAATGTTCTTCGGGGGTAA
The DNA here is from genome assembly GCA_046086605.1 of Pirellula sp. Taxonomy (GTDB): domain Bacteria; phylum Planctomycetota; class Planctomycetia; order Pirellulales; family Pirellulaceae; genus JBKCUI01. Next base: position 7,731 of record JBJSXX010000259.1, on the reverse strand, counting down.
CCTTCTCAGGCAACCGGCTTTTAGCTATGTACGTCAAGAGTCACCTTCTTCGATTCGAGTTGTTGGCGATTTGCATGGATCAGACCAAATCATGAATCGTGCTCTGTTCGTAGGGACTTATCCAGGTCTTAGCGGTTCAATGATCGAGCATATCGTCAAAACGATTCGAACCTTCTGCAAACGATAATCAGCAAGCCTTGATTCGACCGAAGCTCAAATAAGTGCATTCACATGAACATCTTGATTACTGGGGGGTGTGGTTTCTTGGGATCGAATGTCGCTGCGAGCTATTTGCAAGAAGGCTCGAAGGTGACCATTATCGATGCGATGCTCAAAAAAGGGTGTTGGGAAAACCTTCAATGGCTTGGCCAGATTTCAAAAGACCCCAGATCCCTAGAGTTCATCCAAGCTGATCTTGCCGATCTTGGAGCGATCGAAGACGTTTTCTATCGGCATGGTCCTTTTGATTACATATGTCATTTCGCAGGTCAGGTCGCGATGACATTTTCTTTGAGCGATCCGATCAAGGACTTTCAAGACAATGCCTTAGGAACAATCAACCTACTTGAAGTTTCGCGTAAGAGATCGCCAAATTGCCTTTTTGCATTTAGTTCGACGAACAAGGTTTACGGTGATCTGAGGCACCTACTCTACGGGGAGACCGACAGCAGGTACTATTTGCTCGACTATCCAAAAGGTATCGATGAATCCATGCCTGTTGATTTTGCATCTCCCTATGGGTGTTCCAAAGGATGCGCAGACCAGTATGTGAAGGACTGGTATCGAAGCTATGGTTTGGCCACCGTTGTTTTTAGGCATTCATCGATTTACGGCGAAAGGCAATACGCGACGGAGGATCAAGGCTGGGTTGGGTGGCTGACCAATCAAGCACTGCAACAGCGTCGCTGTAGATCAGCAGGGATTCAGGTAGTACCATTCACGATATCAGGAACAGGTAAACAGGTTCGTGACTTGCTTCACTGCCAAGATCTTGTTTCACTCTATCGGTCCGCGTATGAGCGACGAGATCAATGCACAGGTGAAGTATTCAATATTGGAGGTGGGATTCGAAACAGCATAAGCATGCTTGAACTCTTCGATTTACTGAAAGATCAACTGGGGTTGGACGAAGGATTGGTTTTCGACAAACAGTCACGACGACAGAGCGATCAGGATTTTTTCGTTGCCAACATAGATAAAGCTCAGCGGGTACTGCAGTGGTCCCCGTCTGTTGATGTTCCGAAAGGGGTTTCGCAGATGATCCAATGGGTGCAAGGGATATGAAGGTATCGATTGTCACAGCGGTGTTTAATCGTGTCGACACGGTCTCAAGCGCAATCGAATCAGTCCTGAGCCAAACCTACACCAACATCGAGTACATCGTCATCGACGGGATGTCCAATGATGGAACCGATCATGTTGTGAGCCAATACTCAGATCGCATTTCTCATGTGGTCAGGGAGAAAGATCGAGGCATCTATGATGCTCTCAATAAAGGACTTCGGTTGGCCAGTGGCGAGCTTATCGGTTTCCTTCACGCAGATGACTTTTTTTTCGACTGCAACGTTGTCTCTCGAATTGCACAAGAGTTCCAAAGAGATTCCCAACTCATGGGGGTCTACGGAGACCTCGATTATGTGGATTCGAAAGATCCCTCCAGGTTGGTTCGTCGATGGATTTCAGGAAGGTACGATGTGAGGAAATTTCGGTATGGGTGGATGCCCCCTCACCCGACTGTCTATCTTAGGAAAGCTTGTTACGACGCCCAAGGCGTTTTTCGTGAGGATCTAGGGTCCGCGGCCGACTACGAACTCATGCTCCGGATGCTGTTTTTCGCAAAGATACCCATGGTCTACATTCCCGAGACTTTTGTGTGCATGAGAACCGGCGGCGCAAGTAACGCATCGTTTCTCAATAGACTCAAAGCCAACAAGCAGGATGCTAGGGCATGGATCGTCAACGGGGCTCGCCCACCGATCGGCTTGCGAATCTTGAAGCCACTTCGGAAATTAAGCCAATATTTCCGCTCGCGGAGATAAAAATCGGCGATTTTGTACACTTCCCATGAGGGAAGCAGTGTAGCTGGCAGGCTCCAAAGGCCGAAACGAGTAGACATCCAGAAGAGGCTCTCCTAAGATGAAGGAGTGTTTTGGTCGATAACCAGCGGCGATGCGTAAAGTTACTCGATGAAGGCACACGGTAGACAGAAGTTGCGGAACCGCGAAGGTAGTCGAATCGATGGATAAGCCAAATTTGCAGTACGGTTTTGACGAATCTAGCAACTTTGGAAGACCCGCCTCGCCCCAGGATGAGCCGGCCATGCCATCGATCGATTTCTACGGTGCCCTTTGGCGTCGTAAGTCGGTCATTATTCTGCTCTCGGTACTCGGGGCGGCAATCGCCAGTATCCTCTACACCCAAGTTACCCCCGTTTATGCATCGGTGATGAAGCTGATGCTCTTCGTTCAGGCACCTCCGAGTGTCGTTAATGGCGAGGTCCTCCCTCAGACTGTATCTCTTGAGAAGCATCGAGTACTGCTCTCGGGTCAGACGGTTCTAGCCGAAGCGATCCGCAACGGTCAACTCGACAAGCTCGAAACATTCAAATCCGTAGACTCACCCATCGGCGATCTTCGGAAGATGCTCACGATTTCTCCGGTCGGCAAGGATCTTAGTTCCGACGCTCTTGAAGTCATCCTAGAGGGAACGGTTAAAGAGGATCTGCCTGGAATTTTGAACCAAGTTGTTGCCTCGTATATCTCCGCGATCGAAAAGGACTCCGAGATCTCAGGCAAGGAGTCCGTGGAGCTCATCGAACGACTCCAGAGGTCTTTGGTTGATGATCAAAAGACAGACCAAGACCGTTACTATCAACTTCTCAGGGAGTTGAATCTAACAGCCGAAAACGATAAAGGCAGGTGGGTGAATCCTTACGTATCGGAGATCGAAAAGCTACGAACGGAGAGGGATGAAATCCTCGTAGATTTTCGGGATGCAGATCAACAACTCGAACAGATTCGCGTCGCCACCGATCCGGACAACCCAAGAGATGATCTTTTGCGACTGGCTGTCATCGAGGGACGCAAGTTCTTCAGTCTCGATAAGCAAGATCGCGGTTTAGACTTTCTCAATGGGATGTCTGAAGAAGACCGTCTGCGACTTATGCGCTACGAACAACGTATGGAATCTGCAAATGCCGATGTCCTGGCACTGGATTCCGAGAGAGTAGAAGCCCAGGCTCGATACGGTGCCAAACACCCTCAGGTCGAATTCGTAGAAGCGAAGTTTCAAGCAGCCGTCGCAACGCGCAATCGACTCAGCCAGGAACTCGAAACCCTACGAGGCTTCCTAAAGAAAGAACAAGAGATCGAAGCCAAGAGCGATACAATAGGTGGCGTTTTCCGAAAACAGGGGAGCGAGGCTGTGGAGCAGTATGCAGAAACACTCTCCAAGCAGTCTCGTACCAGGGATAGCGATATACTCCAGCTCTACGCTGCTGCGATGTCCAACAAGCGAGATCGAGCCAAGTACAACCTTGATCGTATCGCCGAAGACATCACAGAATTGACCAACAAGTCGACGGTCATCGCAGGCGACATTACCGAACTGAACATGCTGCGCGATCAGATCGAAGATCGCAGAAACACGGTTGGGCAGATCCTTGAGAAACTCTCCGCGATGCGGGCCATGTCCAACTCTTATTCATCGACTCGAGTCAAGATCATCGATGAGGCCTCATTTCCGCTTCAAGTATTTCCAAAGCTTTGGAAGTTCTTGCTTGCAGGATTGACCTTGGGTGCCCTCCTTGGCTGTGGGCTTGCTGTTTTGATCGACCACTCTGACCTTGCCTACCGCACCCCGATCGACATCCAAGAGAACCTCAATACACCGGTCATCTGCAAGATTCCCAGGATCAGGAAATCAAAAACGCCAGAGGGTTTCGTCGGTTCTCCAATGCTCGTAGCGTCCCATCAGCCGAACTCTTCGGTATCTGAGTCATTCCGTGCAGCAAGAACTTCGTTGCTTTTCACCGCTGCCCAATCCGGTGGTAAGGTGTTCATGTTCACGAGCCCCTCACCAGGGGATGGAAAATCAACGACGATCGCTAACCTCGCTATTTCGCTCGCTCAAACCAACAAGCGCGTTTGCTTGTTGGATGCAGACTACCGCAGACCGAGAGTGCAGCAAAACTTCGGGGTGCAATTCGAGCCCGGTGGTATGCAGTATCTGGAAGGACAATGCAGCCTAGATGACGCGATAAGGCCATGTGATTTTCAGAAGAATCTTTTTCTCCTGACAACCGGTGGGCGACCTAAAAACCCAGGCGAATTGGTCGCTTCGGCAGCGTTCGTTGACTTCATCGCCGAACTGCGGGAACGTTTCGACTTTATATTGATCGATTCCCCCCCCGTCATCCCGGTAGCCGACGCAACCTCGATCTGCAGTTTGGTCGACGGAATCGTCATGGTGCTACGGATCCGCAGGGGCGTGGTTCTTTCGGCCCATAAAGCCAAGAGCCGCCTCAGCATGGTTAACGGGAATCTTATCGGAGTGATCGTCAATGGAATGGACGAGAATCTCTACTACAACGAGTATGGGACCTACTACCGCGGTGCTTACTACCACGGATATTCCTACAAAAACTATTACGACAAGAAGTATTCGGATTATTCTGATAGGGCGCGATCGGAAAGGTAGTCGATTCCTTGTGCCTCTTTACACTCAGTAATCCTTGACATGACAAAGATTCTTACGCTCGCTTTGTTAGCCGTTTCGCTGATCGTTCTTTCTCCATCGCTCTGGCAGTTGCTCTCTGAGATCGCCTGGGGTGGAATGTGGATTGAAGCTGGAATATTACTCCTTGGGTTTCTGGCCATCGTCGCTTCCGCGATAGCGTCCAGAAACTCGAATGAGAACAGCTTGCAAAATCGGGTCGGTTCCACCGCGTTGGCTGTAGGCGTTTCGCTAGCCTTACTATCGACGCTTTGGGGCTGGTATACATCCGATCCAGTTTGGGTTTTTCGAGGCTGGGCAGTGTGTCTTAGTGCCTTTCTTTCCCTTTCTCTCGGGTTTTCGAAAGCCAACTTTGCACGTTTGGCTTGTTTGGCATGTTTTGTCCCGTTATCGCTTTGGAGTCTAGCACCAGAGATCCATAGCTTAGGCCAGAGGCTTGCGACGAGCTTTGCCGGTGCGACACTCGATCTTTTGAAGATATTCTTCTTTACCAAAGGCAATGTCATTGGGTTGGTAAACACCAGTTTTTTGGAGAACGCTCAATGCTCGGGACTTCGTTTGCTCGGGCCAGCCTTGCTCATCGCCTTGATCTATTCTTTCCTGCGAGGATATCGCTTGGCGAGATCAATCTACATAGCAGTCATCTGCCTGTTTTGGGTCATCGTGATCAACGGTGTTCGAATTGCGTTCTTCGCTAGGCAACAAGATAGTCAAGCGACTCCATTGGATTTCAATGCTCCTATGGCAGATATCCTTAGTCTGCTGGCGATTTTGTTTCTACTCTGGAGTGCAGACCAATTCTATGCTGCATTTTCAACGAAAGAAGTCGAGAGGGAAGCAGAGCCATCCAAGGCACCTGTGATCGTGGGTGAAGCGTCGCTTTCAACAATGTTCGCTGTTAACGTACTGCTGATCGGTCTTATTTTATCCGGGGCCATGATCCTCTACCGTAATTCGAAGGGAACTTATACTCGACGATCGAGTCAAGAAATCAAGAGTGCTGTCGAGAATATCAAACTACCCCTGGAAATCGACGGTTGGAAATCCGAGGATGCCTCGGTCTCGCCCGAATCCGTCGCACCGGTTTTTAAACACGGAACAACTTGGATTCAACGTGACTGGGAGTTGGCCAGTCAAGCCCAAGGTGCATTACCGATGAAACTGAGATTGGAGGGTGCTTGGCTACGTCCCCCGAAAATCGATTGGCATTGGCGATGGTTTGGATGGCGATTGAGCAATCCGCTGATCGACGAACTTGGACAATCCAGTTGGTCAATGACCCGATCCATCGTCGAAGAAGCCTTTGTCGTCAGTAGCAATATCGGGGTGGCAACACCTGACCCGATGGCATCCCCTTCGCTTCAGTTGTCTTTGATTCAACAAGGCTACCAGTCGTTTTCTGAGGAGCAACGCAAGTCCCAGAGGGAGCTTTTCGCCAAGGTTCGCAAGGAGATCGAGGAGCAGATTCGGGCCAGCAACCATGCTCAGATTCCTCACTAAACTCCCGGTTCGAGTGATCGCGTGGTTATCCGACGCGATTGAAAAAAGCCTGCGAAATATCGCAAGACTGTTTCGACCAGTCGATGCCGATGACATCTCGAACGCGAGAGGACTTCAAGGGCGCACGAAATTCACTTTCTTGCGTCTCTTGCAATTTGCAGCTCAGCTTGTTAGCTATCCTATCGCCGGCTTGTTCTTTCGGGTTGAGCGACGAAGATCTTATTTTTGGAGCCTCCCATTCCTGCTATTGTCGATTGCTGTTTTATCCATCTGGATGATTGTCGCCTTCAATAAAGAGCGAATCTTCAACAGGTATCTGGCAAGAGTTCAGAATGCTTATTCCAAGCAAAACGGAAGCCTAGGGGTTCGATACTCCCTGCGTTGGATCGACGATCAAGATTTCTCAAACCTGGATCGTCAATTCCTAGTCTCCCTAGTACAGATGCAAGCCGGAGAGGAAAAAGCTGCTGAGAGTATGCTCGGACATTTGTCACCAGAGGATTCAACGGGCCTGGGTATTGCCCATTTTTGGCGAGCTAGTAAGTACGGTGCTGAGCTTGAAAAAAGCGAATCGGATCTACTGAAACGCAAGGATCTTTTAGAACGATTTCGTTGGCATCTAGGGAAAGCCTCCGGGGTGAATCAAAACCAAATCGATGCTCTTAAAGCGATGGAACAATACTGGTCTGGAAACCAGACGGAGGCCCTCGATGCGTATCGCACACTATGGCAGCAAAATCCATATGAAAGTCCCGGTTTTGCATCGCTTCTGAAGAAGATGGGTAAGGAGCAGGAGCGTACGGAAGTCTTGCAAGGCAGTGCGCAGTTGCTTAGCAATCTGTTGCGATCGGATCCCTGGAACCGAAACGCCCGCAGTCAACTTGCGGGAGTTTACGAGTCCTTGGGTCAATGGACTAAAGCAGAGGTGGTGTTGATCGAGGGTTTTCAAATCAACCGTGATAAGCAAACCGCCTTGGCGTACCAGAGCTTTTTAGAGCGACGAATCCGTAGTGCTCTGACTGAACCCAAAAACGCACGCGAGATATCGTACACTTTGGTCCGAATCACCCGTACGCAGTGGGGCAACGCATCGACCAATCAGCTTATCTGTGAAAGTTTACTTGGGACAACGCAAGAAGTTGAGCAGTTGCAAAACGCCCTAAATCAATGGCTCGTCGAGGGATTAGACCTACCCCTAGTGCATCTGTACCTAGCTCTATGCAAAGTCATTTTAGGCGATGCTCAAGCCGGTAGCTGGCATCTGCAACAAGGCTGTCGATATGATGCATCGCTTCGAAAGAGCGTTGACGAACTCATCGATCAATTGATTGAAAGATCCGCCCAGAAGCCTGAGTACCATCAGCGCCTCTTGGCTTGGCGTGATTCCAACTGAAGAGCTAGCCTTGCCCCCGCCTGCTGTTCCCGCCGGGAGGAGGGAACAACAGGCGGGGGAAAAGGGGGGGTTAATTTTTTTCCTTTGTGGCCACAAATCATGGC
>JBJSXX010000258.1:0-8160 GCA_046086605.1 Pirellula sp. | reverse complement strand
TTCAGGGGTGATTGCCTCTGAGTTGGAAGCGCTTCAAGGAAGATGGGAATCACGATTTCAGGAACAAGGCAAGGCATTACGTGTGCTAAAGATCATTGACAAGAATCGTGAGACGGTTGAGACATACGACGGAGACAGGCTCGTTCATAGACATGTGGTTACGCTTGAAGAGAAGCAAGCTGAAGGCATAACGGTCATGCACTATGGCGAGTCTGAGGTAACGCACGGTCCAAGGAAGGGCCAACGCGGAAAGCCCGGCTCGTTTGTTTCCAAGCGTCTGGGAGATACGTGGTACAATGTCCAGGGATTGGAAACCAGCGGCGAGACTCCGTTCACCGTAATTCAATTCAAGCGCGTGAATGAACCGACCCAAACCGAAAACGAAGCGACACCCCGCAAATAGTCCGGAATCGGGTAAGGATGCCCGTTACCAGGCACCCTCCCCACACCACCGACACAATCAAACCATCACCTTCGCCACGCCGGCCGCTTTGGCAAAATCATCCTCGGTGACCAGCAGGTAGCTCTGCTGTGCGATACGTGGTGAGTTTCCAAGCCAAGAGCAGACCACGTGCAGCGGGAACTCGCGCTGGAGTTCCGTTTGCCTGCTTGCCCGCATAGTAGCAGGCACACTCCGCTGTGCCGTCCGCCAGGGATCGATGTACGACTGATTAAACCTTAAGAACGGCACAGCGGAGTGTGCCTCCCACCTTGGGCGGCAGCCCGATACTGTGGAGCTGCGACCAAGTATTCGCTCTTATCGCCGAAAATCTCGAAAGCTTCGTCGAGGATCGGTCGCAACTCCGGGAAGATCGGGCAACTACGAATGCCACGGCCTTCGTGGTGCTCGACTTTCGGTTCTGGAATACTCATTCGATTCATCTCCCAATCGATGTCTTCCCAACGCAGCGATAGCGTTTCCGAAGGCGTTCGAAGCCCGCCGTAGCGACTCAGACCCAGGATCACTTGCCAAACTGGGTTGGCCTTCTTCATCAGCTTGTCGACCACTTCGCGTGGGACAAACTCGTTAACCTTCACCGAACTTTTTTGGGTCTTTAGCCACGCGACTGCTTGGCCGAGCAAGAATCCCGCAATCGCGGTCCTGCAGGCTCATGCAAAGCAATGGCTAGAAACGGAAGCTCCTAAGTTTCGACTGGTAACTTCTTAATTCGTAATCGACGAAGCGGCTCACGGCGATCCAGATGCTGCCAAGCGGCGACTGGCAGACAATCTCGAATGCCGAAAAAAATCTGCCCCCTGCCCTGCCCTAGGATGGATCGAGCCACAAAAAAAGCGACCCACCAGATAATGGGTCGCCGCATGTATTGATGCAACTTAAGGTTGCTCTAGAACTATCTACGCCTGTACTTTTGCAGGCTTGATTCGACCCATCCGGGTCAAAGCTTCTGTTTGAGCAGCCAAGTGTGTTCCGTTGGTTCCGTACTTCTTGATCAAGACTTCTGCGTTCTCGCTTGGCTGAGCACCAACGCTGACCCAGTAATCGATCCGCTCACCCTTGAGAATCGCACGAGCATCCTTCTCGCGGCACATAGGATCGTAGTGGCCAAGTTCTTCGAGGACTCGCCCGTCGCGTGGGTTTCTTTGATCGATGGCGCACAAGCGATAAAAAGGTCGACCCTTGCGGCCCATCCGCTTCATTCGAATTCGTACCGACACTGATTACTCTCCAATGGAAATAAAAGGTTTTGAGGGGATCAAATAATAACGGGTGGCTTTCTCTCTGGGGAGTGAAAAACCACGCCTTGGCCGAAAAATTCGGCTCAAAGGCCGATTTTTCATCACTCTGGATTCTCGAGGACTCTATGCGACGGCCTAGTTGCCCCGTTTTTTCTTGCGCAGGAGCTTTTCCCGCTCTTTTTGCATCTTTTCTCGCTCCTTGGGGGTCAGTCGCTTGCCCGTATTGCCTTTGAGCTTCATTCCGTCCAAGGGGTTAAAGGGATTGTCGGCCATCATCCCTCGCATCTGCTGGAGCATCTTCATTTTGTCGCCGACGGAACCTTGGGTGGCCATCTGCATCATCGGCTTGATCATATCGAATTGCTTGATCAACTCGGAGATCTGATTGGGGCTGACTCCGCAGCCTTTGGCGATCCGATTCCTTCGCGAACCATCGATGATTTTTGGGTTCTCTCGCTCTGCGACCGTCATCGAATCGACGATCCCAGTGAGCCTAGCCATTTCCTTTTCATTGTCGGTGCTTGCCATCATTTTGGAAATCTCACCCATGCCTGGCATAAGGCTGAGCATTTTTGTCATCAGCCCGGGCTTGCGGAGTTTCTGCATCATGTCTCGGAAATCTGCCAAGGTAAAAACACCCTTGGACATCCGTTCCTCCAAGCTTTTTCGCTCCTTTTCATCGATCAATCGGTGGGCCTCTCGGGCCACTTCGACAATGTCACCCATCGATAGAATCCGGCTTGCCATCCCCTCGGGACGGAAAGGTTCCAAGGCATCTAAATGTTCGCCGGTTCCTATGAATTTGATCGGAACAGAGGTCACGGCTTTGACGCTAATGAGTGCTCCGCCACGGGCATCCCCGTCGAGCTTGGTCATGATCACCCCATCGAGGCTCAAGGCCTCGTTGAAGGCCTTAGCGCTGTTGACGGCGTCTTGGCCGGTCATACCATCGACCACAAGCAAAACCTGGGTCGGCTCGATAGCTCGGTCGATTTGCTTGATTTGTTCCATCAATTCCGTATCGATTGCCAGCCGACCGGCCGTATCGAGAATCACCACGTTGGCTCCGGCGGCCTTGGCCGCTTCGAGCCCCTCGCGACAGACCTTCACAGGGTCGTTTTCGCCTGGTTTGCTAAATACCCCAACGCCGATTTGCTTGCCGATGACGTGCAATTGCTCGATCGCCGCGGGGCGTTGCAAGTCGGCAGCAACCAGAAAAGGCTTGAGCTTTTGCTCTTTGATGAGCATCGAGAGCTTTCCGCAGGTGGTGGTTTTCCCAGACCCCTGAAGGCCGCACATCATGATGGTCGTCAGCTCGCCTCGCTTCAAAGGGAGGCTGTTGTCGACCGGGCCAAGAAGCTTGACGAGTTCCTCGTAGACGATCTTGACGAATTCTTCGTGAGGCCGGAGGCTCAGCAGAACCCGGCGTCCGTCGGCAGCAACCGCAACATCTTTAACGAAAGAACGGACAACGTCGATATTGACGTCTGCTTCGACCAAGGACCGCTCGACCATAGCGATCCCTTCCCGCATATTCGCTTCGGTCAGCTTACCTTTACCTTGCAGGGTCTTAAAGGCGCTAAGTAGGCCGTCTTGTAGGGACTGGAACATCGAAATTCCGTAGTTTAATGGAAGAAAAAGAATCGCTTGGGCAGGGTAATTACCCGAATTAGGAATGATACGTAGAGAGGCGTCTGGCGACCTGCGGGGAAAGTCCGCAGAATGCTCCCATCCGCTAAACTCTACCTGGAAATCTCAAACTACCTAGAGTTCCCAGGATGGCCAGCGGCGATCCGTGGAACTTTTGAAGCTTGTGGATTCTCCAAAGAATCGCTTGCTATTGTAGCACCATCGCCAGTTTACGCCTCCCGAAATCGACTAAGTCTAGCACCGACTTCGATTTAGGACAGCCAAAGCTGCGTGATAGACGGTTTGCAATGGCCGGCCAGCGAATTAGACTCAGACGCGGTTTAATAAACCGATTTTTCGTTTTTTCCCAAGTTTAGGCTCTGTACGAGGTTTCTCGATGAAAACCTTTGGTTTCGGAAGTGGGTCTTCCTCTGGCAATCGCAACGACCGAGATAAGCAGCGCAAGAAGCAATTGCTGCGACGCTCGGTTCTCGAATCGCTCGAGACCAGGAATTTGATGACCACCGGTCCACAACTCATTGGGGTACAACCCAACGAAGGCTCGCTCATTGCCCTAGGGGCATCTTCAACTCCAACGGTTCTGCAAACCAGTCCTAGGGAATTGGTTCTGCGATTCAACGATGGAGCCGAACTCGATGCAAACACCCTCAGCGGGATTCAGATCAAGCGAGCCGGTGTAGACGGGGTCCTGAGTGCCGCTTACCTGACGACCGATCTGGGTACCAACGGTCAAGTCGTTGTCGACTTCAGCGCGTCGTTGCCCGGCCAACAAGGAAACGGAACCGAGATCTTCTTTACCCAGTCGTCTCGCACGGTTGGCCCCGCTGGAAAACCCATCAGCTATCCGATCCTGAGTGTCCAAGGACAAAGGATCAACATCGATGTGAATATCAATCCTTCGTTCAAGACCACAGCAAACGACTTGGTCAAGGCGATGAGCGAAGACCCCGCTGTGTCGTCTTTAATCGTAACGACATTGCTGCGTGGTTTTGGAACCACAGTGATCGCCGATACAGTTCCTGCGGGCCAAGTACTTCCGCTCTTAGGAGCAGGTGCGGCTCGCGCTTCGACAAACTTCAATTCCGGCCTTGCGAATCTTCAAGCCGAATTCGTTTCAAGCGGTTCGGCCGCTGCAGCCAACGGGGTTCGAATCGAGTTTACCTCGCGTAGCTTTGACTCCCCTGCCCCTCCGAATGTTATCGTCAGTGGCAGCACCGTTCGTATTGAACTCAACAGCAACCCTCGCGCCCAGACAACCGTCGGCGAAGTGATCGATGCGGTTAACGCATCGACCGAAGCCCAAAAGCTGGTCGTGGCACGACTCGTCAGCGGCGATCGCTTGACCCGGATCGGCGGCAATTCGACCTCCTACTCCCCTTTGATTCTCACCGGTGGTGATGACCAACTAGTTACCCCAGCCTACATCGCTTTGGGCGATACCAAGCGAGAAGTCATCATCCGTTTTGCCGAGGCTCTTCCAGACGATGCCTACCTGATCGATATCTTTGGCACCGGGCCTTTTGCACTTCGTAATGTCGATGGCTTTGCGTTCAACGGCGGAGTATCTCGAAGCGTTCGTTTCGACTTGGATCTTGGCCCAACCATCCAAGCCGTTGTGCCACAACCGATTGTGACGACGGGCACCACCAAGCAGCAGCTTCGTAACGTTGTCTATGTTTACTTCAACGGTGACAAACTCAACGATGTCGAAGCTGTCAAGCCGATCTACTACCAATTGGTCTACACCAACAACACACTCAACGGTGGCGATGATATCACCTTCCGACCCATCGGTGTGAACTACGACGCAACCCTCAATCGCGTTGCTTTGACCTTCGAACGCAACCTCGATGCTCTAGTCGATCCTTCAAACACTCAAGCAGGTCCATTGCCAATAACGGCATTGCGACTCCGCATCGGCAACGATAACTCAGTCAATAATACCTCCGTTACAGCCATTACCCCTGCTAGCGACCCAGGTAGCCGTTTTGGTTCGGCCATGGATCTTGGTGGCGGATGGCTGGCAGGTCCTGGAGCCAAAGCTGCGATCGTCAGTTCTGAAATCAAGAACACCAAACCATATACGTTGGATTTCCCAGGGGCTAATAGCGAAGCAGGGAATCGCGACAACCGTTATCAGCATCACGTGACCCGATCGGATGCCGACGGCATCGATGTGATTTACTATAACTTTGCCAACCAACTCGGAACTGCAAACGCGAGCGTTCAGCTCAACGCGATCACCGAGATCCAAAAGACCATGGCTCGCCAAGTCGTTTCGCTGTACGAGAAATATGTTGGCGTGCGGTTTGTTGAAAGCGATAATCAAGGTTTCACGATCGCCGTAGGCGACATGCAGGTCATCAATCCTCTGACGGCTTTGACTCCGGTTGCTGCCAACCAACCTGGAGACAACATCACCTATGCAGCAGGTCCACTCTTGGCCAATGCTAGCCAATCTGCGGTTGTTATTGATAGCCAAGAGTTCAGCACCGCCGACGATAACCTCTTTGGCTCGGAACTCTTCCGATCGTTCATGCGCGGTATCGGCGTTCTGCTAGGACTTGGAAACGCCGACGAACTCCCTCAGTCGACGGTTCAAAACAGCAATCCGATTACCGATCCAAATGTCGAAAATGTGTTCCCTGGGAATGCGGATGTCATCCACGGACAATACATCTTCCGACCCGAAGGCAAGGACATCGATCTGTATCGATTCGTCGTTCCCGATTCGGGCGGAACACTCTCGCTTCAAGCCATCGCTGAACGCCAATCGGATTCAAGTTTGCTCGATGCGAGCCTGCGTCTTTACCGAAACGATGGCAGTTCCAGCCAACCAAAGTGGGTTGAGATCGCTGCCAACGAAGATTACTTCAGCCAAGACCCTCGTATCTCCTTGGACTTTGTCAAACCCGGTGAGTATGTCGTCGGGGTGAGCGCCAAGGGAAACACCAACTACGATCCAACGATCGATGATTCCGGTTTAGGTGGACGTTCCGAAGGCAAGTACGATCTGAGGATCGATTTTGCTCCTCCTGCAGCATCGACCCTCACAGACGCAGACGGGTCTCCGACCCAAATTGACGGCGATGGAGACGGAAAACCCGGCGGTGTGTTTAACTACTGGTTTGTCCCCACCCGACCTGACCGATCACCAACGGCCAATTCCGATCGCAGTTCCTATACGATTTGGGTTGACAAGACGGCAAGTTCGACGGGCAACGGAACCCTGGCTTCGCCTTACAACACCATATCACGAGCGATCACTGAAGCCACTTCGGTGACCAATGCTGATACCTCTGGCACCCGCGCCATCACGATTCGGATCCTTGGCAACTCGGCCAGTCGAGCGTACGAAATCGGTTTCAATCGACTTGGTCAAGCCTTGGCAGACGGAACCACATTCGACATCCCCAAAAACGTCAACGTCATGATCGATGCCGGTGCGATCATCAAGATGGGGCGATCGCGAGTGAGCGTCGGTAGCACCACTGTATCGGTCAACCGAAGCGGTGGATCTCTGCAATTGCTGGGTATCCCTGATACCAAAGTGATCGTGACATCGATCCATGACACCACAGGCATCGGTGTGAATCCAGATCGCACCCCCCCTGCCCCAGCCGCCGGCGATTGGGGTGGACTCGACTTCCGCAACCGGATCGACGGAAGCGACGAGACGCGAACCGATAAAGAGCGAGCAGGCTTATTCCTGAACTCTCTGTACCACGCCGACATTCGCTTCGGGGGTGGTCAAGTCATCATCGATGGTGTCTCGCAAGTCATCACTCCGATCAACATCATCGACTCGCGTCCGACGATCGCCAATAGCCTCATCACCCGCAGCGCCGATGCTGCCATCAGCGCAACTCCCAACAGCTTCCGCGAAGATGACTTCCGGGATCCAAAGAGCCAAGCTGCAGGTAGATTTATCCCGGACTACGATCGCGTAGGTCCTGATATCCACGGTAACCGTGTTATTAACAACACGATCAATGGGATGTTCATCAAGACCCGCACCGGGGCTTCCCAAACCCTCGAAACCGTGACCACCACAGCACGATTCGACGACATCGACATTCCTCACATCTTGGGTGAAAACCTCGTGATCGCCGGCACTGCCGGAGGTGGCGTACTCGATGTCGCCTCGCCACCGACGACCGTTGTCACCACTCAGAGAAGCGGCTCTGGTTCTTTGCCCGCAGGGACTTACAGCTACAAGCTTGTGTATGTTGATGCTAGCGGCAACGAAAGCCTAGCTTCGATCCCAACGTCTTCGACCACTGTGACGGCAAACAGTTCAATTACGTTAAATAATCTTCCACCGGTAGCAAGCACACTACCCTACGTCGGGCGAAGAATCTACCGAAGCGACGCTAGCGGTGGCGGCACCTATCGCTTTGTCGCCCAGATCAACGCGATCGCAACGACATTTGTCGATAACGGAACAGTCACAGGGAATGCACTGGTCGAATTGGCTGCCAAGATCCGGCCTCGACTTGACGCAAGCCTGGTGATGGATCCTGGAATCATCGTCAAGAATCGAGGATCACGAATCGAAGTCAAGGATGGCGCGAATTTGGTTGCAGAAGGCACCGACGGATTGCCTGTGATCATGACCAGTATCAACGATATCCGATACGGTTTTGGCGGCACATTTGACACCGCCTCCAACAAGGGGTTAACACCAGCAACGCCTGGCGATTGGGGTGGCCTTTTTGTAGGTCACGGTAGCGAGGCGTCGCTCGACTACAACCGTATCTCTTATGGCGGTGGGACGACTCGTATCGAAGGTAACTTTGCATCCTTCAATGC
>JBJSXX010000257.1:0-20557 GCA_046086605.1 Pirellula sp. | reverse complement strand
TGGATGTGTGCATGATCGAAGTCAAGTGGGATTCGACAAAACTTAGCAAGGAGCAAGTGGCAACGGCGCTCGATCAAGTTGAAACGGTGCTGAAGAACGAACCGCTCATCGGTCATCCGTTGTCCTTGGTAACTCTGCTGAATGCCTTGCCTGGCGAAGGAACAGTTCTCGACAAACTATCGATGGCAGAGCTTTTGCCTCCGCCGCTTCGGCAACGACTCTTCAATGAAGAAAACTCCTCGGCCACGATGACCTACCGATGCAAAGATCTAGGAACGGCTACTTATCAGTCCACGTTCCAGCGGATCGACCAGTCGCTTCAGTCGATCGTAGCCCAGAACCCTGGACTATCGATGGAGATGCAAGGTGAAGCGATTTGGCGTTGGAAGAACCTCTACACCATCGTCACCGACCTGACGGCGAGTTTAGGCTCTGCGGCCTTGATTATTTTTGTGGTCTTGGCAATCGCTTACCGATCGCTGCGACTTGGACTCATCGCCATCATCCCGAACGTCTTGCCACTGCTCGCGTCTGCGGCCTACATGGTGATCACGAAACAACCTCTCGAGGTCGTCAGCGTCTGCTGCTTTACTATCTGCTTGGGAATCGCTGTGGATGATACGATTCACTTTATGTCCAGGTACCTCGAGGAGTTCAAGCACGGGGGTTCGCATGCGTCGGTCATCCAGCGATCCTTTAGGGAGGTGGGCACCGGGATGATGATGACGACGATTGTCTTGGTTGCGGGCTTTAGCAGTGTGGTAACCTCCGACACCCGTGACCACCGTGTCTTTGGTGCCCTGGGCGTAATCACCCTGGTGACTGCCTTGCTTTGCGATATGTTCTTGTTGCCCGCACTGCTTGCCTACTTTGATAAATCCCGAAAGGGGATCGCTGAACCACTGGGTACCGAGTCGCATGTCTAATAGCCAACAAAAACTCGTTGCCGCTTGGCGTGTGCATCAGCAAGGGAATATCCCTGCGGCAAAACAGGCCTACGAAGAGGTCCTCAAAGCAGAACCGAACAACGCCAACGCTTGGTGCTATCTAGGGATCGCTCTGCATGATGAGCGAAATTACGCCAAAGCGGTCGAAGCCTACGAGAAAGCTGTCTCGTTGCAACCTTCGTTTCCAATCGCTCTAAATAATCTCGGTAACTCTTTGCGCTATCTAGGCCGTATCGAAGAATCCGATAATCGTTTCCAACAAGCGATCGATATCAAACCGGATTACTTCAATGCCTACCGCAATCGAGGCACGCTCCATGCATGGACTGGAAGGATCGATCTGGCCCTGAAGTACTATGCCGACGCGATGCGACTCCAACCCCAGGATGCAGAACTCCATCGCAACCTGGGCGTGATCAATCTGCTTCAAGGGAATTTTGAAACCGGTTGGCAAGAGTATCGACACCGATGGAATTGCGTCGAAGCGATCAAACATCCTTTTGCGCAGCCCAAATGGAATGGGCAAGATCTGCAAGGCAAGACGATTTTGCTTTACGCAGAACAAGGACTCGGCGACACGATCCACTTTGTTCGATACGCCAAGATCCTTCAGCAGCGCGGTGCACGTACGATTGTCCATGCACAACCTCAACTAACGGCGATCCTTCAGGGTTGCCCTGGGATCTCATCGCTGATTCCCAACTCATGGAAAGTCGAAGAGCCTTTTGATTACCATTGCTCGCTGATCGATGTTGCCGATGTGCTCAAGACCGATCTGAGCAACATCCCAGGCCAGGTTCCCTACATCAAACCCCCGGAGAACTTGGTCGGCTACTGGAAACGAAAACTCAATGAAATCCTGCCGCCTGCAAAACATCGCATCGGGCTCGTATGGCAAGGCAATCCTGACCATCAAGCCGACATGTTTCGGTCGTTCCCACTCTCATCGCTAGAACCTCTGAGCCAACTCGATGATGTGCAATTTGTGAGTCTGCAATTCGGTCGAGGGAGCGAGCAGATCAAACAGTGGACCGGATCCAAACCGATCTATACACTTCCACCGGACATCGACCGTTCGAGCGGAGCGTTCATGGACACAGCGGCGATCTTGCACCATCTGGATTGGATCGTCACGAGCGACACATCGATGGCACACCTTGCGGGTGCCTTGGCCCGGCCCACGCTCGTACTGTTGGGTTTTACACCCGATTGGCGTTGGTTGCTCGATCGCGATGATTCACCTTGGTATCCCACTGCAAAACTCCTACGTCAAAAAAGGATCGGTGAGTGGAAGAGTCTTGGCATGCAAGCAGCCGAGGTGCTTACAAGTCAGCTCCACAAAGCAGATCCAACCCAGCCATGATTTCAGGCATCGCCCCACTTCGTATTGGAAAAGTAGAAATTGGCTTTCCGGTCGTCCAAGCAGCGCTGAGCGGCTATAGCGACTGGGCCATGCGTCTGATCGCTCGCCGCATGGGTGCGTCTTACTCGCTGTGCGAAGTCATGCTCGATCAATTTCTCATCAGTCTCAAAGAGCGCAAAAAGACTCAGCACTTTCTCTACAACACACCCGAAGAGCACCCGGTCGCTGGCCAACTCATGGGTGCCGAGCCCGAGCAATTTTCATTAGGTGCACAGAAGCTCGTTGAAGCAGGCTTTAGTGTCATCGATATCAATTTTGGTTGTCCCGTACGGAAAGTGCTCGGGCGTTGCCGAGGAGGTTTTCATCTGAGTCAACCTTCGGTCGCCTTGGAAATCGTTCGACGCACTCGCGACATTGTTCCGCCCGATATCCCGGTGACGATCAAGATGCGGCGAGGAATCGATGACACCCAAGAGAGCCGAGACAACTTCTATCAAATACTCGATGGTGCATTTGCCTATGGCATTTCCGGGATCACCGTCCATGGAAGAACGGTTCAGCAACGTTACATCGGACCGAGCCGATGGTCGTTTTTGAAGGAGGTCAAACAGCATGTGGGCAAGGACAAGATCATCCTCGGAAGCGGCGATTTGTTTAGCGCCGAAGACTGTTTGCGCATGATGGTCGAGACCGGTGTCGATGGAGTGACTGTCGCTAGAGGTTGCATCGGTAACCCTTGGATCTTTGGCCAAGCTCAGGCCATCTTCGATGGCAAGCCTCTACCTCCGCCTCCGAGTGTTCACGAGCAGCGGCGCGTGATGCTCGAACATTTCCGACTCGCCGAGGAACTCTATGGCGCGGATCGAGCCGGGGTGCCGATGCGTAAGTTTGGGATCAAGTACTCTGCCTCTCACCCACGTGGCCTTGAGGTCCGCGAACAATTCGCTCGAGTTAAAAATTTCGACGAATGGAAAGGGGTGCTCGATCGGTGTTATGCAGAAGACCTACCTGGGGTCTACCCGAGCCGAATCCTTTACGAGCAGGAACAAGAGTGCGGGTAGTTTTTGATATGAGCATCCCGCATCGAATCTCACTATCAAGAGCCTGGGCTGCGCAGCAGTCGGACGTGTCGGTTTTGAAACTTCAGCGGTTCTTTCAAAAACCGACAGGCATCTGCTCGGAAACGGTCGTTCGGCTAAAAATCGAGAGCCAACAAGAACTCCAATCTGTCTTGCTCAATGGTAGCCAATTGACAGGTCCATCCCTTTCTCAAAGAGAAAATGATGGACAACCAGAGGCTGAGAAAACTTTGAATTTCGGGTATGATTGGGACATCACTGCGATCCTATTGGCTAGGAACGAACTGGTTGTCAGTTGGCCGATGAGTGATCCTGTCCCTCCAGAACCCCCACCGAAATTCGAAGTATGTTTAGAGATTTTCGCACCCTGATCCAAACGACGATCCGGTCGACCCTCTTTGGGATCGTGACGCTGAGTCTGCCGATCCTCTCGACCGATGTGTACTGCAGCCATCGGCTATGTGCGCAGGAAACTGCCAAGCCCAAGCCGGATGCCAAAGCTTCTGCAGACAAACCTGCCGAAGCTCCATTGGATGACTCGGTCAATGTCGAGGCGTTGCTCGAGGCTCGGTTGCCAACCGAAGATCTCGACTTGGGTTGGATTAGACTCTTCGATGGTCAATCTTTGCTGGGTTGGAAAGCCACCAGCGACGTTGATTGGAAAGTTCAAAACGATCACATCGTGGCGACCAAAGGGGAGTCAGGCTTCCTACTGACCGAAGTCCGTTTCAGCGATTATGAAATCGAGCTGGAGTTTCAAGCGGATGAAAAGACAAATAGCGGTCTATTCTTGAGAACGTCCAGTGACGTGAAAGATCCTGCGAAGGATTGTTACGAAATCAACATCGCTCCGACCGACAACCCCTTTCCAACGGGTTCGATTGTAGGAAGAGCGAAGGTCTCCGAACAAGTCACTGCACCGGAGTCTGACCAATGGCATTCCTTGCATGCACTGGTCGATCAAGACCACGTTCAAGTCTGGGTCAACGGTCAGCAAGCCGCCGACTACAAGGACACCACAGGCCTTACGGCTGGCAAAATCGGACTTCAGTTTCGCGAAGGAACAATTCGCTTTCGAAATATCCGACTGCGGCCCATCGGTTATAGCGTTCTACCCAAAGCCGAAAAGAGCGATTGGAATGAACCCGCCGGGGCCATCGAAGCTGCCTTTACCGATAACGGGACGATCAAACTCAAAGGTGGTCGAGGTCACATCGAACTCCTGCAACCCCATGCGAATCTTTGTTTGCAAGCCACGGCGCTAACACTCACCGAAAACGTCAACTCGGGAATCTTCTTTCGATGCATCCCGGGTGAAGACATGAACGGTTACGAATGCCAAATCCATCATGGATTCAAAGAGGATCGACGACGCGCCGTCGATGCTGGCTCGGGATCGATCTTCCGCCGTCAAAATGCCAAAGCTGTGTTGAGCGACGAGGGTAAGCCCGTTCATATCACGATCATCGCCGACGGGCCAACTATGGCAACTTGGGTCGAAGGTGTCCCGGTTGTGACTTGGACCGATACGCGGGCTCCTAACGACAATCCTCGCAAGGGACTTCGAACCGAGGCCGGCACGATCATGCTCCAGGGCCATGATCCAGGTTCCGAGGTTGAGTTTACTGCATTGTCGATTTGTCCTCTTCCTTAGTTTGTGATCAGGTGCTGCGATGTCCTCTTGCCGAAGCGGTTTCCTAACAAGTGCTGCGAGTTTATCTCTTATCGTTTTCATGCACCTAGGCTTGCTATCGACAGGCAGGCTCGATGCCCAAGAACCACGCCGGATCTTTGATGGGACGCTCGATGGTTGGGAAGGGGACTGGAATCATTGGCGGGTCGAGCAAGAGACCATTGTCGGAGAAATTCCAAAAGGAAAAACACTAGGCAAGAACACTTGGCTCGTTTGGCGTGCCGGAGAACTCAAGGACTTTGAGCTGCAGTTGCAGTTTCATCTCTCGGGGCTTGCCGCAGCCAACTCTGGGATTCAGATCCGTTGCCAGGTCGAGAGCGTTGACCATGTTTCGGGTTACCAAGCGGATCTCGATATGGGAAGCACTTGGTTGGGCCGTATCTACGACGAGCATGGCCGCGCGATGCTTGTCGAACGCGGAGAGCGTGTGAAGATCTTGCCCGATGGCAAGCGACTATCGAAACGGTATGCACCGGTTCATCAATACCCAGTGCTATTTCGCGAGAATCAATGGAACGATTACCGCATCGTGGCCATCGGCGAACGGATCGATGTCTACGTCAATGGCTCTTTGTTCTCCCAGTTGTGGGATCAGCAAGCCGACCAGAAAGATCTAAGCGGCAGTCTTGCGTTGCAACTGCACTCGGGCCCCGAAACGCGCATCGCCTTTCGCAACATCACCCTCGAAACACTTACCCAAAAAGATGCTGGGAGATTAGCCAAGTTCGATTTGCCCGATGAGTCTCCGTCAGCCCAAGACCAGCAAGAGGGGATTCTCCCGGTAGGCTTCGATAACAAACCACTGAACCTAGGTTTCGAATCAGGAACGCTACAGGGATGGAAAGCTGTTGGCAATGCCTTTGACAAACAACCGCTCAAGCAGGACGGCATCTCGAAACGCTGGCCGGGTCAAAACAGCAACAAACAAGGTGAGTACTTCATCGGTGGGTACGAAATCGTCCAAGACGGCGGAACCGGAACACTCCAATCGGAGACATTCCGTGTCACCCATCCCTATGCAGGTTTTTTGTTTGGGGGTGGTCAAGAGAATTCAACCCGCGCCGAAGTCGTCCTGCACGATGCCTCAGGAGCTGAAACCAAGATCATCGCGAAAGCTTCTGGAGACAATCGAGAGCAGATGCGACGCATCGCCGTCGATCTGCGAGAATACCGAGGTGCTGCGATCAGCGTAAGGCTCGTCGATGAGAACCCTGGGGCTTGGGGGCACCTGAATTTCGATGATTTCCGTTTCTACGATGCTCCTCCTGCAACGAGCCTTGCCTCGGATGCCGGTCCCCGTTCGACATTCAATGCGGTGCTCCATACGCTGGTTCCAAACCGAGTCGCTCTATCGGATAAAACCAGTGTAGCGAACAAGACTCTCGAGCAGATGCATGTACCGGAGGGCTTCTCGGTCGACTTGGTCGCAGCCGAACCAGATGTCCATCAACCGATCGCCTTTGCATTTGATCCCAAGGGGAGACTGTGGGTTCTCGAAGGCCACTCCTATCCTCAAAAACGACCTGATGGCCAAGGCCTTGATCGCATTGTCATACTGGCCGATCGTGATGGAGATGGACGCTTTGAGCAGCGCAAGGTTTTCTGCGAAGGATTGAATCTTGCAAGCGGTATCGAGGTCGGGCACTCCGGAGTGTGGGTGGGTGCCGCTCCCCAACTGTTGTTTATCCCCGATCGCGATGGAGATGATTCGCCAGATGGTCCACCCCAAGTCCTCATCGATGGATTTGGTTTTGGAGACACTCACGAAACCCTCAATAGCTTCGTATGGGGGCCCGATGGTTGGCTCTATGGTACCCAAGGAGTGTTCAACACTTCGTTGGTGGGTAAGCCTGGCGCAACGGATCAAGATCGTGTGTACTTAGCCGCAGGCGTTTGGAGATACGATCCGATCGAGCATCGATTTGAAGTCTTCGCACATGGAACGAGCAACCCGTGGGGTCTCGACTACGACGAGCACGGGCAGTTTTTTATGACCCATTGTCGAAGTTTCTGGGGCAAAGGTGGGACCACTCATGTGATGCACGGAGGGCATTATTGGAACCAAGTCAACGGAGGATACGCACCGTTTATCTCCAATGTTTCGATCCCAACTGCACCACACCTTCAAAATTTCCTGTTGGCCTCTGCAAGGTACGATTCGGGCGAAGGTGGAGCAGGTAGACCGGGCACGGGTGAGATCTACGGTGGCCATTCCCATGTCGGTACGGCGATTTACTTAGGGGACAACTGGCCTAACGAGTATCGAAATCATTTGCTGACACATAACCTGCACGGCCACCAACTGAACCATCAGATCAATCGCCGCGAGGCAGGTGGGTACAACTCGATCCATGCTGGCAAAGATCTGATGCTATGCAGCGATCCAGCGTTCGTTGGGGTGGATCTAGCCGTTGGACCCGATGGAGCACTCTACATGAGCGATTGGGTAGACACTCGGCACTGCCATAACCCAGGGGTCGAATTGTGGGATCGTGGGAACGGTCGGATTTATCGCATGAAGTACGATGCGACTTACAAGCCTAATCAGCGCGACTGGACCCAGGCCACCGACGCTCAGTTGGTTGATGCACTGCGGATGTCCGATGATTGGCATGTGCGTGCTGCAAGAGTCGTCTTAGCTAGCCGCTACGCAGGTAAACCTGTACCACAGTCTCTGGTCGATTCGATTCGAACACTTGGACATTCCGATCAAACTGCCGAACCTCAATCGGTGCGTCTACGTCTGAGTGTCCTTTGGGCGCTGGCATCACTTCGGGCGCTGAGCCAGCAGGACTTAGCATCGAGCCTTGCTGATCCGAGCGAAATCGTCCGTAGCTGGGGCGTGCGATTTTCGAACCAACCAGACCTACTCCCTTCGTTGGCCAAAAACGAAAGCTCCCTGATGGTGCGACGCGAGATCGCCCTTGCTACTGGTCGACTCGGCCAGAACCACCCTGAAAGCACAAAAGCTTGGGAGGCTATCGAAACGCTTTGCAATCAACCTGAGAATGCACAGGACCGAGACTTGCCAGTGATCCTTTGGCAAGCGATCGGTAAGCTCTGGGCAAAGGGGGATTCGGCGGCTCAAGCCAAAGCGATGTCGATCGCTGAATCGACGTCATTGGAAACCGTTCGCGATAGTATCCTGTGGTACGCTGCCAAGACCTCCGATGCTGGACGCGTGGCGCTGATATCCAAGTTATCCAAAGCGAATGACAGTGAGATTGTTCATCACTTGGAGATAATCGAGTATGCCCTTCGTGGCCAAAACGATTTGAAATCCAACGCGGCTTGGGCAAAGCTCGCACCGACGCTCTATGCTTCGACCAACCCTGCGGTCAAGAGCTTGGCAGAATCCATCGGTGCTCAAATAGGGGATCCGATTCTTTTTGATGCCGTTCGCAAGAGGCTTGCAAAAGAGGAGTCGATCAAGTCCCGATCCCAGGCGATGGATATCTTGCAGCGAGATCGTTCACCAGCGAATCTGCCGCTGCTACTCGATGCACTGGAGGAACCTAAGCTTGCGGCCAAGGCGTTGACGCTCATGCGTCCCTACGACGATCCGAAGATCGCCGAGTCGGTGATTGGTCGACTGCAAAAATTCGCACCCGATGCTACTTCGGCGGCGATGGATCTGCTTACGAGTCGCCGTTCGCTTGCCAATGATTTGCTCGATGCTCTGGCGAGCAAAAAAATCGATCGCTCAGCACTGACTGCTTACTATGCCCGCCAAATGACTTTGCTCGGTGATGACAAACTCAACGAGCGGATCGCAAAGGAATGGGGACAAGTCCGAAGCGGTAATGAGGCCATGAAGGATCAGATCCGAAAAACGATCAATGCTTATCGAGGTGCACCCCTTTGGGCATTCGATGCCGCAGCAGGTAAGACGCACTTTCAAAAACTATGTGCTTCTTGCCATTCCCCAGAAAATCAGAACATCGAGATTGCTCCGAAACTCCAGGGAACGGGGGCCAAGGGGATCGACTACGCGGTCGAGAACATCATTGATCCCAATGCCGTCATCGGTAAAGACTACCAAGCTCGAGTGATTCGCACGAAGGATGGGCAGGTCATCACCGGATTGGCTCAAGCCCAGAGCGATAGTAGTATCTCGATAAGAACCGCGACCGAAACGATCCAGGTAGACAAATCGGAAATCGAGGAACTGAAAGTGTCCGAGAACTCGTTTATGCCTATGGGCCTGCTCGATACGCTCGATGAGCGGCAGCGGATCGAATTGCTCAAGTACCTGCTGTCCCTTTGATCGAGGCAGAAACTAGTGGATCGATTGACACAAGATGCACTGCAGATATGGCAAGCGGGCGTCGATGCAGTGCGTGCCGATCGAGTCTTGCGTGATTCCCTGCGATGGAACAACAAACAACTCGATATCCAGAATCAGCGGATCGATTTGAGCAATGCCAAGCGCCTGATCGTCGTGGGGGCAGGAAAGGCTGCAGGCGGGATGCTCGAGGGACTCTTGAGTGTATTCGAATCCGAGCCTATTGAGACACTCGGTTGGATCAATGTCCCCGAAGGGTCGATTCCTAAATCTCTTTCGAGTGCAACCGAGGATCAAGGGGTTCCAACCACGGTGTGTGGGATCCGCATTTGCGAGGCTAGACCCCAGGGCGTCAATGAACCGACCCCTAAGGTGTTAGCAGGGACGCAAGAGATCCTGCGCTATGTTGAGCAAGTAGGCCCGCAAGATGCGGTGATTTTTTTGCTTAGTGGAGGCGGCTCTGCGCTGATGTGTGCACCGCATCCTTGGCTATCGCTCGAAACCAAAATTGAAATAACCCGAGCCCTTTCGAGCCGAGGTGCAGGGATCGAGGAACTCAATGCTGTCCGCCGAGCCCTGAGTCAGGTCAAAGGAGGAGGATTGGCTCGTCGATGCTCTGCAGGTCACCTTGTAACACTCGTGATTTCCGATGTGCTTGGAGACCCATTGGAAATGATAGGTTCGGGGCCGACGGTGCTTGAGCCACCACCTGATCCGATCCTTGCTGCAAAGCTCCTGCAACGGTACGCCCCTGGCGAATTTCCAGAAGTGGTTTCTAAGCTATTGGAGATGGAGTTCACAAACTCGCAAATGTGCGGTTCGATGAAAACATCGGCGCATCTTTTTGTTCTTGCCAATAACCTTACGGCAGTTCAAGCCGCCGCGAAACAGGCTGAGCGATTCGGGTACCGCGTGCGAAGTGAATCGAGGACAAAGCCCGAGGGAGCAGCGCAGAAAGTCGGATCAGAGTTAGCCATCGATCTGCTGCAGATGGAACCCCGGAGCGCTTGGATCACAGGAGGAGAACCGACGGTGGTACTACCCGAGGCATCGATTCGAGGTCAGGGGGGACGCAACCAGCATCTAGTGCTATCGGCAGCGAGCACATTGATCAGTGACCCAAGACTTGTCGACTTGAGGGGATCGATGGCGCTTGTTTCTGGCGGTACCGATGGCGAGGATGGATCAACCAGTGCCGCTGGTGCTTGGATCGACACCTCTTGGTTACGCCAACAGAGCAAGAGCATCGAGGGGATCAACGAAGCATTGCGTCGGTGTGATTCGTATGGCTTTTTTGAGTCGACAGGTAATCTGCTTCAGACTGGCCCGACGCACACCAACGTGTGCGATTTAAGAGTTTTGCTACGAGGCTGAGAGTTCAGCTCAACGAACAAGTCCACTCAAGATAACTTGGCTGTCGACCAAGTCACTTGAATACTGGTTCTGTTTGACGCCGAAAGTGGTGATCATTGTCAGATGGACTGTTTTCCGGGTTTTCGTGACCTGACGAAATACGTCGATTTTCTGTCGTAGTTGCTTGGCGTATTTCTGATCGATTACGAATTGGTCGTCAGCGTACTTGATTTCACACAGATTGATCACATCATCCCTTCTGTCAATCAGGAGGTCGATTTGAGTGCCTTGCTGTGCCGTCGATTTGGGGCGATATTGCCAACAACCATGCTGCGTCTCGACTCCAGCTATTCCCAACTCGGATTTGATCTCTGCGATATGACGATGGCAGATATTTTCGAAGGCAAAACCGCTCCAAGCATACCATGCAGGAGTACCTCGTTTGTCGAGCCAAGTTGCCTTCGCACTGCGGCTTCGACGCTTCATCCATTTGAGGTAAAACAGGGAGAACTCATCAATCAATCGGTAGGATGCATCGCGAGACTCTTTGCCCCAGGGCTCGACCCGCTCGACAAATCCTGACACCATCAATTCTTCGATCGTTTTCGTAAGGCGTCCTCCAGAGGAGTACTTCAGCGAATCCAAAAGGCTGCTTCGAGTAACTCCGCTTAGGCGTTGGGCCAAAGTCTCGATAATCTCGACGTGCCTGTCTGGGTTCTCGAAAAGAGATCCGTACAACTGCGGGTACTCGTCAACGAGAATCCCTTGTGGCGAGAAGCAGATCTCTTCAATGTTTTGGGCTGCGGATAAGCCAGGGCGGACTTCACGGAGATAGTGAGGAATGCCGCCTAAGGCCATGTAAAGCTCAGCGATCTGGCGAGGCTCGTATCGAACCGATCGACTTTTTAGATATTCGGCGACTTCCGCGAGCGAGAAAGGTTTAAGATTGAGTTTGCGAGTGACACGTTGATACAAGCCGCCTCGGTTGTGGATGATGTGATCAATCATCCATGAAGCCGCTGAACCGCAAATCACAACCAGCACATTGGGTTGACGACTGGCCCACGAATTCCAAAAGTGTTCGAGGGCCGATAGGAATCCTGAGCGTCTGGAGGCTAGCCAGGGGAGTTCATCGAAGAACACAACTTTGCGGCTCTTGCCGTTTTTGGTTTCGAGGAACCGCGTCAATTGCTGAAAGGCTTCGTACCAATCCTTGGGAGGCTCAGGCCGCAAATCGGTTTTCATGGCTCGAGCGAGTTGGTCAGAAAAATTTCTTAACTGGAGTGACCGCTCGGCTCCATGGATGCCGGTCATGTCAAAGCTCAATGAGTCTTTGAAGAAGGAACGAACCAGGAAGGTCTTGCCGACTCGGCGTCTTCCGATGAGCGCAATGAGCTCGGGTTCGTTGCTCTCGAAGGCTCTTCGGAGAACATCTTGCTCTTTTTGTCGTCCAACCAGAGGGTTCATTTCAAATCACCAGAGGCAAATACGGTACGGCTATAAGTGGCCAAAAGTGGGTAAAAAAAGGTACTTATGGCCACTTATCATAATCTATAAGTGGCCATATCTACCCAAAAAAAGCGACTTGTGGCCACTTAAGATTCGCCTAAACCGGCGAAAAGAAGAGTTTTTCCAGCAAAACCCTTGCGATGTCGACTTCCAACGCCTTGGCCGTGGCCTTCCAGCCCGGCACGGCATTGACCTCCAAAACTACATCGCGGCCGGAAGCATCCGAGATCAGATCGACACCTGCCATCCAAGCTCCAACGGCTCGGGTAGCTTTGAAGGCAATTTGCATTTGTTCGAAGGTCGGCTCGAAGGCTTGGGCTTGCCCACCCCTTGCGACATTCGTCCGCCAGTCTCCGTTTCCGATGCGCTGCACACAAAAAAGTGCATCGGCGATAACCAGCAAACGCAAATCGTACCCAGGGCTTTCGAGGAACTCTTGGCAATAGATGACGGCTCGAAGTTGCTCGAGAGTAGAAAAGACTCTCCAAGCCATATCGCTATCGGTAACGAGCATGATCCCGCGTCCCTCTCCTCCAAAGATCGGTTTGACCACGCAGCGTCGATCGAGGACTTCCCAGGCTTGCATCGCTTGATCGCGTGTCTGGCAGCAGATGGTCTTTGGGATCGCAAGTCCACTTTGGCGCACCGTTTCGAGCGTGAGCCATTTATCGATCGCAATCTCTAAGGATCTTGGAGGATTGACCACTCGCAGGCCGTTGGACTGAGCCACGTGCAGTGCATTCATGCGAAAGACGGTTTGTTCGAGCGAACCTAGCGGCATGGTTCGAACGATCAACGCATCGTACTGTTGATCGAAAAAAGAGCTTGATGCCCCGCCTAGATAGGCGACTTGCAGATCGCCAAAGGCCAGAGCATCGAGCGTAATCGGCTCTTGCCAGTGGCTAAGCTCTGCGGCGCGTTGTAGATCTCGATAGTACCAACCTTCTTTGGCACCCAGCCAACCGAGCTTCTTCATCGACAGTGTCTTTCGAGAGGCTAGTTCTGCATTCCGGAGGGACGAACCCCGGAGCCCTGCGTTTTAGTCAATGAGTCACCAAGTTCTTGGCGGCCTTGGTCGGCCAATTCGAGCAGACGCTTGAGCACTTCGGGTTGCTCGCTTGCAAGATTGGTCGTTTCGCCTAGATCGTTATCGAGGTGGTAGAGTTCTGGTTCAGTGATTTTTCGCACTTGCGATTTACCCGGCTTGCCTTGGCCACCGAGTTGATCCGGGACGATGCAATTGACATCGTGCGGAAGCATCAACTTCCAAGGACCACTTCGGATGGCTTGGAGTTCCCCTTGGCGAAAGTAATGGTAGAAGACTTCATGAGGGCATTTGGCATCGGGTTTCGAGGTCATCAGATCCAGGATGTCCAAGCCATCGATGCGGTGCGTCGGTAACGGGGCATCGACGATGCGGGCGATGGTCGGAAGGACATCGATCGTCATGGCCGTGGCGTTTTGGACACTCCCGGGCGGGATTTGTCCTGGCCATTGGGCAAGCATCGGAACCCGCGTGCCTCCTTCATAGACAGTACCTTTGCCTTCTCGCAAAGGGCCCGCAGTTCCCGCGTGATCACCATAGGTTAGCCACGGTCCGTTGTCGCTTGAAAAGATCACAAGCGTGTTTCGATCGAGATTGTTTTGCTTGAGGAAGTCCAAAATCCTGCCGACAACCGCGTCAAATTCCTCGATCACATCCCCATAGATTCCAGCTTTCGATTTGCCTTTGAATTCTTCGCCAACATACAGCGGTACGTGGGGAAACGTGTGTGCAAAGTAAAGGAAGAATGGTTCGCCTTTGGCAGCTTGAAGAAACTCCAATGCAAAGTCGCTGTACTGCTTGGTCAGTTTCGATTGGTCTTGGCCATCGACATCCTGATCGATGATTTCGTTATCGCGAATCAGTGGCAATTCTGGGAAGGTACCACGTTTGACAACCGGGCCATGGGGCCACATATCGTTTGAGTAGGGCAACCCTAGGTAACGATCAAACCCGTGTTGCAGGGGCAGAAATTTTTGGTGGTGGCCAAGGTGCCATTTTCCCACCGCGCAGGTTCTGTAGCCTTTGGACTTGAGCAACTCGGAGATCAAGACTTCGTCATCGTGGATACCGTTCTTGGCCGCAGGCCCGAGAGCTCCATGGATTCCGATCCGATTGGCATAGCAACCGGTAAGCAAGCTTGCTCGGGAAGCTGAGCAGACGGGTTGTGATGAGTGAAAGTCAGTGAAGCGAACTCCGTTGCTTGCAATCGAATCGATATTGGGTGTGTTGTAAGCTTTTTGTCCGTAGCAACCCAGATCACCATAACCGAGATCGTCGGCAAAGATCACGATGACATTGGGGCTATTTTCGAAACCCCAGCAAGAATCCCAGGTGACCATTGAAGCAAAAATCCAAATCGCAATCCGTGCGACGGAAGAGATAGTTCTATGCATGATGTTAGTTCGTACGCTTTTTCTAGGCCAAGATATCGAATAGTACTTTTCCGTGTACATCGGTCAGTCGCATATCGCGACCGCTGAACCGAAATGTGGATCGGGTATGGTCTAGTCCTAGGCAGTAGAGCATGGTGGCATGCAGATCGTGCATCTCGACCTTCTTCTCGACAGCCTTGTAACCGAACTCATCGGTCGCACCGTAGACCGTTCCACCTTTGACCCCGCCTCCAGCCAACCACACGGAGAATCCGAACGGATTGTGATCGCGTCCATCGGCACCTTGGGCAAACGGTGTACGACCGAATTCGCCGGCCCAGATGATCAGGGTCGTATCGAGCAGACCTCGCTCTTTGAGGTCTTCCAGAAGTGCAGCGATGGGTTGATCAACGGCCCTGGCGTTCTGCTCGTGACCTGCTTTCAAATTCGCATGTTGATCCCAACGGTCATGTCCGACGCTTGGACATGTCAACTGAATAAACCGCACGCCGCGCTCGACGAGCCTGCGGGCCATGAGGCATTCGCGAGCAAAGATTTTCAAGGGGCCAAACTCGTGGTCGATGCCGTACATCGACTGCGTCTGTGCCGTCTCCATCGATAGATCGCAAACTTGAGGAACCGCCGACTGCATCTTGAAAGCCAGTTCGTAATTGGCGATGGCTGACTCGACCGCATCGTCATGGCCGAAGCGTTCGAGAGTTTGACGGTCGAGTTGACGAAGTAGTTCGAGCTTGTGCTTTTGCAATTCCTGCGTCGGCTCTAACGGGCGAACATTCGCTAAAGAGTTGCCGCTTGGCCTGAGCACAGAGCCTTGGTACGTGGCTGGCAAGAAACCGCTTCCAAAACAATCCAGGCCACCTGGAGGGATCAGGCCCCCATTGAGAACAATGTAGCCCGGTAAGTCTTCGCACTCGGAACCCAATCCGTAGGTAACCCAAGCACCCATGCTCGGACGCCCTTGCAATCCGTGACCCGTGTGAAGGAAATAGTTTGCCGAGGTGTGTTCGGGAAACTTTGAAGTCATCGACCGAATCACCGCGAGCTTATCGGCATGTCTAGCGATATTCGGAAATAGACTGCTGATTTCTAGGCCGCTTTGTCCATGCTTGGCAAACGTCCATGGACTTGCCAAGATCGTCCCGTTGTTGTTGAACTGCGTCGGTGCGACTTCGAACAACTCACTGGGGTTGCGTCCGTGGTTTTTGGTAAGCAGTGGTTTTGGATCGAATGTATCGACCTGCGATGGGCCTCCGTCCATGTACAAAAAAATGACGCTTTTTGCTTTGGGTGGAAAATGGTACTTCTCTGATCCCTGAGCCATCATCGCACTCAAGGCGACGGCACCAAAACCATTTGCAGACTGGGTCAGAAATTCACGTCGGGTTACCATTGCAAATATTCTTCTAGGGATTCGCGGATTGATTCCATCGAGGCTTCGTAGCCAGTCCAAAATTCGAAATTGATGGCGAACTGATGGGTTAGGACATCCAGTTCGTCGATGCGATCGATATGATGAGACTCCAGTTCCTCGATCCACAGCGATCGCTCTTTGTTTGTATCGACCCAACCTGTTGCTGGAGATACAAGGATCGCCATGGGATTTGTAGCCCAGTGGGTGTCCTTAAACAATCTAGCTCGCGCGGGGGGACTAAGATTCATGATTGCATCAAATTGCTCGATGATCAACGCTTTCACAGGACGCTCGGCAGGAGTGGTCTCTCCGGGCGGGAATTCGATAACGTTGTAGTCGCCAGGGATCTGGCCGATCGAAACTCGAAGGGCTTCGACAAGTTCCGGGCGACCGACAACCCCGATCGAATGTGGACTGAAAGATTCCTCGGAGTTCGTAGTCACTTGATTGACCATCGATGAGACACGGTGAACCAGCGATCGACAAATGGCTTGGCTCAGCGTCTCGTCCCCGATCCACTGATCGGACTCCCATTTGACAACTTCGACGGCCCCTAGAGCTTTGGCGTTTGCAGAGATACTTCCCAAAAAAGGTTCAATACTTTTTTGAAACGGCGGGAGGATGGCTGCGCCAGACATTCCCAGAGCTTGAATCCCACGAAACGCTGTCTCAAAGAGTTCCGGGGGAACCTCGGAAGTGAAAAAACGCCAATCCAATTCCGCTTCCCGCACCAGTTTGGTCATGACAAACTGCGTCGGATTGCCCCCTACTGGATTGCCCAGGCAAGCGACCAGTGGTTGCACAACGCGTTCCAAACTCATGCCTAGTCATCGATCCTAATCTTCGAGGAATTTGGCTGGCCAAATCAATCATGCCACGAGATATCCTAACCGCTTTCGGTAGCCAGAACGCAACCGCACTCAGGTTTTCCATGAATTTGCCGTACGAAAACCCGCGATTTGTCGATTTTGGGGGCAAGACAACTTAAAAAAGAGTCCTTAAAATGCCGTGTCTTGTTTGTCCTCCTGTCCCCAGCGATTAGAAAACGGAAACACTGTGGCCTCCTACAAAACCAGCGACCTGCGAAAAGGTTTGAAAATCCAAATCGAC
The DNA here is from genome assembly GCA_046086605.1 of Pirellula sp. GTDB lineage: Bacteria > Planctomycetota > Planctomycetia > Pirellulales > Pirellulaceae > JBKCUI01. The sequence goes on along the minus strand of JBJSXX010000257.1, from coordinate 3,368 downwards.
GGCGAACCCTACCTCTTGACCGAAGTCAACTTTGTCAAACCCGGTAAGGGCAATGCACTCTACAAGTGCAAACTCAAGAACCTTATCCGAAACACGGTTCTGGACCGAACCCTCAAGGGTGGTGATGAGCTCGAAGTTGCCGACGTCGAAGAACTCGAAACACAGTTCCTCTACAACCAATCGGGGACTTTCGTATTCATGGATAACAAGAGCTTTGAACAGTATGAACTGAGTTCGGAGCAAGTCGATGACAACTGGAAATACCTCAAAGAGGGAATGCCCGTCGCGATGGTTCTCTACAATGGCAATCCAATTACATTGACACCTCCCTCGCATGTGACTTTGAAAGTGATTGAAACCGAGCCCGGCGTTAAGGGCGACACGGCAACGAGTGTGACGAAGCCTGCGAAGACCGAGACGGGCGGCGAGTTTCAGGTTCCTGGATTCATCAAGGAAGGCAACGTCATTAAGATCGATACGCGTACGGGCGAATACGTCGAACGCGTCAGCATGGACTAGTGCTCAAGTATCAAAACGAGTATCCAAACCGGAGGCCAGCGATGATCGGTCAGCGTTGTTGTCGATATCGATTTGTAGCGGCCTTCGGCTTGCTCGTCTTACTACTAGCAAAAATCGCAAGCGCCCAGCCGGGTAATGCCAAGGATCCTTACGCCGTCGAACGAGAACGGCTGATTCGCAACGTGCTGATTCCAGGCGGGGTGAAGGATCCACGCGTTTTGGACTCGGTTGCCAAAACGCTTAGGCATGAGTTCGTGCCCCCTCAGTATGTTCGGCAAGCCTACCTCGATATCGCGATACCGATCGGTGAATCGCAAACGATCAGCAGTCCGTATATCGTCTCTCTGATGACCGAGGCTCTGCAACCCAAGGCCACCGACAAGGTCCTGGAGATAGGAACCGGTAGCGGTTACCAAGCGGCCATTTTAAGTCCCTTGGTCAAAGATGTTTACACGATCGAGATCGTCGAGGATCTTGGCCAACGGACGATCGAACTGCTTGAGAACCTCGGCTACAAAAATGTGCATTGTCGACTTGGAGATGGTTTCAAGGGTTGGCCTGAAGAAGCACCGTTTGACAAGATCATCGTCACTTGTTCGCCTGCCGATGTTCCGAAACCGCTCGTCGAGCAACTCAAAGAGGATGGTTTGATGGTGATCCCAGTCGGAGAACGCTATCAGCAAATGCTTTACCTGATGCGGAAAAAGGGGGATAAGCTTGAGAAAGAGGCGCTCATGCCCACGCTCTTTGTCCCGATGACGGGCGATGCGGAGAAAACCCGAAAAGTTCAGCCTGATCCAAAGCATCCGGCGTTAGCCAACACAGGATTCGAGGAGCCTCTGATCCGCGAGTTTCATATTCCAGGTTGGTACTACCAATTTGGATGCCGACAGATCGAGGACAGCCAAGCTCCTGATGGTAAGCATGTGGTTGAGTTTCAAGGGACCGATCCTCAGTTGCCGAGCATGTTATTGCAAGGCATGCCCATCGACGGTCGCTCGGTCAAGAAAATCAAACTTGGGGCTTGGATCAAGCTCGATAGTGTGAAGGTAGGACGAGACAAGGAAAAGTCCCCGTCGGTGGCGATCCAATGGTTTGACGGCAACCGCAATCGTATCGGATACAACTATGTTGGGGGGTTCAAAGGAACCCGAAACTGGAAACTTGAAGAACGGGTTTTCAGCGTGCCTGTCGAAGCCCGAGAGGCCATTGTTTCGATCGGAATGTTCGGTTCGGAAGGAACCGCTTGGTTCGATGGAATCATCCTCGAACCCCAATAACTCTCTATGTCTTCTTCAGTATCAACCGATAGCTCGAATACCGATTTTGATACCATCATCATCGGCGCGGGGATGAGTGGTCTTGCGGCCGGAATCCGTCTTGCGATGTACGATCATCGCGTTTGTATTTTAGAGAAGCACTGGACGATCGGCGGACTTAATTCGTTCTATCGACTCAATGGACGCGATTACGATGTCGGTCTGCATGCGATGACGAATTATACAGAGCGCGGTGCAAAGAGAGGGCCTTTTGCAAGACTCCTAAAGCAGCTTCGATTCCGATGGGATGATTTTAAATTGGCCGAGCAGCGAGGCTCAAGCATTGCATTTCCTGGAGTCGAGCTTTGCTTCGACAACAACATTGAGTTTTTTCAGAGCCAAGTAGCCGATAAGTTTCCGCATCAAAAGGATGCTTTCGCCAAGCTCTTGGCGACACTTGCCGATTACGACGATTTGAAACAAGAGGACTTTGATTGCTCGACGAGGAAGATCCTTGATGAGATCTTCACCGATCCGTTGCTCATTGAGATGATCCTATGCCCTTTAATGTGGTATGGCAACGCGAAAGAGCACGACATGGAATGGGGTCAGTTTTGCATCATGTTTCGAAGTATCTTTTTGGAAGGTTTTGCTAGGCCTTACAAAGGGGTGCGATTGATACTCAAGAATCTTGTGCGCCGGTTTCGCGAACTTGGGGGCCAGTTGAAGCTTCGCAGTGGTGTCGCGAAAATCCATGTGGACAATGAGCATGTGACAGGAGTTGAGCTTGAAAATGGAACGGTGTTGACAGCCAAACGGGTGCTTTCAAGTGCCGGGATGATCGAGACGCTACGATTGTGCGATCATTTATCCGAAGAGCGAGTCAATCAAGCTGGGCAAATGTCTTTTGTCGAATCGATTTCGGTTCTAGATTGTCAACCGGCTGCCGTGGGCTTTGACAAGACGATCGTTTTTTACAACGACAGCGACAAGTTCCATTGGGAGCGGTGCCGCGATAGCTTGTGCGATGTTCGCACGGGTGTGATTTGTTCGCCGAACAATTACGAATATAGTCCTGATGAAGGTATGCTCGATGCAGGCTTTATCCGACTGACGACGATAGCCGATCCGGATCGGTGGGCAGGACTTGACGAGGCTCAGTATCAGCGACAGAAGTACCGTTGGTACGATGCGGCAGTTGCTTCGTGTGTGCGGTTCATACCTGATTTTCGAAGGCATGTTGTCGAGACCGACGTGTTTACACCCAAGACGATTCGGCGATTTACATCGCATGACAATGGGGCTGTGTATGGCGCGCCGGAGAAGAAACTCGATGGTACGACTCATTTGAAGAATCTGTTCTTGTGTGGCACCGATCAAGGGTTTGTTGGCATCGTCGGTGCCATCGTCAGTGGCATTTCGATGGCCAACCGCCATTGCCTCTCGCAGTCTTGATCCGATCGCGATCTTCAACCGCTGATGGTCACTGACGACCGCTGATCAGTGCTGGTCAGCGGTTCTGTTTTTTGAACCACTCATGGACACTCATGAACGCTAATGCAAGGGTTCGATCAGGGGTTCTTCTTGACC
>JBJSXX010000256.1:0-2608 GCA_046086605.1 Pirellula sp. | reverse complement strand
CCCTGAGGAGTCAAATATGCGACGCACTTGCAAGTCGTTTTTGTCGATTGCTAATTGGATCGGTATCCCCGTCCTTGCCTTGTTCTCCCAAGGAGTCCGCGCCCAATCGCTCGATCGAAACATCCTGCCGATTCAAGAACCTGCACCCACTATCTACAAAGAACTCGATGCGAGGAATGCGAAGGCCCCAGCGCGGTGGGATGTCAAAGCTCCCGAAGGAGCACCAAACGTTGTCGTGGTCCTGATCGATGATATCGGTTTTGGACACTCCAGCGCCTTTGGTGGACCTTGCGTCATGCCAACGTTGGAAAAACTCGCTAACAACGGCCTGAAGTACAATCGCTTCCATACCACCGCTCTGTGCAGTCCAACGAGAACAGCGCTCCTGACGGGTTACAACCATCATAGCAACAACGCCGGCGCGATCATGGAAGTGGCCACCGGGTTTCCTGGCAACACCGGTATTCGACCACAAACCATCACCCCCATGGCCGAAGTCCTTCGGATGAACGGCTATTCGACGTCGGCTTGGGGTAAGTACCACGAAACACCGCCTTGGGAAGTTAGCGTTAGCGGACCATTCGACCGTTGGCCAACGCACTCTGGATTCGACGAGTTCTACGGTTTCATCGGTGGCGAAACCAATCAGTGGGATCCGATGATCGTCCAGGGGACAACCCCAATGCGCAAACCCGAGGATCAAGAGGACTACCACTTTACGACCGATATGACCACGCGAGCGCTTGCTTGGATGAGATCGCAGCAATCACTGACTCCAGACAAGCCGTTCTTCATGTACTTTGCCACCGGAGCAACTCACGCACCGCACCACGCACCGAAAGAATGGATCGAGAAGTACAAGGGCAAGTTCGATATGGGCTGGGATGCTCTGCGCGAGCAAACTCTCGCTCGCCAAATCGAACTAGGTGTCGTTCCCAAAGGAACAAAACTTGCACCCAAGCCTGAGGCGATCAAGGATTGGAAAGATCTTTCGGATGACGAAAGGCGATTATTCGCAAGACAGATGGAGGTCTTCGCCGGCTTTGCATCGCATACGGATCATGAAGTGGGTCGCCTCGTGCAAGGCATCGCTGACATGGGTGAGCTAGACAACACTCTGATCATCTACGTCGTTGGTGACAATGGAGCCAGTGCCGAAGGTGGCATGTTGGGAATGTTTAACGAAGGGACTTATTTCAACGGAGTTGCCGAAACGACCGAGTTCATGCTCGATAGGATCGATCAGTGGGGTGGTCCTGAATGTTTCAACCACTTTGCTGCCGGATGGGCTGTCGCAGGAAACACACCGTTTACCTGGACCAAACAGGTCGCAAGCAACTTTGGCGGAACTCGAAATGGAGTGGTCTACCATTGGCCTGCAGGGATCAAGTCCAAGGGACAAGTTCGAGATCAATTCCACCATGTTGTGGATCTTGCACCAACGGTTTTTGAAGCGGCTAAAGTACCTGCACCCAAAGAAGTCAACGGAGTCAAGCAGCGCCCGATCGAAGGGGTCAGCATGGCTTACAGTTTCGATGCTCCCGAGGCACCCGATCGGCGCAAGACTCAGTACTTCGAGATCGGTGGAAACCGCGCGGTGTACCATGACGGTTGGTTCGCTGGAACGATTCACAAAGCACCTTGGGAAGGTGTGCCTCGTCATCCGCTTACCGACGATGTTTGGGAGCTCTACAACGTCGATAATGACTTTAGCATGAGCAAAAACCTAGCGTCGGAAAACCCTCAAAAGCTAGCTGAGTTGCAGGCTCTGTTCACCAAGGAGGCCATCGAGCATAAGGTATTGCCAATCGACGATCGAACCATCGAGAGGTTCGATCCGAAAGTTGCCGGCCGACCTGACCTGATGGACGGCAGAACCAAACTGACGGTTTATCCAGGCATGGTCTATATGTCCGAAAACGCTTTCATCAACGTCAAGAATACCTCGACTGACCTCGTGGCCGATCTCGAAGTCCAAGGAAACAAAAACCACGGCGTGTTGCTGGCACAAGGCGGACGCTTTGGGGGTTGGGCCCTTTGGGTCGATCATGGAAAACCGATGTACACGTACAACTTTCTAGGATTGGAAGTTTTCCGCATATCGGGCAACGAAGCCATGAGCGATGGCAAACATACCATCAAGATGGCTTTCGATTACGATAAGTCGACCGGCGTGGGTGGGCGCGGTGCCGGTGGCAAAGCCACGCTCTATCTCGACGGTAAGAAGATCGGTGAAGGTCCAATCACCAAGACCCATCCGAATACTTTCTCGCTTGACGATACCGCCGACACGGGAATGGATACCGGCACACCAGTTGATGAGGCATATGGCGAAGGACGCAAGAACGCTTTCAATGGGGTTTTGCAAAAAGTCACCATCGAGCTTCGCTGATCCTCGTGGATTGCTCAGAGGCAATTAGGTGGGGGCGGGATAGCGGCCTGAGAATGACTAAGGAACAAACGCCAATTCATTGGAGTTGAGCAATACTAAAGCCAACTCCTGGAGCGTTCTACCATTGTCTAAATACGATCGACACTTCGACTGCTCGTTTGGTGTTGGCTCGCGGCTCAAGAGTGCTCGGAAGAGCCCTTCGATGTCTGTGTTGCC
>JBJSXX010000255.1:0-15362 GCA_046086605.1 Pirellula sp. | reverse complement strand
GTCAACACCGGGCCTTGCTCCGGCCCGGTGTTGACGCGAAAACCCTTGCTTTTCATGATTGGCTTTGCAAGCACTTTCTCGGCTTGCTGATTTCTCTCGGGCGATTAAACTTTCCCATACGTAATCAGGGATTTGCGGCCGATTGCAGCCTCACTGCTAAAGAGCCATTCGCTTCCAACGGCAAAACGACTCGCTATTTGCCGTTGTCTCGGATCGGTTGCTGCAAACTCTCTGCCAAGCGTGTGTATCACTGAACCACACTCTCCTTGCACCGCCTTTGCATCCCTATGACTTTGCCAATCGACACAAACAAGCATCTTGGATTCGGTACTCAGAGCGTCCATGCTGGGGAAGCTCGGCAAAAACCAAACGATGCAATCACCGACTCGATTTGCTGTGCGTCGACCTATACGTTCGAATCGACGCAGACGATTCTAGAGTATCTCAAGGAGGGTCACGACCGAGAGGAATACGGTCGCTATGGTAACCCCAACGAAAAGGTTGTCGAGCGGAAGCTCGCGGCGCTCGAAGGTGCCCAGGATGCGATCCTTTACTCAAGCGGCATGGCCGCCGTGGTCGGATTGCTCATGTGCAAATTATCGTCAGGGGACGAAATCGTCTTTTTCGACCAATGCTATCACCGTTCACGCGAGTTCTGCGTCAAGCATCTTTCGCGGTTCGGAGTCGTTACGCATCAGGTCAAGACTGGGGATATGGAGGCCATGGAAAGAGCCATCAACTCCAAAACCAAGATGATTGTAAGCGAGTCGCCGACGAACCCTCATCTTTCGGTCATTGACTTAGAGGCTTTTGTCGCCATCGGGAAACGCAAAGGGGTCGAGACGCTGATCGATTCGACCTTGGCCACCCCGTATAACCTTAAGCCTATCGATTGGGGTGTCGATTACGTCTGGCACTCGGCGACCAAGTACATGGGCGGGCACAACGACTTGCTCGCGGGTGTGATCTGTGGCTCAAAAGAAAAACTCGAACCGGTACGAAAACTCAGAGGTATCCTCGGTTCGATCAATTCGCCGCACAACATGTATCTTCTCGAGCGAGGTCTTAAAACCTTTGCTCTGCGAATGGATCGGCACAACCACAACGGGCAAAAGATTGCCGAGTTCCTTGAGAATCACCCTCGAATCGAAAGGGTATTTTATCCTGGCTTAGCATCGCATCCATCGCATGCGATTGCCAAAAAAACCATGACGGGTTATGGTGGACTGATTACATTTCTGGTCAAGGATGCCGACTGGCAAACGACAGCCGCGATCATCGATCGATGCAAAATTCCACGCATCGGACCGAGTCTCGGAGGGGTCGAAAGCCTGATCGAGCAACCGATGGTCATGAGTTACTTCGATTATCCTCCCGAGCAGCGCGCGGCCTTTGGAATCTATGACAACATGATCCGTATGGCCGTCGGCATCGAAGACACCCAGGACCTGATCGACGACTTGCGACAGGCCCTCGAAGACAAATAAATTCACAAGACGAAACTATGAAATTTCGAACCCGAGCCATCCACGTCGGAAGCCAGCCAGATTACACTGGCGCTGTCGTTCCCCCGATCTATCTTGCGACGACCTTTGTTCAGCCAGGGCCAGGGGATTGGGGTGCGTTTGACTATTCGCGAAGTGGCTCACCGACACGAACACGCCTTCAAGAAGCGATCGCCGATCTTGAAGGTGCTGCCGGGTCGCTTGCCTTCTCCTCGGGCATGGCCGCCACGCACTGTGCGATGGGATTGCTACCTGCCGGTTCGCACGTCGTGGCCGGTTGCGACATGTACGGAGGAACTTATCGGCTGCTGCACAAAATCTGCAATCGAAGCAACATCGAAGTCACCTTGGTGCATGCCGATCAAGCGAATCATATTGCCGATGCGATTGGGCCAAAAACCAAGATGGTTTGGATTGAATCGATAGGAAATCCGCTCATGAGCGTTCCGGATCTGCAGCAGATCGCAAGCATCACACAGAAAGCTGGTGTGTTGCTAGCGGTTGATAGTACGTTTGTGCCGCCGTGCATCCTAAGACCGCTTGAACTCGGTGCTGATATCGTCATGCACTCGGCGACGAAGTATTTCGGTGGACACAGCGATTGTCTGGCTGGAGTCCTCTCGGCAAAGACTCCGGAATTGCATCAACAACTCTATTTCATCCAAAACGCAACGGGCAGCGTCATCGGGGGGCTTGAAGCTTTCTTGCTCCATCGCGGAATCAAGACCATGGAGTTGCGAGTGCGTGAGCAGTCGAATTCGGCTTTGAAAGTTGCTCGTTGGCTGGAGTCTCATCCGGGTGTGAAAAAAGTCTTGTACCCGGGTCTCGAGAGTCACCCGGATCACCAGCGGGCTCGGCGTCTGATGGGCGATCAGTTCGGTGGCATGGTCTCGTTCGAGGTTGCCGGTTCGATCGATACAGCCAAGCGGGTTTGTAAAGCGACCAAGCTTTTTGGGTTGGCCGTTAGTTGTGGTGCCGTAGAATCCCTCATCGAGCAGCCCGCGACGATGTCCCATGCTAGCTATGATGCCCAAGCCCGAGCCAAAGCGGGAATCCACGATACGCTGATTCGAATTTCGGTCGGACTCGAGGATGCTGAGGATCTGATTGCGGACCTGGATCAAGCTTTAGCGATTGCCGGTGGGGCTTGATTCCTGACCCGGTTTACCGCTATCGTTTCGGCAACTAGAAATCAGGCCCCTAGCGTGAAGGATCCGGCGGAAGGCCCCATGGACAACATCGAGGAAACGCAGACTCAAGTCATCGATTATCTGGCGAAAATCGTTGGAAGTCGGCCACACCTGGACGATTCGCTGGCCATGATTGGCATCGATTCGGTGGCTATGGCTGAGATGACATTCGAGCTCGAGAAGCGTTTTTCTATAAAAATTGACGATGAAATTCTCGATGTCGAATCCGTTCGGCAATTGGTGCAGTATCTCCATGTGCGCAAGCCCTGATCGGTCCGATTTGATCGATCATTGTCTTTCCCCGCTGGGCACGGCTGCTAGGTGCCAGGCACCCGATGCGTATCTTCGGTTTTGCTTGCAAATACGTAAACGACCGACGCGTGTCTGTCCCCCGCAGAGCCCGCTTTTATAGCTAGCATTTCCATTCTGGGCACGGCTGCTAGGTGCCAGGCACCCGATGTGGATCTTTCGGATTTGCTAGCAAATCCGTAGACAACCGACGCGTGTCTGTACCCAGGAGAGCCCGCTTGACTCGCCCGATTAGCCTAGCTAATTCGAGCAGCTTTCAGCAGTCGTTATTTTTCTGAATTCTCTTGGAGTCGGTGCTCGGCTTTGGTATAGTCTTTGAGCGGTTGCGAATTAGCGACCCCTTAGAGGCTACTTTTGGGAGCTAGGTTTACCTGTCCTGAGTGTGACCTCTGAGCCCTCCGGTGTTTCACGTCGGTCCTTCAATGCTCTGACTTTTCTTCTCCTTGGCGCTGCGACCTCCGCCGCGCGGGGGCTTACGTGAAACACTTTTTTCTTTCGTACCTTAAGCCTCCGGAGTATTTTCAACGATGACCCAAGACAGCAACAAACCCACCAATGACTCTCTTCCAAACGCCGAAGCTTCTCGACGTGGATTCCTCAAGACCGGCGTAACGGCTTCGGCTCTGGCCGCCACACTCCCAATTTCCCGATCGGCATGGGCACAAGGTAGTGACACGATTCGCTTGGGTTTGATCGGCTGTGGTGGCCGTGGCACGGGAGCTGCCGGTCAGGCACTCGATACCAACAGCGAATCGAATCGCGTCAAACTCACCGCAGTGGCCGATCCATTCAAGTTCCGTGCTGACAATGCCCTTAAGGAACTCAAGAACAAGCACAAGGACAATGTCGATGCCAAGGCTTTCATCGGCGTTGATGGATACAAAGAAGTCTTGGCCTCGGATGTCGACATGGTCATTTTGACAAGTCCTCCAGGTTTTCGACCTTTGCACTTTGAAGCGGCTGTAAAGGCTGGCAAGCACGTGTTTATGGAAAAGCCAGTTGCGACTGATGCACCGGGTGTACGCCGAGTTTTGGAAGCCAACAAGATCGCTAAGGATAAGAAGCTTGCCGTCGCCGTGGGGCTTCAGCGCCACCATCAAAGCGACTACAAATCGACGATCAAGATGCTCAAAGAGGGAGCCATTGGCGATATCATCCTCACGAGAGCTTATTGGAACGGCGATGGGGTCTGGACTCGGAACCGTCAAGCGAATCAGACGGAACTCGAGTACCAACTCAACAACTGGTACTACTTTAATTGGCTCAGTGGTGACCATATTTGCGAGCAACACATCCACAACCTCGACGTGATCAATTGGCTCATGGATGGCCCACCTGCCGAAGCACAAGGACAAGGTGGACGGCAAGTTCGAACCGGTGAAGAAAATGGACAAATTTACGACCACCACTTCGTTGAGTTCACTTATCCCAACGGCACCAAGCTTCTGAGCCAGTGCCGCCACATCCCAGGCTGTTGGAACTCGGTCAGCGAGTTTGCCCACGGCACCAACGGTTGGGCCGACATCAGCGGTGGCAAGATCTACAACAAGAAGAACGAAGTGGTTTGGAAGTCACCTGCAGGCGAGAACGGATGGGCTCAAGAGCACGTCGATCTCTTTGCACAGATTCGCAAGGGTGAGATTCCCAACGAGGGTGATTACGGTGCAACGAGCACCATGACCTCGATCATGGGCCGCATGGCGACCTACACCGGCAAGCTTCTCAAGTGGGATCAGTGTATCAACAGCCAAGTCGGATTGGCCAACTTTGATGCGATCGATTCGTTTGATGACGAAGCACCCATCAAGCCCGATGAAAAGGGCCGCTACTGGATCCCAACGCCAGGACAAGACACCGATTTGGTCGTTTAGTCCGCATTTTGCCTTCTAAAAACATCTTCAGCCCGGATGGCAGCCTCTCTGATCGCCGAATTGTCGGTCAACTGCCATCCGGGCTGACGTTTTGTCAAAAGGTTCTATCAAGGCTATAATCCACGATCATGGATTCGAATGAACCGGACGACCAAGAACCTGCCAAGAACCCAAATGCTCCGACGGCTAAATCGTCTCAGGCGACTTCGTCAGCATCCCCATCCGAGGTCGGCTCAAAACTTCTAGCCAAATACTCGGATACCGATAGTCTGTTCGTCCGATCCAATCCGTTGGGTCAAACCGAGTCGAAGCCCAAAGCGATCCCTCTCCAACGATCTCAGGAACTCGAACAAGCGATCCGCAATGCACCTGCCAACGCTGAGCCTTATGTCGAGCTAGGCCAAATCTACGTTGATCAAGAACGGTGGGTCGATGCACGTCGAGTTTTGGAAGCCGGTGTTCAATACTGCCCCGAGCACGAGCCGCTGATGATTCTCCACGAGGATCTTTCGATCCATCTTTCGAACATGGCTCTCGAACAAGCCCGTAAGCTCAACGCACAACGTCCTTCGGACGAGAACCGTTATGGGGTCGAGCAGGCTGAAACGGACCTGGCCAATCGACGAGTTAAGGTTTGTGCAGACCGTTATGCAAGGCATCCGGATCAGAAAGAAATCCTTATTGCATGGGCCGTTGCGCTTCGTCAGTTAAGCCGCCAAGAGGAAGCCGTAGGGCTCTTGCAAGAGGCTTCCAAGGAGCCAAACATTCGCGCACGAGCTAGTTTGCAACTCGGTATATGCCTTCAAAGCCTTGATCGCCCCCTGGAAGCTTTGGCTGCATTCCGAAAAGCGGCGCTGTATCGTTCTCCGCCCCCGGAACCTCTGGTGCGGACGAGGGCTTTGGAAATGGCCATCGCCATCGCCGAAGAAAATCATTTGATCGATTCGGCTCGTTATTACACCGAGCAACTTTTAACCTGCTGCGATCCTTCGCAAAAACCTGCATTGCAATCGAGCCTTCAAAGGCTCCTGGAAACCGAATTGTAGTCGCCTTAAACGACTTTTTATTTTACTTGTTTTGATCCTTTCATCTCTATCGGTAACGATCATGAAGATAACTTCGAAATTACTGGCTCGGCTCTGCGTCGGGCTTGTTTCCACAGCAGCCTGTGCCAAAAGTGCACTGGCCGAGCAACCCGCCAATACCCTCACCCGCGCCGAGAGCGTCGCAGGCTGGAAACTCTTGTTTGATGGCAAGAGCACCCAAGGATGGCGAAACTACAAGAAGGACAAGATCTCGGAGGGTTGGAAAGTCGTCGATGGTGCGATCGTCCGCGATGGCAACAACGCCGGGGATATCATCACTGACAAAAAGTACAAGTACTTTGAACTCTCGCTAGACTACAACATCTCCAAGGGTGGAAACAGCGGCCTGATGTTCCATGTGACAGAGGATAACCCGGCACCTTGGCAAAGCGGCCCCGAGGTGCAGATCCAAGATAACGTCGATGGCCATGATCCACAAAAAGCAGGCTGGCTGTATCAAATGTTCCAACCCTATCCGATGCGTTGGGCCGGGGAGACCGAGATTCCTGATGCAACGCGTGGTCCTGGAGAGTGGAACCAGTTGTTCCTGCGAATCTCTCCTCGGGGTTGTGAAGTCTCGATGAACGGAGTGGTTTACTACCAATTCAAACTCGGGGATAAGCGATGGGACGAGCTGGTTGCCAAGAGCAAGTTCTCGAAGTTTCCAGGCTTTGGCAAAGCAGGCGAAGGCTACATCTGCCTGCAAGACCACGGCAATCTGGTTTCTTTCCGCAACATCAAGATTCGGGAACTCGCCGACGACGGAGCGATCTCCCCGCCGGTCGATGGCAAGCTTAAACTCAAACCGACCTTGGCCTTCCCAAAACTCAAATGGGAAAACTGGGTCCCGGTCGACGAGGATGGAACGGTCAATCGCCCTCGCCGAACTCTCGAACTGACTTATGCGCCTGGGGACTCCAAGCGTCTCTATGTGCTCGATCAAGGAGGAACGATTTATACTTTTGAAAACGATCCGAATGTCGAGCTTGCCAAAGTCTTTCTCGATATCGAAGATCGGGTTAGCAAATGGAATAGCCAAGGGGGCAATGAACAAGGTTTGCTTGGGTTGGCCATGCATCCAAAGTTTCAAGAGAATGGTCAGTTCTTTGTTTGCTACACCAGGCCCAAGACGCATGAGTCGGTCATCTCACGCTTCAAGGTATCGGCCGGTGATAAGCTCAAAGCCGACCCAAGCTCCGAAGAGGTTTTGATGGTTGTTCCACAGCCTTTTCAAAACCACAATGGAGGCGCGATCGAGTTTGGCAACGATGGATATCTGTACATTGCCTTCGGAGATGGCGGTGCTCGAAATGACCCGAAAGCGAACGGACAAAACCGCTCGCAACTTTTGGGATCGATCCTGCGAATTGACGTTGATCAAAAGTCAGAGAATGCCGCTTATAAGGTACCTGCCGACAATCCATTCGTTGGGGTCGAAGGTGTACGACCTGAGATTTATGCCTATGGATTTAGAAACCCATGGCGAATCGCTTTTGATCGCAAGACTGGAAAACTCTGGTGCGCAGACGTTGGCCAAGATCTTTGGGAGGAAGTCAACGTTGTGAGCAAGGGAGGTAACTATGGCTGGAGTGTTCGCGAAGGAGCTTACACGTTTGGCAACCGAACTCCAGGGGCTGATTCCGCCAATGCGATCGATCCAGTTTGGGCGTATGATCACAGTGTTGGCAAGTCGATCACTGGTGGGCGCGTGTATCGAAGCGATCGGCTCAAAGAACTCGAGGGCAAGTATCTTTATGCCGATTATGTCTCTGGTGGCGTATGGGCACTGACGCTCGAAGATGGGGCGCGAGAAGCGATCCGCAACGAGGAAGTTGTGGCTGGTGGTTTGCCCGTGTTGGCCTTTGGCCAAGACGCTCAGGGAGAGGTTTATGTGATGATCGACAGCGGCAAGGGCGAGTCGATCCTGAAGCTAGAGCAAGACAAGTAGTCTATGAATTGGGAAACCCTTTGGATCGATCATGCCAAGTTGCTTCATTTGGCAGCGACTTGGTATATGGTCGGTTTGATTTGGGTAATTCAGAGAGTTGCTTATCCGGCCATGGAGTATGTCGACCCACAGCCCCAGCGGGCTGTGGAGGCCGAGAAGCGTCATTGCGACCGAATCTTTTTGGTCGTCGGTCCAATGATGCTCTTAGAAGGTCTCTTGGCCGGTTGGTTGCTGCTCATCGGGATCAAGTCGGGGGCTTGGCCGCTTCCTGCTGTAGGGCTGCTCCTTCTGGTGATCATCTGGGGTAGCACGGCGTTTATTCAAATGCCCCTGCATGATCGACTCCTCAAAGGGCCTGATCCTCGTTTGCAATGCCGATTAGTCCAAAGCAATTGGATCCGAACCATCGCTTGGACGCTGCGTGGAATCGTGGCTTTTATTTTGGCAATTTAGAGATAAGTAACTTCGGGAATTATTGTGGGTAACAATCTAGGATTCCGGTCGTATGCTACTCTGTGTTTTTAATCTATGAATCCCTTTCAATCTCTTGTCGAAGATGGACACCGCCGTCGCATCGGAATGGCGTTTGCTTCCTGTCAAATTGCGATTGTGTTAGGGACACTCCTCTCGGAACACGAAACGCTTAATGCTAATGAAGGATAACCATCGGCATCTGTTAGCGGTCCGAAACCTTCGACTCAAGCCAATTTAGGCCAGTGCCTCTTTGAGTCCCTCTGGGTGAAAAGATAGACTGCAAACTAGCAGCCAACCATTGGCGCCTGTGCTCTGGAAGCATAGAGCCGAATTCAATCGTGCGATCACCGATAATTTGGATCGACGATTTGGCCGCTGATTCCGCGTCACCTGCACTATGGTGGAACCGAACGCTATCAATCCTTAGTGGATCAAATCTTGTTTTCCACGACAGGAATCCAATCCCGCTCGACACATAGGAATCGAATTGATCGATCACGATTTTGACGCGCCCCAAGAGCGAATACAAAGCCCCGAAGAGAAGACCTGTGCCTATGGCGACAAAAGGGATTAAAAACAAACACAAAAACAATGTCGTCCCTAGATTCATCGGGGCATCGTTCATCACCGGTCTGCCTTGCCGAATTCCGCCGGGCATCGGAAACCAGTCTGGCACCGGCCCAACTAGATTTGCCCATAGACCTGCAAGTGCTAATGATAAAAACACCGACACGATGCCATTCCAGAACAAACCAGCAAACGCTAGCCCAATAAATGTCGGAAACGAGCGACAGGATGCTGTTAACGTGAGACTCTGTCCCCAATTGACTTGCGAACACCCCCGGGGGATTCTGGCAAGTACATCCTCACGCGATCGATGACTCAAACTGAGTTCCGAAAGCCGAAAAAGTTTGCGACAGCTCTCACAACTGGCAAACCCTTCCTTGATGTTGATCGAATCAAATGCAATCGGTTCGTCGCACTCCGGACAGCGATAGCTCTGTTTGCTTGAAAAAGCCTCTGTGATTTTCTTGATGACCATGCTTTTGCCCTCGTAAGTCCAATCCTTCTGATCACTCACACAGGCAATAGAGGAACTCCTGTCGATTCCCATCGATAGTCTGGCTGCAACGATAATAGATCTTGCTGTCGCAAATCACCGGGGTCGATAGACTCTCTTCGCCAAGCTGGTTCTTGGCTAACAACTCAAAGCCATCGGGCTTAGCCCGAAACACAAACCCCTCCCCTGCCTCGTTCCATGCATAGATGTTCGAGCCGACAAGCACTGGTGATGCAGAAAAAGTTCCCCCGAGTCGGTTTCGCCATAGCTCTTTGCCACTTTGAGCATCCCAAGCGGCTGCGATGCCAGCATCAAGAACGCCGAAGAGGTTCCCTTGATGGATCAGCAGCGATGGCACGTACACACGTGAATCGTTCTCCCAAGCCAATTTGCCCGATCCATCGGCCAAGACCGCTGACATGTGATTCCGTGGATAACCACCGCTGGTGTAGATATGCTTACCATCACTCAAGGTCGATGTGACGCACTCGGTCGTAGCCCCTGGCACCTCCCAATTCAACTCTCCCGAGAGCGGATCAAGACTCGTTACCAAATCGCAACCGGTCATGATCAACTGGTCTTTGCCAAACAAATGCAAAATCACCGGCGAGGGATAATTCGGTAGCTTGGGCCTCTGGCGTTTCCATACGACATTGCCCGTCGAACGATCCAGTCCGGCAATTGCACCTCCGGCTTTGGTATCGGCCGCGATGATCACAAGCGATTGATAGAGTGCCGGTGATGCCCCATACCCTTGGTGCTCGATGTAGTCGGTGATCTTCGCCTGCCAAAGCATCTTGCCATCGAGGCTCAAGGCACTTGCCATCAAACGGCCTTCATTGGGGAATGCAACATAGATGTTTTGACCATCGCACGCCGGAGTGCAGGATGCAGCCGTCGACTTTTCGTTCTTACGCATCCCACCTTTCTCATGGACCACTGTCGACCAAAGAACTTGACCCGTTTTTCGATCCAAACTCATCACAGACTGAGAGCCCGTCGTTTCATCGGCAGTGACCAGATAGATGCGATCGCCAACCAAACACATCGATCCATAACCTCGCCCGGGGATCGGTGTCTTCCAAAGCACGTTGGTTTGAGCATCCCATTGCACCGGTGGTTTTTGATCTCCCGCCGCAGTACCGTTTCGCATCGGGCCACGCCACCACGGCCAGTCGGCTGGGCTGGTCTTTAATCCATCGTCGATGCGATGGGGCTCCTGACTCTGTACTTGTGATAAACAAGAACCCGTTGCGAGTAAAAAAGAAACTCCGAGAGTCCATTTATAGAACCCTCGGAGAGTGAACATTTGATTTGCCATTTGTCTTCTTTGGTTGGTCGCTCGATTAGTTTTCTCGATCCGATACCATAGCATACTGCATGGCGTAGTAAACAAGGTTCATAATCGAACTAAAAGTACCAGCGACATAGGTCATCGCTGCGGCCGTGAGCACCGAGCTTACATATGGCAGTTCGCTGCTACTGATGATTCCATTGGCCAAGAGCTGATCTTTTGCTCGCGAACTGGCGTTGAATTCCACCGGCAGGTTGACCAGTTGGAACACGACGATAGCGGCAAAGCCAATGACTCCCAGGAGCAAGGCCCAGCTTGCAAACTTGAACATCCCACCGATCATCAGAAAAGCTCCGATGGTTACGACGAACGAGGCCAAAGATCCGCCGAAATTTGCAACGGGAACGGCAAGGTTTCGAACCACAAGCGGAGCGTAACCCCTTGCATCTTGGATCGCATGGCCAACTTCGTGGGCCGCGATTCCTACCGCAGACATCGAATGCCCGTAGTACACGTCTTGGCTGAGCCGCACGACTTTTTGCGTCGGATCATAATGGTCCGACATCACCCCAGGAGACGCTTCGATGGGCATATCGTGGAGTCCGTTGGCATCGAGAATCCTCCGAGCCGCATCATGGCCACTGAGCCTAGCTGGAACTTGGCTCATCTTTCGGTAAGCGGACTGCACCCAAAAATGGGCGAGCATCCCCAAAAGGATCGCTGGGCCAATAAGGATCAAGTACATCATCATCGAACCGGCGTTGAAGATCATCAGGATTTCTCTCTATGTTCTCTTTTCGAAAAAAAGGGACTCCAGACCGTTGAAAACACCACCGACTGCCAAAATGAACCCCTCTACCGAGGCCTCTTGGTAGACAATCAGTACGCTACGCAAGTACCATACCAAAAACACGCAAGTACCATACCAAAAACCGATCCATTCCGTCTACGCTTAACAGACACCATGCATCCGAGATCTCCTTACGCAAAGATTTCCTCTAACGTTCTCGGTCGCCGGATTTTCGTCAATAAAAAAACGACTCTGGACAATTTCCGTCCACGAACCCTCTGTGCTTCTGGCCGGTTGATTCTCGCGATGTGGTTCTTTTCTAATTGCTACATCTATGCACAGAATTCCGAGATTCCCGCCCAGGATTCCGCCCCCAAGAGTTCTAAAGAACTAGCTTTGGCCCTTGAAGAGATCCGCGTCAAACACAATCTGCCGGGGCTACTGGCCGGCCAATTCGACACTCGAAAAGTCCAGCACATTGCCGCCGTCGGTTTTCGTCGTTCGGGTTCGACCGATCCGTTGTTGCTATCTCACCCGATGCATTTGGGCTCTTGCACCAAGAGCATGACAGCGACACTCATTGCCATGGCCGTCGACGAAGGCCTATTAACCTGGCAAAGCACCCTCGGTGATCTGTTCGCATCGGATCCCCTCGTCACCGATTCGCCTTGGGCGAACGTTACGATCGAGCAAATGATGCACCATACCAGCGGTGCTCCTGCCAATCCACCTTGGTCGCAATTCACCGATCCTAGTGTCCCGATCCAAATCCACCGGCGTGACATTCTGCACTGGTGGATGCAACAGCCTCGGAGTCCGAACTTAACCGAGGACAAAAAACCAAAATTTCTTTACTCGAACTTGGGTTACATGACGCTGGGAGCAGTGCTTGAAGAACTGCGACAAGAGCCCTGGGAGGAGCAGATTCGATCGCAGCTCTTTGAACCCTTGGGGATGAAATCCGCAGGGTTTGGCATCCCCTCGAAAGCGATGGGCGATTCGGTTCCTTGGGGGCACATTCGACCTGTTGGATTGCTCGTTGCTGTTGAGCGAGACAACCCACCGGCTCTCGGGCCTGCAGGTACTGTCTATGCCAACATGGAGGATTGGGTTCGCTACCTTCAAGTACACCTAAGGGAAAAAGCCACAGATACCGATGCGTTAAAGATCTCCGACGAGTCTTTTGCTTATCTGCACAAGCCCCCAGAACAGCAGGAGTATGCCGGTGGCTGGATCGTTCTTCGGAGAAACTGGTCTGAAGGTCCGATCTACCACCACAATGGCTCGAACACTTATTGGTATTGTGTTGTGTTTTTAGCACCCAAGGAGGGTCGTGGGATCTTCGCCGCCTGTAACTTTGGACTCGATGCAATTGAACCTTGCGACCAAGCGTTACAATGGATCCTTAGAAACTTGCCGCTGGAGTCTCCTTAACACCTCTTTTTTTAGAGTCACTCGCCTCACAACCACGAGCTATCCATGATTCAAATCTGTAGAGCCATCTGTGTTGCCATCACCCTAGTATCGCATCTTCTTGGTAGCAACACTTGCCGTTGCCAGGCACAAGAGGCTGGCCAAAAGACTGCCAATAAGAATTTGATTCAAAGTGAGAACCTCAAGGCTGGTAGTCGCGATTGGCAATTGACTCGCGTGCGGGTCGATGAAAGTCGCTACCGATCTCCATGGATCGAGGGTTACTGCTCACGACAAAGCGTTCGAGCCGGTGAGTCGATCGACATCAAAGTCTCGACGCAGCCGGCAAGGTCTTTTAAGATCGAGTTTTTCAGGACGGGATATTACGACGGAACCGGTGCAAGGCTCATGTCCAGCGTTGGGCCGATCCAAGGCAAAACGCAACCAACACCTACGCTCGGTGAAAAGAACCTCAACGAGTGCCGCTGGGAAACCAGCCACCGTTTGACGATCCCTGACGATTGGATCTCAGGCGTTTACCTTGGGCGATTGACGACGATCCCTGAAACGGCCAAGGAGCCCTATTGGCAAAGCTATATCATCTTTGTCGTGACCGATGATCGACCGTGCGATATCCTCGTTCAGTGCTCGGACAACACTTGGCAAGCTTACAATCAGTGGCCCAGCAAGTATTCGGTTTACACCCATCCAAAAGGGAACCAGGGCCCATGGGCCGATGTCAGTTTCGATCGGCCTTATGGACGCGAAGCCCAATTCGATAGTGTGGTCAACGATCCGCTGACCCAAGGCTCTGGCGAATATTTACCTCTTGAATTCCCACTTGCCTACTGGCTTGAACAGCACGGCTACGATGTCTCGTATTGTTGCAACAGCGATATGCTCAGTCCCGATCGGGGGCTTAAAGCTCGCTCTTTTATCAGCGTAGGTCACGACGAGTACTGGGATATTCGTCAGTTCCGTTCGGTCGAAACGATGAGGGATCAAGGTGTCAGTTTGTTGTTCCTTTCGGGCAACAGTGTTTGCTGGGTCTCCCCCTTTCGAGAGAGTTTCGATGGCCGAGCCAACCGAATCATCTTCAGAGGTGGACCCTATGGTGCAAACCGTCCAATCACCGAGGCCCGGGCCAAGGACCATGGGCCGTTTCCTGAGCGAGGGCCTGACGAAGGTTACCTTATGGGTGCTCGCAACGTCGAGCCAGTCAATGGTGGCGGAGACTGGATCTGTACGATGCCCGAGCACTGGATTTTTGAAGGAACAGGAATGAAACAAGGAGAGTCGATCCCAGGTCTTATCGGTTGGGAGTACCATGGTGATCCAGCCGACATTCCAGGACTAAGCGTTGTTGGTAGCGGGACGGCTTGGGTCGGTGGTCAGACGCCCCAGCAATGGACTGCGACCGTGTATGAAGGCCCCAAAGGCAATGTCGTGTTTAATGCTTCGAGTATCTTTTGGGTGCAAGGGCTTTCGGATCCCCCCGGTCACACGCTACCCTGGTCGCACTGGAGTCGACCCCATGGCCCAGATCCACGGGTCCAAAGAATCACTAAAAACGTCTTGGATCGCGCGCTTCGAAAGCCATAGCGCGGGTTATACTTAGAAGCGGAGGAACATCTGTGGTAGAGTTCAAGATCGTAGGCGAAGAGTTATGGGCGAGGATGGAGCGAGCCGTGGAAAAAGTCAATGAGCGTCTGCGCAAAACCGTACGCATCCTAGAAGATGCAAAAGTCCCTTACGCGGTTGTTGGCGGACACGCCGTTAGGGCTTGGGTCGCACAGGTCGACGAGGCGGCACTGCGGACGACTCGCGATGTAGACATTATGGTACGTCCAAGCGATTTTCCAGCGATGAAACAGGCGATGATCGCTGCTGGCTTTCACCACCGCAATGTCTCAGACTTGGATATGTTTGTCGAGCATCCAGAAGCCTCGGCTCGCGATGCGGTTCATGTGGTACTTGTCGGAAAAATTGAACGTGCTGGAGACAATCCCAATCCGGATATTGAACCGGTCGCCAGAGCCAACGATTTTCAAACCGTGCGACTTGAAACGCTCGTCTTCATGAAGCTCAACGCAAATCGTCGAAAAGACCAGGTTCACTTGCTTGACTTGTTATCCCTTGGCTTGATCGATCAGACTTGGCCTGATAAATACCCCGAACCGCTACGAAGCCGACTTATCGAACTTCTCAACGATCCCGAGGGCTAAATAGTAGATTTCGTCGAAACTCTGTTCTCTCTGTGTCTTTGTGTTTCAAAAAGGATTTCGTCGCCAAGGAATTGTCGCATGGAACGGTTTTAGATATCCAATAGCGTTCGATCATAGAGCCGATAGGTTTTAGCAGGCACCAATCCTGCTCGTTCCAGGGAGCCTCGCGATAATTGGTTCGACTCCAATACCCAAGAG
>JBJSXX010000254.1:0-22257 GCA_046086605.1 Pirellula sp. | reverse complement strand
TCGAACTTTGCTTCGGCTCTTCGGGCTCGTGCTCGAAGCTCTTCCGATCGATTTGGACGAATAGAAGATTGAAATTCTGCTTAGTTCCAAAACCTAATCGCCACAAACTCTTTTCGATTACGAGCACGAGTCACTGAGGCCCAGCACCTCTTGTTTTACCCACAATATTTCCTGACGAACCTTAGCATCTTTGCGTCTTAGCGTCTTTGCGTGAGCCCTCGAACTTTGCTTCGGCTCTTGGGGCGTTCTAGTGGAGAACAATCTAAGATGCCGACCGTGTGCTACTGGTCATCGTGGAAACTGCGCGGTGTACTGCTTGCCTTCGAGTTCATAGCTGGCCGACTCCCATCCGACGACCAAGTTCGACTGAGCGTCGCTTAACTCGCGAATGAGGTTGCCGCGTCGCCAAGCGGGGGAGTCCAATGGAGGAACCCGCATCGCCTTATCGATTTCACGGTCGCTGATTAGGGGTGGCAATTGGAGCTTATCGAGCAACTGTTGATAGTAACCTTGATCCGATAACTCATGGTATCGAATGTCGATCTTCTTCTTGACACTCCAATCGGTGTTTTTGTCGAGTTGTTGGATCAACCAGAGTTTGCTGATCCAGTCGATCCTTCCCACAAGTAGCATGGGTGGCTGCCCTTGGTTTTTTGGAATGGTATCGATTTGGTTGAGTGTCATTTGCCAAAGTTCGATGATCTCCCAAGCTTCCCTTGGTACATCGGGTCTTTTCTCAAGCCAGCTTTTTAGGGACCTTAGATAGACCCGGGATATCTCTCGAGCGCGGAAGTCGTTACCGAATCGATCTGGCACGGAGCGTACAAGCATCCAGTCTCTGGCAAACTCTCGCGTCGCCTCGGTAACCGACTTGAGCTGTATCGCATTAGGTTCATCGGTCTGCTCGACCCAATCCAAGACCAACGCCGTCGCTCCGATGCGCAACCACTGCGATTGTTGGCATAGCCCTGAATCACCGATGGCGATTTCAACGCGTTGCTTGGGTTTGAACAACGAAGCGTATTGGCTTAAACTCCAGTAGGGGCCAGCTAGCAACTTTCTCAAAAGGGCGTCGCAGCGGAAGATCGGACGGTGTTGGTTATAACTACCAAAACCAATCTGCTTATCAACAACAGCCGCGCGTGCAGAGACCCAAAACCTGGCATCGCTATCCAAATGCCCCGCTCCATCGAGCAAACATCTTGATGCTAAAAAAGCGGAGGCCTTCTTGCGATGCGGACGAAGTGCAACGGCATTCAAAAGCAGGCCAAAGAGCCCAACGATCGGAGAGTGGAGTCGACGCAGTCCCGATGCGGCCAAACCCCACTGCCAAGAAGCCATCGGAAACCCGAGCAAGCAGTCGGCGCTTTGCAAATCTTCGAGCTTTGGCTGGGGCGTTTTGGACTTTGCTCGGACACCTTGGATCGTTCGGATACAAACGGACAATAGGAGCATCAAGCCCAGCCAGAGGCTCGCTACTGCTCTGTAAACAAGTAGAGGCATCAATAGCAGTAACAAGCCACCCCACCAAGCGATCAACCATGGGCCCTGGGCGATCTGCATGTCGTAGGATTCATGCTGTCCGAGTGTATGTCCGTACGCATCGCTATTGGATTTGATGAGCGACCACTGATCGGCGGGATGGTTCGATGCGAGTGCCGCTTGGAGTAGTTTCTCGTTGGCAAGTTCATAACAAACGACTTGCCGAGGGCTACGAGTTTCCGGGGTTGCGATCTCGATCAAAGCTTTTGAAAGATCAACAGAGCCCCCCATCTCCAAAGAGATACTCGATCCGTTTGAGAGGAACCACCGCAGCGCGTTGTTACTGGGTGCTATCGGCAATCTGGTTTGAACTGCGCGCAGGACATTCGAGAACTCGGCAAGCGAGTTTTTTTGAGCATCCTTGGGATGCCGACAGAACATTTCAGATTCGAGCCCAAGAAATCGATCGAGCAGTCGCGGTCTATTCGCCGTTTTGGCCCGCGTCGCTTTGTTCCAAATACTCTTGGACCTTCTCCTCAGTATCTTTCTCAACGGACTTCACCCAGGCTTGCAAACGATTCTCGATCGAGTTGGTCGGGACAATAGAAGCAGAAGGGCCGGTCTTGGTTGCTTCTGACGTTGGAAGCGTTGGAACAGGATCAGACGATTCAACATCGAATGATTTTCCGATCAGTGTCTTTTTGCTCATCGGGTTACCATGCCGCTTACTGTGCCGCGTCAACAGAACACCAGACCTACCACAAGCTTCTTTTCACAGCCTATTATTCTAAAGCCCCGATCGGGAGCTTACACCCGTCGGGACAAAAATTTCGCCTGAATTCTTGGTCGTTAAGTCGGTTGACCTTGAGCGATCAGGCGCTCTCTTTACGGTGCGGGAGAGATTTCATAGGGGTTATCTTCCCGGTTTGCTCATCCAGGTCGACTGTGTAGAGCGTACCTTCTGCTTGTTCGGGAAGATCGAACATGATGTCCATCATGATTTCTTCGACGATGCTTCGGAGTCCCCGTGCCCCAACTTTCTTGGTGTGGGCCTTTTGTGCAATCGCCATCAAAGCGTTCTCAGAGAATTGCAATTGGCAATTCTCCATACCGAACAAGGCTTGGTATTGTTTGACGAGAGCATTCTTCGGCTCCGTTAAAACCTTGATCAAGCCTGAGACGTCCAGGGGAGTCAAAGAGGTCACCACTGGCAGCCGTCCGATGAGCTCAGGGATCATGCCGAACTCAAGGATATCGTCCGAATGGACTTGTCCCAGGAGCGTTGCAACGTCTTTTTCTTCTTTGACATTCGATCCAGGGCCAAAGCCGAGCGACTTTTTGCCGAGCCGTTTCGAAATGATTTCGTCGATTCCGACGAATGTACCGCCGCAGATGAACAAAATGTTCGTTGTGTCCATCTGGATGTATTGCTGTTCGGGATGTTTGCGTCCACCTTGGGGTGGAACGTTAGCGACGGTTCCTTCGAGCATCTTTAGAAGGGCTTGCTGGACTCCTTCTCCGGATACATCGCGGGTGATGGAAACGTTTTGACTGGTCTTGCCAATCTTATCGATCTCATCGATATAGAGGATACCTCTCTGGGCTGCGTCGATATCAAAGTCTGCGGCGTGGAGGAGTTTGAGAAGAAGGTTCTCGACATCCTCACCGACATAACCCGCTTCGGTCAGAGTCGTTGCATCGCCGATGGCAAACGGAACATTGAGCATCTTAGCCAATGTTCTTGCGATGAGCGTCTTGCCGCTCCCGGTAGGTCCAACGAGGAGGATATTCGATTTTTCGATTTCAACACTCGCACCACCATCCCAGTCGGCACTGAGTCGTTTGTAATGGTTGTGGACAGCGACAGCTAGTGCTCGTTTGGTCTGAGTCTGGCCAATGACATATTGGTCTAAGTGTTCGACGATCGATCTTGGGGTAGGTATCTCACCGAAGAGTTTCTTGGTTGGACCTCGTCGGCGTTGTTCCTGTTCAAGCATCGATGAGCATAGTTCGATGCACTCGCCACAGATGTAGACTTCGCCGGGCCCTTCAACCAACGGGCCAACATCCCGATAACTCTTCCTACAAAACGAACAATTCTTCTTTGTGTTTCCACTGCCAGTAGTTCTCCTGCTGGCCATAACATCCTTACCTGACGACATACTCGACTCCAAATCTATCGCTTAACTCGATGCTTACGGTGCATCGCATTGGGCGACGGGGACACGGGTTGGTTGCTCGATGGTCTAAGTTGCCTTGAAATCTCTTTCGCGACAAGTCTCAAACCGGCGGTCCGTGCCTTGGTTTTCGAGCTATGGGTATTGTTGGCTGAAAGCTTGTGTGCTCTCAGTTGCGGCCTCCCAGACCGATCTTGGTTGCTTGGTGGAAAAACGGTGAAGCTAATCGACTGCCCTTCATCTTACCACATGAACAGATCGCTCTGATCACTCGACTATGAATTTCGTTCCAAAGTCTCTTTCGCAAGCAACGCCTCAATCTTTCGGAATTCCTGATCGTTCAAGTCACCTTCGGTTCTCATTTCCTCGAAATTCTTGCGAACGATGTCATCGATTTGCAGATTGTGAGCATTAATACTACGCAAACGGGATAATCCGTATAACGCAATCAAACTCACAGCCAGCAATAACACCAATCCGACGATGATCTGAACCACCGGATCTTGCAAAAACTCAGGGACACGAAACCAGTTTTGGGAAGATCTATCCATCATCCAATCCGACCGACGGAAACGCCTGACCCTCACTGGCCCGAAGACTCCTATCTCACGTGAACGCCGAAGTCATCCACGCGTCAATGGTATGTCCCGGCGCGAGTAAAAGTCCAGGCTTTACAGAAGAATTTTCCGGTTTTTGCTCAAGTTCAACCGCGCGATCAAGCCAGCCCGTAGCGTTCTTTTGGGTCTTTCAATCCTTGATGGAGTCGCTGCAAGGCTTCGGTTTCAATTTGCCGTACCCGTTCACGGGTGAGCCCTAGCTCTTGGCCAATCTCTTTGAGCGTATGAGGAGTTGTATTGTCCAAGCCGAATCGCATCCGCAATATGGTCGCCTCGCGGGGATCGAGTGTGCTGATTAAATCCAGCGCGGTTTTAAGAACATCATGATCCAGAAGCTCTTCGTCTGGGCTCTTAAGCCTTTCGTCCATGACCATCTCGCCCAAGGACCAACCTTGATCGGATTGATCCCCTTGAGGGGTTGCATTGTGGATTTGGATTGCCTTCTTGATGATCGGCAGTTTTTTCTTCGGCAAACCTAGCAAGCGAGCTATCTCTTCTTGGGTCGGCACTCGACCTAGTTCCTCGGACAATCGGTTTGTTGCCCGGCGCCATTTGCTGAGCAACTCAACCATGTACGCGGGAATTCGTATGGTTTTTGATGAGTTGATCAATGCCCGTTTGATCGATTGCTTGATCCAATAGCTCGCGTAGGTACTAAAGCGGGTGCCCATTTCTGGATCGAAACCCTCGACTGCCCTGAGGAGCCCTAGGTTTCCTTCTTCGATCAAATCCTGCAACCCAAGGCCCTTTCCAGCATAACTGCGTGCGATGTTGACCACGAGCCTTAAGTTTGCCCGAACCATCCGATCCCGCGCCTCGGCGTCCCCTTTCCCAATCCGCCTTGCCAGCGACTGCTCTTCTTCGGCCGTAAGCAGCCGGGTTTCATTGATCTCCCGAAGATAGGTTTCCAAAGGGGACTGCAAGTGATTTACCTCACCCTTGGTGCGCCGCTTACTGAGCAAGCGCACTTCTTCGTCGACGGTATCTTCCGGGCTGTCGTGCAAGGGACGTGGGTAAGCCATGAGTGAGCCTAAACGCAGAAGAAACTTCGTGGATAATCGACAGAGCAACAACGATGGGGTTGGGATCGGCGGATGGGGCAAATAATTGCTAAGAAATCCCAGCGGAACCCACGTGTAACGGATTTGCGGTGTACGTAAAGCTTGGGCAAAATGCTACAATCACGGTATTCAGGGAGATTGCCGAATACTCCGGGTATGTCGACACCTCCAACGAATCTCTTTCAAGACAAGGAACAAAATGCCCTCTTCGCTCTACCCAACTAGCATCACCACAAGCTGGCGAGATTTGGCCTCGAAAGTCCTCGAAGGCTCTCCGGTGACCAAGTCGCAGGCCTTGACGATTCTAGAATCCCCCGACGAAGAGCTCATGGAATTGGTCGACGCTGCGTTTGAAATCCGCAAAAGGCATTTTGGAAAAACCGTACAACTCTACTTTCTGATGAACGCCAAAAGTGGACTCTGCCCAGAGGATTGCCACTACTGCAGCCAATCGAAAGTCTCCGACGCCCCCATCCCAAAATACAACATCCTCAGCCGCGATAAACTCCTCGAAGGCGCTAAGCTTGCCGCTGAGAGACAAAGCAAAACTTACTGCATCGTCATCAGTGGACGAGCACCGAATGAACGGGAAATGCAAGCCGTCGAAAAGATCGTCCCAGAAATCAAACAGAAGTACGGCCTGAATATCTGTGCCTGCCTGGGACTGCTCAACGAATCCCAAGCCCAACGACTCGCCGCTGCAGGTGTCGACAAAGTCAATCACAATCTCAACACCAGCCAAGAGTACTACAAAGAGATCTGCACGACGCACACCTTCGAGGACCGAGTTGAAACCCTCAAAAACGTCCGCAAAGCCGGCCTGCAACTCTGCAGCGGTGGAATCATCGGGATGGGCGAAAGCCGGCAAGACATCGTCGATATGGCTTTCTCTCTCAAAGAACTATCCGTCGAGTCGATCCCGCTGAACTTCCTCCACGCGATCGATGGGACTCCCATGCAGCAGAAAGAATATCTATCCCCAAGGGATTGCATCCGAGCTCTCGCGATGTTTCGATTCGTCAATCCCTCAAGCGAACTGAGAATCGCCGGTGGCCGTGAACGTCACCTTCGCTCCTTGCAACCCCTTGGGCTGATGATCGCCAATAGCATTTTTGTTGGCGATTATCTAACGACCCAAGGCCAAGCTCCCTCGGAGGACTACCAAATGATCGAAGATCTCGGATTCGAAATCACTGGCCAGTCAACCTTGCCAACCGGTACGAACCAAAGCCCTAAAACTCCTTGCTGCAACTAACAATCGAACCCTGCTTCAAACGCGAACTCTATAGAAAGGCTTCTCATGCCAAAACTAACCGTCGAGGGGATTGGTGAATTTCAAATTCCCGAAGGAAAACGGCTCGTCAGCGCTCTTCGCGAAGAAGTCGGCAGCGATCAACTTCATGCCTGCGGAGGCAATGCCCGATGCACCACATGCCGGGTCGAATTCCTATCCGGCGAACCTTCGAAAATGACCCTTGCCGAGAAACAAGACCTCGAAGCCAGAGGCGTTAGCGGTGCAAGACTCAGTTGCCAAATCCTTTGCGAAGACGACATGACGGTTCGGATTATCAGCAGGCTCGAAGGAAGCGGGCGAAAGGACTGCGGATCGGCTTGCACTGCGGAATTGGCTCCCGCACCCGTCCAGTGGACAACGAAAACTTAACGCAACCTAAGCCATGTTCCTGGTCGACAACCCAGTTCTACAACGCGAACTCCTTTCGAACCTCAGGGCCCCTCGGGCTTTCGTATTGCTCTTGGTCTACCAGTTGGCGTTGGCTGCCGTGATCGTCATCGCCTACCCCAGGGAGGTTCGTATCGATCTTACGAGCGAATCGGCTGCGGCTCAAAAACTGGTCGATTTCTTTTTCATCGGACAATTTGCGATCGCCTCGTTGATGGCCCCGAGTTTCGCAGCAGGAGCTATCACGGGGGAAAAGGAACGCAAAACCTATGAAATGCTCTTGGCCAGCCCGCTCAAACCCTGGCGCATTGTCATGGGTAAACTCATTGCGGCCCTGGCCCATTTGGTCGTCCTGATGTTCGGTTCCCTGCCGATCGTGATGCTTTGCTTGCCACTAGGCGGTGTCTCGATTTACGAACTCTTGGCGGGTTATGTTGGGCTCCTGTTCTCGATCTTGCTCTTTGGTTCGATCAGCGTTTTTTGTTCTTCGTATTTCAAACGAACGTCATCGTCCCTTGTCGTCAGCTATGTTGTGATCCTTCCGATGCTTATCCTCGGCGTGATCGCCTGGATCACGCTGGCATCAAGGGCCGATATTCGGCTCATCGGTATTACAACATTTGTTCCACTGATCTCCGTACTGTTTAGCTTTTTGCTTCTCTCGGTGGCCGCTCAACGCCTCCTATACCCCCCAGACATTGGAAGCCAAGGGGAAGAGATTGTCGACGTCGAGACCGAACAAAAGAAAGCCGTCGGCTTGGTCATTCAAAGGGATCAATTCCCCGACAATTTGTTTGCCCCTCCAAGGCGACGAACGTTGATGAAGGATAACGCCAACCCCGTCTACGACAAAGAGATGCACGCTGAGCTCTTCAGCCAAGGCACCTTGATGCTGCGACTGGTTATCCAGTTAAGCATGATTCTTGCGATCCCAATGATGGTGGTGATGCTCTTTTGGAAGCCCGACTTGGCCCACCTGTACGTTGACTATGTGCTGGTATTCAACATCCTTTGTGCTCCGGTTTTTACCGCTGGCACAATCACAAGCGAACGAGAAAGACAAACACTGGATCTTCTGCTGACGACCACCGTTTCAACCGGTCAGATCCTTTGGGGTAAGTTGCTTTCGGGGTATCGTGTGTCTGCCGTGCTCACTGCCTTTTTGATTTTCCCAATGCTTCTGGCTTGTACCAATCCGGATGTGCTCAAGAACACCGCTTCGATGATCGGTTATCTACTGATCATTTTCGTCGCTTCGGTCTTCAATTCGGTCTTGTCCCTGTTCCTCTCAACGATCGTTCGAAAGACAAGCACTGCATTGATGCTTTCCTACATAACGCTTTTGGTTTTGTATTTGCTGCCCCTTGCGATCTTCTTTCTCATCAGTAGCACTTCGCAAAACGAAGCTGAAATTGCGGCTGCCAAGTACATCGGGGTCACAAGCCCGCTTGTAGCTGCCGACAGTGTTCCTTTTCTGAGCGTTGTTTCGGGAACTGAGATTGCCAAGGCCAAGGCAGGGGATCTTTATTTGGTAGCGTTCTACATCGCATTGACCACCATCGCTACAGGGCTCCTATTTCTCATCACGTCAGTGCTTCTGCGCAGTCGATGGCGACTGACCGGACGAGGTTAATCCACATACCCAAAGCGCGATTCCATGCAAATTCCACCTTTTGGTTTCGGTCCTTCCGAAGCATTCAAGCAAGTTTCGCAGTGGCTTGGTAACCCAGCGTTGAATCACGCCATCAAAGAAGCAGCACAAAAACTCGGGATCAAAGAAGTTCCATCCACAGCAAGCGTTCAGGAAATCTTGAGACAAGCCGGCAAGTGGCTTGAAAAAGCAGCCAGCCCCTACTTTTCCGAAGATGGTTCACAAACCCAACGACCGTTGGAAAATGGGATCAACGCTACGGGCGAACTATTCAATTCCCGCTGGACCGCACAGCCCTTGAGCTCGAACGCTTGCGCACTGGCAGCTTACCTGCATGCTGGATACTCCCAAGATGCGCAAGTGGCCCACGACCTCCAAAAGACACTCATCGCCGCAAGTGGGGCAGCCGACGCACTGGTCATCGCGAATATTCCTACGGCTCTGCAATTGGTCGTCAAAGCCTGGATGCATGATCACCCGCAAGCAAACCCGCAAGTGATCCTGCCGAGGATCGCTTGCATGCGTGTTCCGGTCTCAGGCAACCCAAACGGTGTGCAGATCCGATCATTGATCGATGCGACCGGAGCCCATACGCTGGAAATCGGGAGCAATACCGACTGTTTGCACGATGACTATGCCAAGGCCACCGCGTTGCACAGCCAGTCGTTGATTCTTCAAGCAACCCCGATCGCTACCGAGAACGACACGTTTGCAGCGATCGAGCATGCGAAAAGCTCTCAAAGCACCGTCTGCACACTGGCCCTCGACGCAAGCCTCGTGGATCTAGATTGGGTAGACGCCAAAACACCTAGCATGACTCGTCTGTGGGATGGAGGTCCTGATCTTATTATTGCACCAACCCAATACCTCTTGGGGGGGCCGCAAGCGGCTGTGATCCTCGGCAAGAAGGATGCGATCCAACGCATTCGACTCCTCGCAGACCAATTAGGTGCCTATGCTGATCGAATCACCCAAGCTTTGTTGCACTGCACGTTAAGCGATTCCTTAAAACCAGATGGATGGACCAAATCGCCCGTCGGTGCGATCCTTTCAACAAGTATCGAGAATCTCGAGAACCGGGCCCAACGAATCGCTATCCAATTACAAGGCAACCATGCGATTGCCAAGACCGAGATTGTGACGCTAAACCAACGCATCGGAACTGGGCTGTGGCAAAACCTTAAGCTCCCTTCGTCAGTGATTAAGATCTATCCAAAATCGATGTCGGTTGCCAAGCTCGGTGAAACCCTGGCCGAGCATCGACCAGCGATCTGGACCCAGGTCTTCTCGGATCATTTGGCATTGGTCTTGCGCAGTGTCGAACCTGCGGACGACACCCAAATCGTACAAGCATTAACGTCTTTAGAATCTTAAACCCTTCATTCCTATACAGGAACCATCTTGACTAACAACAGCGACTCGAAAGCTTGGATCTATCTTCATCCCAAAGATCATTGTGTCGTTGCGCTGCGGAAGCTCAGTAAAGGCGAGTCGATACAAGTGACCCATGGCCCTGATGTGGTCTTGAAGAAAGATGTTCCAGCAGGGCATAAAGTAGCGGTCGTTTCGCGAGCAACTGGTGAGCCGGTGTTTAAGTATGGTTGGCCAATCGGTGTGTCCACCTGCGATATCCCACCCGGCGAACATTTGCATGACCACAACCTCAAATGCCATCATGTTTTAGACTATGAAGGGCTTGCGTCTGAAACCCCAGCTCCGCCAAGCCCCCTTTCTGGAAAGAGTTTTCAAGGATACTTGCGGCCAAGCGGTCGGGTTGGAACGCGAAACTACATCGCCGTGATCTCGACGGTCAATTGCTCGGCAGGAGTTTCGAAGGCCGTCGCAAGACACTTCGATTCCGAGGTCTTGAAAGAGTTTCCTAACGTGGATGGTGTCATCGCCTTTACCCACGACAGCGGATGCGGCATGGCGCTAGATGGAATCAAGCACCGGACACTCGGTCGTGTGCTTGGAGGGATCGCAAAACATCCAAATATCGCTGCGTATGTTTTGATCGGACTCGGATGCGAACAGAACACCCTCGGGCACTTACAGAAATCTCAGAAGCTTGTGACTCTTCAGGGCGTGCGATGGAAATCGAGTCCGGGGCAAAACGAGTCACAAGACGTGCCGGTGCTGTCCATCCAAGATTCCGGTGGAACACGAGCGACCATTCGAAAGGCTGTTGAGCTAGTGAAGTCTTTGCTCCCTCAAGTAGATGCAATGCAACGAACAACGGTTCCTGCGAGCGAAATTGTTCTGGCAACCAAATGCGGAGGATCTGATGGATACTCGGGTATCACGGCGAATCCCGCCCTCGGGGTCGCGTCCGATCTGCTTGTTGCCCATGGTGGAACTTCAATCTTGTCGGAAACCACGGAGCTCTACGGAGCTGAGCAGCTTTTTACCAAACGTGCTGCGAGCGTCGAGGTGGCCAAAAAACTGCTCGACAAACTCGTTTGGTGGAAGCAATACACGGCCCACTATGGAGAAGACATCGACAACAATCCTTCGTTAGGCAACAAAGCCGGGGGGTTAACGACCATCGTCGAAAAATCCCTCGGGGCAGCAGTCAAAGGTGGCCAGACTGCATTGCAAGACGTGATCGAATACGCTGAGCAGACAAACAAACGTGGACTGGTCATTATGGACGCACCAGGATTCGATCCGGTATGCGTCACCGGAATGGTATCCGGCGGTGCGAATGTTGTTGTTTTTACAACCGGTCGTGGTAGTTGCTTTGGCTGTAAGCCCGTACCTAGCCTCAAGGTTGCGACCAATACATCCCTGTTTGAGCGGATGAATGAGGATATGGATTTGGATATGGGGACGATCCTCGCAGGCGAGACGATCGAGCAAGCTGGCCATCGACTCTTCGATGAGATCTTGGATACCGCTAGTGGAAAAAAGACAAAGAGCGAATTGCTCGGTTACGGTGAGGATGAATTTACTCCTTGGTCGATCGGCCCCACTTTATAATCGCTTTGAGTCTTGTCCTTTTAGCCGGAAATAGAGCATGTCAAACGCCGTCTATGAAACCTCTCGAAAAATCATTACCAACGTCGAGAAGTGCATCGTCGGCAAGCGAAAGCAATTGGTCTTCTCGCTGGTCTCGTGGTTCTCCGGTGGGCATGTCCTGCTCGAGGATGTCCCTGGTGTCGCAAAGACGATGCTTGCAAGAGCGCTTGCTGCTAGCGTTGGTGGGAAATTCAAGCGGGTGCAGTGCACCCCCGATCTGCTCCCGGGCGACATTACCGGCTCTTCGATTTTCAATCAAAAGTCATCCGATTTCGAATTTCGCCCAGGCCCGATTTTTACCAATATTCTCTTGGCCGACGAAATCAATCGCACAACCCCTCGCGCCCAGTCGGCACTCCTCGAAGCGATGGCCGAATCCTGTGTGACCGTCGATGGTCAAACCCACAAACTGCAACCGCCATTCCTGGTGATCGCAACCCAAAACCCCATCGATCACGAAGGAACATTTCCACTCCCTGAGGCGCAACTCGACCGCTTCTTTATGAAGTTCACCTTAGGCTATCCCTCGATGGAGGAAGAATTGCGGATGCTCCAATTGCTCGAAACGGAGCATCCGATTCAGGGCCTCAAGGCTGTAGTGAGCATCGATGAGTTGCTCGAAGCACAGCAATTGGTCAAAAAGGTTTACGTCGATCCGAAAGTACGTCAGTACATTCTGCAAATCGTTCACGAGACTCGAGCGCATACTGATCTATCGCTCGGAGCAGGTCCTCGATCAACCATCGCATTGTTTCGGGCAGCACAAGCCATGGCGGCGATTCGGGGCCGCGAATTTGTTCAGCCTGATGATGTCAAACGTATTTTGCAACCGGTGATGAGCCATCGTCTGATTCTGCGCCCTGAAGCCCGGTTGCGTAAAATGACAGCAGATCGCGTCCTCGAAGACATCGTCGCGGAGATCGCTGTGCCGACGCTCGAGGAAAATGGTCGTTAGCCTATGGCGATTCTTCCACTGATCGCGATCCTCTTGCTTTTTGGAATCCTCACCGGAGCGAATTTTTTTGCGCTCGGCGCAAGCACGTTCTTGATCACGATCCAACTCGCAAAGTTCTTCTCGACGCGCTGGATCGAAGCTGTCGAGGTCGAGCGATTTGTAGAGGCGCAGGAAGTTACCGTAGGAGTTACAGTTGGGGTGGGGATGAAGATCACCAACAAATCAGGATATTGGATCCCGTGGATGCTCATCGACGATAAGATCGCCAAAAGGTACACGAAACTCCCACCGGTTGCTCTGAATCTTTTGGTAGCGACGGTTCAGCTATTCTCCTTTTCGCCAAAGAAGACAACGTTGCACCGCTACGCTCTGCAAACTCAGCGAAGAGGCTATTATCAACTCGGTCCTACCTTGCTTGAGACCGGTGATCTGCTTGGACTCCACCGAAGCTTCCGGATCGCGAATCAGCCTAGCTATCTGACAGTGCTTCCAAGACTCACGGTGCTCGAAGGGATCGAAATTTCGAGCCGGCGACCAATGGGGGAGATGAAGGTAGAAGACCGGGTGCTCGAAGACCCGACATTGATGACCGGTCTTCGCGAATACCGAGCTGGGGATCCGATCAATAGGGTGCATTGGAAAGCGACCGCGAGGACCGGAACATTGCATACTCGAGTGTTTCAACCAACCTGCGTCCAAGGTGCGATGCTGCTGTTGGATATGCATGAATCAACCAATCCCCAAAAACATGAGCCTGTGCGCACAGATCTTGCTGTCTCAGCCGCCGCATCGATCGCCCATTGGCTCTATCAAAACGCGGAGCCCTTTGGGCTAGTAAGCAACGGTCGTGACGCAGCCGAGAGGATGCGGGAGTCCAACAAGAAAGGTTTGTACAGCGATCGCACATCGGCGACCGCGAATATCGAGATGAGATCGCAAAGCGATCGATTGAATCCGGTTGTTTTAGGTGCCAATCGCACCCCAGAGCACTTTGCCGAGATCCATCGCATGCTCGCACGACTTGAACGTACCGACGGTTTGAAATTGGATCAACTGCTCATCGAGACCGAAAGCAGATTGCCCAAATTGCTTTCACTCATCGCTATCGTGCAAAGGGTTGATGAAGCAGGATTGCTTGCACTCGAAATGATGCGACGACGAGGATTCGCTCTGACGGTGATGCTCAATTGCCATCAAGACGAATACCTCGACCACGCAGGTAAGCTCATCGCTGCACGACTACCCGTGGTCCCGCTGTACGATGAAGAATCTTTGAGGCAGTACCTTCGACAGCGGTAGTTGGGGACTTTTTACAACCGCACTTGAGGTTCGCTTTTTTGAAATAGTAGAGTTACAAAGTGCTTGAGCATTGAGATTTGAGGATATCTCCAACCCTCTCTGTGCCCTCCGTGCCTCTGTGTTTCCCTTCTTCGACGCCCGATTCTGCGGTCAATAATCAAACCAGAACCGCCAGGCTAGCTATCTAACGGCTTTCACCGGGATATACAACGCCGCCGATGATCACACCGGTGCAGTGGGTCGTATATTCCAAGGGATCACCATCGTAGAGGGCCAAGTCGGCCTCTTTGCCCAAATCGATTGAGCCGACTCGATCTTCAATCCCTAATATCTTCGCCGCCGACAAGGTGATCGATTCCAAGGCGGCTTCTTTGGATAACCCATGAGCCGCTGCTAACGCAGCTTCAAACAGAACGATCCGCACCTTGGGCACATAAGCCTCAAATCCGCTTTCGATTGCAAAAGGAATACCGTTCTCTTTGAGGATCGACGCGGATCGGAACGTCATGTTCTCTCGATCACCATTGGCGCGAGCCATCGATGGATGGAGCAGAACAGGTACGCCTGCTTTTTTAATCTGCGGGATCAACTGATAAGCTTCTGCGGCACTATCGAGCCAAATTCGGATACTGAATTCTTCGCCTAAACGCAAAGCGCTGGCGATGTCTTGGGCTCGATCAGCCGTAATGAGAAGTGCTTTCTTGCCCTCGAGCACATCGACGATCGCTTCAAGCTTAAGATTTCTTGCAACTTTCGATTCGTCGTTCGCTTCGGTCTCTTTTGACTGCTTGCTCAATTTCGTTCGGTACTCGGAGGCTTCGATTAAAAGTGCCCGAAGCATTGCCATCTGTTTCCCGCGCGTTCCAGGGCTTTGTTTCCCAGATTTCTGAGACGACTCGGTCAACGTCGCACAGACGGCTTTTCCATCGAAGACCAACGCGTCTTGGACGGTTCCGCCTCGAGTCTTGGCGATCATCGTTTGACCCGAGATAAGCTCACCCGGAGCATGGCCTGTATGCACCGTGGTGATACCAAATCCTCGAACATACTCGATGAGCTCTTCTCGTGGATTGTAAGCATCGATGGCTCGCAACTCGGGTTGCAATGGAGAGGATGTCTCCAGATGATCCGAGTCGTGATCGACGTTGAGGATTCCAGAGAGACCGACACTGCTGCGTACATCGATCAACCCAGGCGTTACAACCTCGGCGTGAATCACTTTGGCACCTTCGGGAATCGCTACCTTAGCGATTTCACCGATCGACGCGATCTTGCCATCGACGCATACAATCGCGCCATCGGTGATTGATTTCCCGGAAACGGTGTGAATGAGCTTGGCCTTTACCACTAGCGTTTCAGCCCAACTCGGGCTAGCAAGTAGGCAAACCAATACCCCTGTAAGAATTGTTTTCAGCATTATTTCGCTCCCGTCTGCTGCCAAGCTTGTCCGAAACAGCACAGATAGGGATTGAGTTCGAATCCCGCACCTTGTCCACCTTCGGCATACAAAGCATCGTCTGGGTTCGCTAGATCGAACGCTTTTTGTCCTTCGACCCACGTTTCGAGAACTCGGGTATAGACACTCAGAGGATCTCCGTCGAGGATACAGAAATCAGAATCCTTTCCAGCGACAAGCGACCCGATTCGACTCTCAAGTCCCAGCATCTCCGCACCTGCGATCGTTAATGCTTCGATCGCTCGATCGCGATTCATACCAGCCCTGACAGCCAACGCTGCAGAACGACTAAAAACCCTCGAATCGGTGATCCAATCATCGGTATGAAAGGCAACCCTGACTCCTGCTTGATCAAGGACATGTCCGTTTTTAAACGTCATATCACGGGCTTCGAGTTTGCCGCCGGGTGAATCGACAACGATCACCGAGCATGGAACCTTGGCCTCTGCGATTTCCTTCGCAACTTTCCAGCCTTCACTCACATGGTGAAGAACGACCCGGAACCCGAACTCTTGCGACAATCGCAAGACCGTGATGATGTCATCATGCCGATGGGTGTGGTGATGCACGATTCTTGTACCTTGCATCGCTTCGATCAGCGATTCAAGATGGAGATCCCGAGGTGGCAATTTTTCCTGATCGCCGTCAGCCGACTGACGCTTTGCGTGGTATTCTCGGGCTTTGATGTACTGCTCGCGAACAAGAAAGGCAGATTTCCCTCGCGTGCCAGGAAAGGGTGCTTCTCCCTGTGAGTTCGTACCGTTGGCCATTTTCAACCCCCCAAGCGGCTTATCCTCGCCATCGCGAATCAGAATATCTTCGATGGTCGAAGGCCCTTTACCGGCGAAACGCAATTTGCAATAGACCGTTTGGCCACTGATCAAGTGCCCTGAACCGGGCATGATGTTGATAGTCGTTAGTCCGCCAGCTAGGGCTCTTTTGAATCCCGAATCCTTGACGTTGATCGAATCCAAAATGCGAACACCGGGTTGAATCGGGGAACTACCGTCAGCAGCTCCCACGCCTCCGATATGACTATGCGTGCATACCAATCCCGGCATGATCCATTTACCGGTCGCATCGACAACTTTTGCTCCCGCAGGGATCGCTGTCGTATTGCTAGAACCGACCGCGAGAATGGTGCCTTTATGAACAACAAGCGTGCCGTCGTTGATCACCGCACCGGCTGCAGTAAGGATTTTTGCATGAGTCCATGCCAGGGGCCCGGAGTCTTGAAGATGCTCTAGTCCGATCGCACTCTTTTCCTGTAGGAGGCTCGATCCGATCCATGGGACGCTGGCTGCAGCCCCAATCCAATTGCGACGATTCCAGATTGTCAAGATTTACTTTGCCGTTCTTTCTGCGACCAGAGTGGTGAGCTGTTCACCGGACATTCGGAATGCTGCCTCATGAGGACAAGCATACACGCAACGAGGTGTACCACCGATGCTCTTGCACTGGTCGCACGTCGTGGCCCGTTGCCTTACCACCGGGATCTTACGATTCCCTTC
This sequence comes from Pirellula sp., assembly GCA_046086605.1. Taxonomy (GTDB): domain Bacteria; phylum Planctomycetota; class Planctomycetia; order Pirellulales; family Pirellulaceae; genus JBKCUI01. The sequence continues at coordinate 5,349 of JBJSXX010000254.1, read as the reverse complement.
TTGGCGATAACCATCCTCATGCCCGTACATCGTAATGTTACCATAAGGACAATTCGTTGCGCACTGACCGCATCCGATACAGTGATCTTCGATGACGATTTCTTTATCCCCCTCGCGGAAAATCGCGTTGACGGGACAACCAACCAGGCAATACGGGTCGGTACATGAACGACAAGATGTTGCCACTAAGAAATTCTCGAACCGCAGTCCGTCTCGAACCAAACGGGTCTCGCCATCATGAGCATCGGCACAAGCCTTGGAGCATTCATCGCATCGAGTGCATGATTCCAAATCGAGCACCAAAAGGCTCTGAGCGTTGTATAGTCCCTGAGCCACGAAATTAGCCTTCATCGAATTGTCGGAAACATCCCGATTGACGTCTCGACGCAGAAGCATTTCAGCTCGGTCGACCAAGGTCTTTCTAAACTCGACGTTCGATTCTGCAAGCTCTTTGATCACATCCCCAGGGATCCGAACCAGTTCAACGTGATCCAAAGCGGTACAACTCGATGTTCTCATTCCCGTTGGGTAGTTCAAAGCGGCAAGTTCATCCCCGAGTTCATTCTGGTAAAGCTTTGAAAGAACTGCGACTTCGCCAAAAACACCGATGTTGCCGTCGAGGCTTCCAGGGCCAATGTAATTGACCACCTGATCCCGCATGCCTTGCATGCGGGAGACCTTGATGTATCCCAAGCGAACCATAAAGACATCGTCCCCTGGCTCCCCTTCTTTAAAAATGGGTTGTCCAGGCTCCACACTCATCAGCTCAACCCTTTGAGCCAAATTCTTAACTTCCTCCGAAGTTAAGGTACGACAGATCGGGATCCTGCCCAAGTCGGTGTTCAAAGCATGTCGCCGGTAGGCTTCGTTAAGCACCTTTCGGCTGGCCCCGTTTCGTTGGAGCATGTACAGAACATTGCTACCGATTTCGATGACTTCGGATTCCTCGACGGCAACAACCGTTGCCGTACGCGGGTAGCGATTCAAACAAGCCATTTCCCCGAGGATGACATCCTCTGCACCTCGAAAGATTTTCGAAGAGTTCGAATTGTTGGCTGTATCCGATCCGGTTGCCAAGGTGGGGACTAAGGAACCGGTCGCGGAAAAGATTCGATTGAACAATCCTTTCTTTGAAGCGGTCGGCTTGGCAACCTTCGTACCCCTCTTGTTGATTTGGATCTCGAATTTCCCACGTTGGATCAAGAAGGCGGTTGCACCGTATTCACCTTCACGGCACAGGACATCGCCGGGCTGTAGGATGCGGCGCACGCAAGCACCACCGTTGAATTGTAGGAATTTGTAGGGGATCCCGGAGAAGATCGGGATTTCGAGCATCTGTTCAGGAGATAGAATCTCAAAGGCTCGGTTGCCACTCTTCTTGTGCTCCGCCTGGATGTCGTCCGAGAGTTTTTCGATCTGCTTTTCGATCACCAACGGCCTGAATTGCAGTGCATCAGTTGGACACGAGATCACGCATTCGCCACAGGAAACGCAGGAACTCTCGAGCATCGATAAATTGGTATCGAAAGCGATCTTTGTCGGATATCCTTTGCCGTCGCGTGCCATCACGTCGTTGTGTTTGATCTCGTTGCAGGCTCGCGTACAGCGTTGGCACAATACGCAAGCGTCATGATTGACGGCAATAATCTCAGACGAAACATCGAGCTTGCGATTGCCGGCCAATTCGCTCGGAGGATAACGCAAATCGGTGGCGTTGGGCACAAAACGGTGAACGAGTTTTTTTAATTCGTTCGGCTCATAAGCCTTAGGAGCTTCGATCAAATTCTCTCGGTCCTCTTGGCTTAAATGTTCTGAAGCCAATAGCTCGACAATCACGCCGACAGAATCCTTCAAAATCTCGACCGTCTTGGGGCTCTCTTTGCTTGCAAGCGTGGTGATCACCATCCCTTCTTTGACGTGGTAGGTACACGCCGAGACAAGGTCCTTCTTGGTTCGACCGCTTTTGCGAATCTCCTGAATCTCGACAAGACAGACTCGGCAAACACCGACAGGTTGGAGGTGTTCGCGGTGACAAAGAACTGGGACTGGGTTGACGTCTTGGACACCTTTGACATACATCTGAGTGACCGCGTCGTAGATCGTCGTTGGACGAGGGATGATCTCCCCTCGATCGTTCACAAGCACAACGCCTTGGGAGTTTCTCATCGGGAGGGCTTTTTTGACGACGACCGCCTGTCCGTCGATCGTGATTCGAACATCCGTTTCTAGATCGCTGAGAGAAGCGTCGGCGCGTCGGATAAGCTGTCCGTCGATATCCCGAGCAAAAAGGGCTTCTTCGCGAGCACTGATGTACTCGTTGCCATCCATTAACTCTTGATCTGTGGCCATAGTTGCAAGACGCCGTTATGTAAGGTTACTTTTTGGTTTGGTAGAAGAATCGCAAGTAGGTTCTGAACGGCTCACTGGCAACCTGTCCAAGCCCACAGATACTCGTTGTTCGCATGATGCGAGACAGAAGATTTGCGTGATCGACAAAGCCCTCGACGAGCTTGTCGGCCTGTTCCGAGTCGGCTAATTGCTGAGCCATATCGACGATCTTTCGAGACCCGAGTCGGCATGGAACGCATTTGCCGCAAGACTCCCGCTGGTAGAACTGACTGCAAGATATCGCTTGATCGAGCAAATCGGCCGTTTGACCGTAGACAACAATCCCAGCTCCGAGCATGTATCCAATCTCACGTGAAGCGTCGACATCCAACGGCAATAACTTGATGTCCGTCGGTGCCGCCGTTATCGTTGGATACTTGAACGCATCGGTCTCTTTACCCTCTCTGTCCATGACCCTCGGTATCCGGATCGACTTCTCTGGCAGCATTGCAGGGAGGAAACCTCCAGACGGGCCGCTTAGCGCAACGGCCAACAATGGAACCCCATCCTTCATGCCGCCGGCGTACTCATCGATCAGCTCGCCTAGGGTGATACCACAAGGAACCTCATAGGCTCCTGGCCGATTCAAATCACCGCTGATACTAAAGAAACGTCTCCCTTTGGAACGATTCCTACCGGCGTACTTGTACCATAGTCCCGGTGTCTCCTTGCTAGCCGAAGGGTTGCTCGATTTTTCCTTGGACACACCTTCGTCAGTCGGTTCCCGCAACAAGATCGATGGCACCCATGCGAACGTCTCGACGTTATTGAGAATCGTCGGCTGATCGTAGAGCCCATTGGTTTGCAGTTCGGGAGGACGATTGCGTGGCTCGGATCGTTTCCCTTCGAGAGCTTCGATCAGTGCCGTTTGCTCACCACAAACGTATCCACCGGGACTGACGAAAACCTCAAGTCGGAATGTTCGACCGCTTTGAAAAATACTCGCACCCAATGCACCGAATCGTTCCGCTTCTTGGATCGCTTGCCGGAGTCTCTCGATTTGCTCCTCGTATTCGTGCCGGATGTAGATATAGCCTTGCTTGGCACCGCTGACCAAAGCGGCCATCGTCATGCCTTCGATCACCAAATGGGGTGCTGCGAGCAGGATTTCTCTGTCTTTAAAGGTTCCGGGTTCGCTCTCGTCGGCATTGCACACAACATACTTGGTGTCCCCTGGGGCCGTACGAGCTTCGTCCCATTTTGAAAAGGCGGGAGCTCCGGCTCCTCCCATGCCAAGTAGCCCAGCATTTTTTAAAGCTTGGATCACTTGATCGGTACTCGGATCTTGGATGAACCGTTTGACTGCAGCGTATTTTTGCTCGATCGTACCACTTCGGTAGCAATCGATTTCGGATCGGTCTAAAGTGACCTGCGCTGTCTTCATATCGGAGTCTGTTTCCGGATGCTCCCCCTCAAAAAAAGCTTGAACAATCCGACGATATTCATCGACTTTGCGATCGACATACAGTGCCTGTCCATGGGCGAGGCCTTCGATAATCATCGCAGGGGCACGATCGCAGCGACCCAAGCATGAGGCTTCGTGGATATGAAGATTATCATGTCCGACCTGATCAGCCAATTCTTTGAGTTGCTCGGTTATCTTCACCGAACCACGAAGACGGCAACTCATATCGCGACAGACCGCCACTCGGCACTTGGCCGGTGCTTGTCTCGAGTAATGCGGAAAAAAACTCACCACATCTTGGATCACTCGAACCGGCTCTCCAACTTGGCCTGCGATCCGATTGATGTCCGTGTCACTAACGAAGCCTTGCTTGTGCTGCACGTCCTGCAACATCTTGGCGATACGCGTTCCAACTTGTCTTTCAACGAGTGATTTCATGTTAGGTCATTTCAGGGATTGGATGAGTTCCCGAAGCTGCTGGTTGAACTTGTCCCATTCGAAATCTTGCGAGGCTTCGTAGGGCATGGCTTGCTTTCTTTTCCACATCTCGACGGGCAAGTCCCAATCACTTAGAGGAAGCGGAGGATAAGGGCCATCGGATCTTCCATGGTAAATCAATGCTTGAGCGGCTAACTTTAACTGAATGGCTTGCTCCCAAGAGGTGGGCACCTGGAAGTTTTCAATCCGATTAGCCCAATCGGCCCTGATCTTCGGTATGTCTTTAGCCGCAACAAGCGGGGGCTCTTCTTTAATGATCTCGTTTAGCAATTCGATCAAGGTTGTGCAAGTTTCTGAAAGATCTTTTTGCATTTCCATATTATGAAGAGCAGTTAATGGATTGAGCAATAAACCTTCTAATTTCGTGCGATTATAGTTCCACTTACTGATGGTTTCATGGTCAAAGAAGCTTTGAGCTGTCGAGGAGGATCCGTCGGTGCTATTTGAGTTAGCCGGAGGTAACTGGGTGATTGCAAGTGCCAAGTCAACTTGTTGGAGGTACCAGGCGTCCCACTGGGCGAATGCCAAATCGCTACCGTTGCTCTTTTGACTATCGGTATCGATTGGATGATGGCAGCTCGAGCAACGGTGCTCGGTAAACTCCGGCCATTCTTCCTTCCCGATCCGATTCCGGAGCAGCTCGAGGCGTTGTTTGGCGTTGACCAATTTTCCAATCCGCCAAGTATCGAGCGACCGAGCTGCTGTGGAGCTGGGCAGCTTCTTGTCTGAAGCTTTCGTTGCTTGCGTTGCGGCTACATTGTCTAGATCCCACCAATGCTTCGGGTACTTGAGCAAAAAGTGACTGAGCTCGAAATAGGTTGGCGGATGACCGGCTGCCATCAGCTTGTGGGAGACCTCGCGTTGCTCAATTGGGAATTTGGTCTTGTCGTCAAATTCGATCTGGCCACTTCGACCCAGTTCGCCAACGTGACAAGACCCGCATACTTTCGCCGCGATCCACGGGGATTCCACATTCAGACGCCCTGCGGCCGATGGATCTTTAAACCTTCGATCACCTAGAGCCTTCCACACTGGCGAATAATGATCTGGGCCCCAGA
>JBJSXX010000253.1:0-13113 GCA_046086605.1 Pirellula sp. | reverse complement strand
GCACTATCCTTCGCGGGGTCGGTGTCTCGATGGCCTTGCCGTGGCTCGAATCGCTTTCTTTCGCCATGAGAGATAAAACGATCGCTTCGGATCAGCCACCGACTAGAACCCTCGTCACCTTCACAGGGATGGGTTTCCACTCGCAGCATTGGTGGGCCAAAGGGGAAGGCGCTGGAATGGAGCTTGGTCCATGCTTAAAGCCGCTGGAACCTTGGAAGGAGCGACTGGTATTTCTTCGTGGCTTGTGGAATGAGCAGGCCAATAATGGTGTCATCCATTGCATGCAAACAGGGAACATGCTCAGCGGTGCGCCGATGTCCAAGACCGAAGTCCGAACGGGAGTCAGTTTCGATCAACTGATGGCGCAGCGGATCGGCGATCGGACGCGTATTCCTTCCCTCGTGCTGGGCTGTGAAGGACCGATTCCGGGTCTTCAAGACGGACACCCTTTGCTCTACAGCTCTCACATCTCTTGGAGTACCGCGGTGTCGCCGACGTGGACCGAGACCCGACCGGCGTTAGCGTTCGATCAACTGTTTCGGACCGACCGAAACCGAGGCGATCGTCGGGTGGTCGATGCGGTGCTCGAGGACGCTCGATCGTTGCAACAGAGGCTCTCGCTTTCGGATCGGCAACGGTTCGAAGAATATCTCGGCAGTGTCAACGAGATCGAAGGCAGGATCAAGCGAGCAGACAAGCAGCGTGATACAAGCGGATGGCAACCGACGCTGAGAACCCCAGATCGCCCGCGACCGGCTGACGGTATTCCCGCAGAGATTCCTGAGTACTGGAAACTGATGAATGACATTGTGCTGCTTGCCTTCCGGACCGACACGACGCGAATTGCGACTCTTAAGTATTGCAACGACGGATCGGCCGAAACGCATACGCACTGCGGAGCTAAAGACCAGCATCATCAGATGGCGCATACTCAGCCTCCGGAACTCATACCGCTGAATCAGTTCTTCACCTCGCAACTCGCCTACCTTTGCGAGCGGATGACTGAGGTCAAAGAGGGAGATCGCACATTGCTCGACAACACAGCCATCATGCACTGCTCCAGCATGCTTCATGGCAATCACGATGCACAGCAATTGCCGATCGTGCTGCTCGGTGGTGCAGGTGGTAAACTCCGAGGAGGACGCGTGCTTGACTATCTAAACGCTCCGAACCGTCGGATGTGTAGCCTGTTTTTGAGCCTCATGGAATGGGGCGGCTTGGAACTCGACCGATTCGGCGATTCCAACGAACGACTCGTCGGTATCTGAAATTTGACTTAGCAAAAATAAAATAATTCTCAATGGAGAGGAGTTCCCACGAATCATGCATCATCGTCATCGTCAAGCCTCTGTGAGTCGACGTCGTTTTTTGGCCAGCGCATCGGTCGGAACAGGACTGATCCTAGCCGGGACCAAGGCATCCGGGCGCGTTATCGGAGCCAACGACCGTTTGCGAATCGCAGTCGCCGGACTCAACGGTCGCGGCAAGAGCCATATCAGCGGATGGCTTCAGCAAAAGAACGTCGAGATCGCTTGGTTGATTGATCCAGACTCTCGAGTCCTCAACTCGGCTGCGGCCATGGTGGAAAAGAACTCGGAGGGACTCAGTAAGCCAAAGGTAGCCTCTGATATTCGTACGGCCCTGGAAGATCCGACCCTCAACGCAGTCTCGATTGCCACCCCCAACCACTGGCACTCGTTGATGACGATCTGGGCTGCACAAGCTGGCAAACATGTTTACGTCGAAAAACCGATGAGCCATGATATCGATGAAGGTCGCGTGGCTGTTGCAGCGCAAAAGAAGTATGGCGTGGTGGTTCAGCACGGAACACAGAATCGGAGCAACTCCCAGATCGCAGGTTTGCATGAAGCGATTCATGCTGGCAAATTCGGACGGCTCAAGATCGCTTATGGATACTGTTGCAAGCCGCGAGGTTCGATCGGTTTCAAGACATCTTCACAGCCACCAGAGAATCTCGACTGGAACCTTTGGCAAGGTCCGGCGGTAGTACCGGAGTTCCATGCAAACTATGTTCATTACGGTTGGCATTGGTTCTGGAACACCGGCAACGGTGACTTGAACAACCAAGGAACGCATCAACTGGACATCGCTCGCTGGGCTATCGATCCGGATCAAACCCATCCGGTGCGAGCCATGGCCATCGGTGGTCGCTTCCAATGGGACGACCAAGGAGAAACACCCAACACGATGTTCGCTGTCGCGGAATATCCAAATGGACAGCAAGTCTTCTTCAACGTCCGTAACGTGAATTACGATGGATACGAAAAACAGGTCGAGAACGAATATTACTTCGAAGACGGCGGAAAGATCATACGCAATCGATACTATGCTAAAGGTGACTCTGAGGGTGTAGCGATCGATGTTCCGCCAGGCAACGTTACGCCAGGTGGGAATTGGGGGGCTTTCATCGCCGCATGCCGAGCCGGCAATCCACAAATGGCCAATGGCAATGCGCTCGATGCTCATTACGGCTGTGTCTTGGGTCATCTCATGAATAACTCTTACCGTTTGGGACAACCCCTTCCATCCGATCGAGTCAACCGAGTCTTTGCCGACAGCTCGATGCGCAACAATGCGGAGGCTACCGAGCATTTTGACAAGTTGCATTCCATCATGAGTCGAGGAGTTGGTGTCTCGTTTGACAAAGCCCAGTACACAGTCGGACCATGGGTAAGCTTCGATCCAAAGACCGAAACGCATGTTGGGCAGTATGCACAAGAGGCAAATGCTTTACGCAAAGACAAGAATCGTTCAGGATTCGAGATCCCAGCGATCGACCAAGTCTGATGTCAAGCCAAGAGCTGAGTTGACGTGATGTCGTTCTGGTCGATGCATTGAATCTGTCCCGATTCGAACCTCCCTAGCGATACCGACTTTCCGACCCTTCTACATGAATAGGCAATTGCGAGGTTCGTATTTTTCAACCTCCCTTCGACCGAGCAGGTCTTCACGCCCTGGCGTCTTTGCGCGAACTTCTTCTTTGCATCTTGGGAGGTATCAGCAACATCAATAAAGACCGGGAATCCCTGCACCGCTTCACCCCGATCTATAATCCACAGGGTTCTGGATCTGCCGTTCCGGAAATCTTGTCTATTAGAGATCCACAACCAAAAGCCATAGTATTCCATGATCAGCCACCGCTCTACTCGCGACGCCGTTGTCGACCTGAAAAAAAACGGCAGGCTTATCGAAATCGATACCCCCCTATCGCCTAGACTCGAAATCGCGGAAATCCAACGCCGGGTGTACGCTCGGAAAGGCCCTGCGGTTCTGTTTACCAATCCCATCAACACCCGTTTCCCGATGGTCAGCAACCTCTTTGGTTCCCTCGACCAGGCTCGGTTCCTGTTTCGCCACACTCTCGATCGCGTCCGACGTGCGATTGAACTCAAGATCGATCCGAATGCGCTGTTTCGAAACCCACTTCGTTACATTTCTGCCCCCTCGACAGCCTGGGCGATGCTCCCTAGACGGACAAGTTCCGGCCCTGTACTTTCCCACTCTTGCGAAATATCTGATCTACCACAACTTGTCTCGTGGCCCGATGACGGTGGATCGTTCGTCACTCTGCCGCAGGTTCTAAGCACTCCTCCGATCGATGGAGTCTCGGCAAGCCCGAAACTTACCGCTTGCAATTTGGGGATGTACCGGATCCAGCTTTCCGGAAATCAATACATCACGAACAAAGAAATTGGTCTCCATTACCAACTCCACCGAGGGATAGGCATCCACCACCAACAAGCTCTCAAGGCCAACAGACCCTTTCCTGTGACCATCACCGTCGGTGGCACACCGGCCATGACACTTGCGGCAGTCATGCCACTTCCCGAAGACGTTGGGGAACTGACGTTCGCCGGTGCCCTTGCTGGTCACCGTATCCGAATGATCGTCAACCATGCGTCGGGCTTTTCGTCGTTGCCGACGGCTCCCATTTATGCAGATGCCGATTTTGCGATCACGGGTATCATCGATCCAGACTCGCTCAAACCCGAGGGACCCTTTGGTGACCACCTAGGATACTATGCTCTTACCCATCCCTTTCCTTGGATGCAAGTCACCGGTGTGTATCACCGACCTGATGCTATCTGGCCTTTTACTGTCGTTGGTCGGCCACCCCAAGAAGATACGACTTTTGGCGAACTAATCCACGAGATCACTGGTCCGATCATTCCAACCGTGCTTCCAGGTGTGCGCGGAGTTCATGCGGTCGATGTGGCAGGTGTTCACCCGCTGCTACTTGCGGTTGGCTCCGAACGCTACACACCGTATCTCAAGCCAAATCGACCCCAAGAATTAATGACACAAGCCAGCGCGATTCTGGGCCAAGGTCAAATGTCTCTGGCAAAATATCTTTTGATCATCGATGGCAACGACTCGAATGCTCCTAGCCTCTACGATCTAGAAGCCTTCTTTCGATGGGTCTGGGAACGGATCGACTTTTCTCGCGATCTGCACTTTTTGACCAAGACGACTATCGACACGTTGGATTACTCTGGCGAGGGCTGGAACCAAGGCTCTAAATTGATCGTTCCTATCACGGGGCCTAAGCGGCGAGATCTCATCACGGCAATCCCTTCGGACTTCAAATTGAACACGAATTTTTCTAATCCTAAACTATGCTATCCAGGCGCGATCGCGATCGAAACGAAACTCCCTTTGGATGCAGCGGTTGAACAACTATCTGCACCGATGCTCGATGAACCTAGTAGGACAAACGGGATCGCCTTGATCACCCTGGTCGATGATGCTGATTTTACGAGTCGCTCAATGGACAACTGGACCTGGGTCACCTTCACTCGCTCGAACCCTGCGATCGATCTGCGTGGTGTCGGTGAAAAGATCGAGAACAAGCATTGGTCGTGCTCTGGTCCTTTGATAATCGACGCTCGGATCAAGCCCCATCATGCACCACCGTTGGTCGAATCCCCCGAGGTCACCAAGAAAATTGATGCTCTTGCGGCCCAAGGTGGCCCGCTTGCAAAATACCTCTAATTTCTCGGTTCCCCGCCCGAAACACGCTTCGAACATAATGGACACGGATGAATGCTAATGGGCTTCCAAAAGGTTTGGCCCGTCAAGCAAACACGTTGGGGTGCCCGAACTCATGGCTTTTTCACCTTGTTTCGGGGTGATTGTGGCTGATCTTCCAAAGGCCCAGTCATGGGCGCTGTTTCATAGAACTTGCCATCGTCTTGCACGCGAGGATCTCCAGTGCTGGTCAACTCTTGCATCAGTCGTTCCTCAAGTTCTTTGCGGATTGTTTCGTAAACTGGATCGCTTGCGACATTCATCATTTGGTGAGGATCCTTCGTTAGATCGTATAGTTCGCAGCGAGGTCGTTTGCCGTAAGCTCGATCATAAAAGGGCTGCCACTGCGGGTCGTCTCGATGGGTCACAAGCCACGCTTTGGTCGGTCCGGCATCTTCATCCGGATGAGTCACACGCGTGTTGTTTTGGATCTGAAGAAAGGTAGGTGGCTGTGCATCGGCCAGACCATACGGGTCACCCTGTGGCCAACGATCGGGCCTAAAGTTGAGGATCAGAAGATAATCATCCGTGCGAATCGCTCGCTGAGGATAAGGAGTCCAATCGGCACGGGCCGACTCAACATGCCTTTCGCGTCCAACAAAGATCGCTTCGCGAGTCGGATCAAGCTTGCCGCTTCGATCGCTTCTGAGCATCGGTACAAGGCTCCTGCCAGTCATCGTCTTTGGTATTGGCAATCCAGCCGATTCGAGGATGGTGGGAGCAAGATCTGTTAGGCTCACAAGATCATCGATGATTCGATCACCCGGGATCTTTGGACCGCTGATGACCAAGGCGACGGAGGTTCCAAAGCCGTAGAGATTGCATTTACCATGAGGAAAACCTGGTGGACCATGGTCACCACTGATGATGATCATGGTCGAATCAGCAAGCCCGGTGGATTCGAGTCGATCAAGCAAAGCACCGACGGCCGCATCATAAGCTGCGATCTCGCCAAAGTAGTCAGCGACATCCTCTCGAACCACCGGAACATCGGGTAAAAACGGAGGGAGTTTGCCTTGGAAGTCCTCCGGGTTCAACCCCCAGAGTTTCTTTCCCGAGCCTTGCACCCACTGGCGGTGAACATTCGTTGGACCGAACCAATAGCAAAATGGGCTCCCCTGAGGGCGAGCTTCAAGGAACTGATCAAAGTTGGCTACAACCTCGCCGAGAAGAGTTTCTTTTGCCTCTTGAAAGGAGGTCCCTTGTTGCATCATTTTTGTAACGTTCTCGGAGAAATCATTCCAGCGTCGACCAGCTTTCTCGTAGGCGAATTTACCGGCACCATAAGGAGCATCGTTGGGTGTTCCTGGTCCCCAAACTTTGAAGCACTCACCGATGTGATAGCCCGCGTCGTGGAGCAAGAGTGGAAAGGCTGGGATTGCCGAGTCCCATTTGGCTCCCTGCAGAATCGATGCTTGACCTGTTCTCCAAAAGTGTTGACCACTAAGGAGTGCGCTTCGGCATGGTGTGCAACTCGGGGCAGAGACAAAGGCGTTTCGGAATAAGACCCCGTGCTTGGCGATACGATCGATATTCGGAGTGCGAACCAGGGATTGCAAGCCGTTTTCGGGTTCGTACTTTGCATACGCGCTTGCATAGCGGCCCCAGTCATCGGCGAACAGAAAAAGAATGTTCGGGGACTGTGCCAAGAGGACTTGATCGGTCCCAACTTGCAAGAGAACAGTCAGGAGAAGGATTAGACCAAACCGAGGATGATTGGATCGTAACATAAGCAACGCAGTACTTGTGAGTTAAGCATGAGGGGAGGGCCCCTGGTTTCTGATCCAGTGTACCGAAAGACGTGCTGTGCTGGAGTCTATGGAAAACGCCTGCTGGCATAGATTTCGCAATAAACGCAAATAAAATAGGGATAAAGCGAATCACTGGACTTGCTTCAATCTGTCGCGGTCGAAACCCTACAAAAGGGTGCTTTAGGCGATGAGGCAGAGTCGATGTCGATATACAATTCACGCTAGCGGTTGAACTGACTTGATACACGTTTCGACTCGATTTTTATGAGCCAATCTACAGCTATTGCCTCCGAGCACGGTGATTCCCAGACCACGGGTTCGCTGGAGCATTACAGTTACGACGACGACATTGTTCGCTGGTTCGTTTTTGCGACGATTTTTTGGGGGCTTATCGCCACGAGTCTTGGGGTGGTTGTAGGACTTTTATTGGTTCTTCCGGAGTTGTCCGGTAAGTTCCAGAGCGACGTAGGCCAGGTGCTTTCGTTTGCCCGGCTTCGCCCCCTGCATACCAATGCAGCGATTTTCGCGTTCGCTGGAAATGCGATTTTTGCGGCTGTGTATTACAGCACCCAGCGACTGTGCAAAGCTCGAATGTGGTCGGATGCCTTGAGCCGTCTTCACTTTTGGGGCTGGCAAGGGATCATCTTGGCCGCTGCCTTGACCCTTCCGTTGGGATACACGCAGAGCAAAGAGTACGCTGAACTTGAGTGGCCCATCGATTTAGCCATTGCGGTCGTATGGTTGCTGTTCTTTGGCACCAACTTCATGATGACGCTGATCCATCGCCGTGAACGACACATGTACGTGGCCTTGTGGTTCTACATCGCGACGATTGTCACGGTGACGGTTTTGCATGTGTTTAATAATTTGGTTGTGCCTGTAGGGTTAGGAAAGAGCTACCCGATCTATGCGGGTGTCCAGGATGCGCTGATGCAATGGTGGTATGGTCACAACGCAGTTGCATTCTTTTTGACCACACCTTTTCTTGGATTGATGTATTACTTCTTGCCCAAGGCTGCCGATCGACCTGTGTTTAGCTACAAGCTGAGTATCATTCAATTTTGGTCGCTTGTGTTCATCTATATTTGGGCAGGTCCTCACCACTTGCACTACACGGCGTTACCCGAATGGGCTAGCACCTTCGGGATGCTCTTTAGCGTCATGCTCTGGATGCCTTCTTGGGGTGGGATGATCAATGGGTTACTGACCTTGAGGGGAGCTTGGCATAAAGTCACCGCTGACCCGGTTCTTAAGTTTTTTGTTGTTGGAATTACGTTCTACGGCTTGGCGACCTTCGAGGGCCCGATGCTTTCAATCAAGAGTGTCAATGCACTATCTCACTACACCGATTGGACGATAGCACACGTTCACTCGGGAGCTTTAGGTTGGAACGGCTTTATGACCTTTGGCATGATCTACTGGCTCTTGCCCAGGCTGTATCAGACCAAGCTTTACAGCACCAAGCTGGCCGAGTGGCATTTCTGGATTGGAACGATTGGCATCCTTTTGTATATCATCCCGATTTATATCGCGGGAATCACTCAAGGCTTGATGTGGCGGGAGCTCACCCCCAAAGGGGACCTAGCCAACACGTTTATGGATACGGTTCCGGTATTGATGCCTTTTTGGTCGGCTCGGGTCTTTGCCGGTGTACTTTATGTGATAGGGATCTTGCTATTGGCCTATAACGCAATAATGACCTGGATGTCCAGACCTAGGGTTTATGAGGTTCCGGTTTACTCTGCACCGAGGCTCAGCCGAGATTATGTCCAGACCATCCAAGACCATAGCCCTCTGAAGGGAACCCCAGTGCTGGAGGTTGCTACCAAGCTTGATCGTCTCAACCGTATGGATTGGCACCGCTCATGGGAGCATCTACCGGTGAAGTTCACCGTGATGACGACTTTAGCCGTGTTGGTTGCCAGCGCATTTGAACTCATTCCGATGTTCCTTATTCGCAGCAACATTCCGACGATCAATACCGTTAAGCCATACACACCGCTTGAGATCGCTGGGCGAGACATCTATGTAGCCGAGGGTTGTTACAACTGCCACTCGCAGATGATTCGCCCGATGGTGGCCGAAAAACTTATGTATGGCGAGTACAGCAAGCCCGGAGAATCGGTCTACGATCATCCTTTCCAATGGGGTTCGCGTCGTATCGGCCCGGATCTTGCCCGTATCGGCGTTACCCAGCAAAGCGGATTTTGGCACTGGAGGCACTTCGAGAGCCCATCGACCATATCGCCCGGTTCGGTCATGCCGACCTACCGACACTTACTCGAAGAGAAACTCAACTTGAGCGATCTGCACTTGCGGGTTAAAGCCAACAAGTACTTGCACCCTGAGTACCCTTACGAAGTTGAGAAATCGGAAGATTTAGCAAGAGAGCAAGCCCAACGGGTTGCAGCCGAGATCATTTCACTTGGAGGTCCGGTCGAATACAACGGTCGCTTGATCCAAGACACCAGGGCCATCGCACTGATCGCCTACCTGAAGCGAGTGGGAACAGACCTTTTCAAACCTGAAACTCCGGCAAATCCAACCCAAGCGGGTGTTCCCGAGGCGGGAGCCCAATAACAAGATGTTAAAAGATGTTGTCTCGAAACTGGATTATTCGGTTTTCGACCAAGTCGCCTTGGTGATCTTTGCCCTTTGTTTCCTTGCGATTAGTTTTTGGGCCGTAACGCTAAGGCGTTCGGCGGTCGATCGCTACAGCGCAATCCCGTTAAGCGACGAGGTAGTCGATCCAATTCCCCAGCAATCTTCCAACCGACCATGAGTAACAATCAACCTGCAAGCGGCGCAGAGTCCTCGAATCCACTGGCGCCCATGAGTCACTCCTACGATGGGATTTGCGAATACGACAATCCGCTTCCGGGTTGGTGGAAATGGTTGTTCATCATTACGGTCGTTTTGTCACCGATTTATCTGCTTTACTTCCATGTCGGTGCACCCAATCGATCGCTCCACGAGCAATTCACTGCGGCCCTCGATGCGAACCAAAAGAAGAAGTATTCGGATCTTGGTGAATTGACACCCGATGCGAACACTCTGGTTAAGTTCATGAATCAAAAAGAATGGGTCGATGTGGGTCGCTCGATCTACAAGGTCAATTGCGTGTCTTGCCATGGTCCTGAGGGTGGTGGAGTGATCGGCCCGAATCTGTGCGACGAAAATTACAAGCACATCAAGAAGATCGAGGACATCGCTAAGGTGATTAACGAGGGTGTCGCTGGTGGTGCAATGCCCGCTTGGGCGACAAGGATTCCGAATAAAAACGACATCGTCATGGTCAGCGCCTATGTAGCGAGCCTTCGAGGTAGTAACCCGGCCACTGGCAGGGGTCCAGACGGTAGTCCGATACCACCTTGGACTGCAGGAGCTCCTTCGGAAGAACCTCCCAAATAAGTTGCTTTTAACGTGACAACACGACCGAACCACTGCTCTGGATTTCAACGTTTACTAAACGTAAATCGACGGCAGATACTCCAGGCCGGCGCGATGTCGATGCTTGGACTGCAAGTGGATCCTCGGATAAGCTCTGTCTTGGGAAATTCGGTAGGATCATCGCCTATAAAGGCTAAGCGATGCATTTTTCTGTTCATGTGGGGAGGGCCGAGCCAGCTCGACACCTTTGACATGAAACCCGACGCACCTGCGGAGATACGCGGTGAGTTCAAGCCGATCCAGACGGCTGTTCCTGGGATACAAATCTGCGAGCATTTTACGAAGCTATCGAGGCTGACGGATCGAATAACGATCCTGCGAACTTTAACGCATGACGACCCGGCCCACCTTTCGAGCGGTCATGCGACATTGACTGGAAATCCCGCACCGGTGCTCAAGAGCGATGATGCACCGCCGAGCCAAAAGGATTCACCTCATTTGGGGAGTTTGCTTACAAAGCTCAGGCCCGGTGCAGACGGCCTGCCATCGTTTGTTGCGATGCCTTGGAAAGCGTTCCATCCGGCGGCTCCTGGAGGAGAAGCCCCTGGGCAGCATGGTGGTTGGTTGGGTCCATCCTATAGCGGTGCGTTGCTCGGAGGGGATCTGAACCATCCGGATTGGAAGCCTCAAGCATTTTCGCTTCCTTCGGACATGACTCTAGATCGCTTGGAGTCCCGTTCGCATCTTTTGAAGACATTAGAATCCCAGCAATCGACTTTCCATCGTGCGGCCCAGTCCGGGGTTTTGAGCACTCAGCAGATCCAAGCCTTTGAGATGCTATCGAGTTCGAAAGTCAAGCAGGCTTTTGATTTGAGTCAGGAGTCGGATCAAACGCGAGATCGTTATGGCAGGAACATCCATGGCCAGTGTGTGCTGATGGCACGTCGTTTGGTCGAACATGGAGTATCGTTGGTCTCGGTGAATTGGCACAACGACGGGCAAAACTTCTGGGACACGCATGGCAACAACTTCAATCGATTGAAGAACGATTTGATTCCGCCGGCGGATGCCGCTTTGGCGGCGTTAATCGAGGATCTCCAAGAGCGTCATATGCTCGATGATACGATCATTGCATGGGTGGGTGAGTTTGGGCGAAGGCCTCAGATCACGGCGGCGAATGCAGGTCGGGAGCATTGGCCCTATTGTTACAGCGGGATTCTTGCTGGGGGTGGAATTGCCAAAGGGGCTGTTTATGGTCAGAGTGATCGCCATGGAGCATATCCGAGTCGGAACCCGGTATCACCGTATGACTATGCGGCGACGATTTTGCATCAGATGGGGATATCGTCTGAGGCGACGTTATTGGATCGCGAGGACCGCCCCCATCGAATCTGTAGCGGCAAGCCGATCTTTGATGTCATCACAGACTAGCTGTTGTTTTGCGACACTTGGGCTGTTTGGCTATTGCGCTAACCAAGCCGTACTTCAAAACATCGCGCACCTAGTTCGAGTCCTACCGCCTAGCCTCTTAATTGCAATTCCCTCGGGGATTGTTACGTACCAACGACGCAAACGAAGCATGTAACAATGTTGTGTACCGAAGTCACCGCCGATACTTTTTTGGTTTTTTGAGACGTGGTCTCCGGAGACGTCGGTGACCAAGGACGTTAGGCGCTGCGAACTTGGCCGGAGGAAGAACTGCGATTCGCTCCCCAAGAACTGAAAATTCAATCGATTTACATTCTTTGGAAGGATAATCCAACAGCCTGTGTGATCTACTTTGATCTGAACGATGAGGACTATCGTCAGTTCCACATGACTTTTGACGGACTCACACCTACTGCGTTTACCTACGACGACTGACAACAGGTGCTCAATAGGTAACCTCGTGCTTGTTCCCTTGAGGTGGTCATTTGATATACTGATCTCCCAGAGATCCCTATCTCGCACAGGGGACTTGACCCCATAAACCAATGCCCGTGCCCACGACGGGCCTACCAAACCGATAGACACCAAGCTGTAGATCGACCGCCTGAACTTTTAGAAACTTCACTTTCTGCCGCTGGGTCATCGGCGGCTTTACACCTCAGGGAGTATTGTGTCGCAAAGCGATTACGGATGGCAACTGATTGAACCACACGAGATCGTTCTCGAAGGATTCGACGGTGCAGTCAAGATTACGGTGGACTCTCTACTCGCAACATCTTCCACTCTTGCACGGCCAGATGGTTTTGGGATGACGACCACCATTCGAATTGATCGTCCAAACAGTAGCCCCTCGATGGAGATTAGTACAAACCATGCGTACTACGGATCGTTGGAATCACTGAGAGATTCTGTTCTCGCGTTTGGATTGGGACGTGCGAGTGACATTACGATAACCGCAGTTGGCCTTCGACTTAGATTATACGAACATCATTTCGGGGCGAGATACGGAACCTGTGTGACGGGCGATGTGTCTGACGTTTTGGAAATTGAGAATTTCCCCTGGCCGGTCGAGGACATTGGAAATCGCTTGCTACTTCAACGGGAGTCTTCGTTACATCTTCGATTTGCATTTCGGACCAGCGTAGTTGATCCACCTTTCGTAACGAGATTTGCTGACAACATCAATCAACTGGTGCGTTATGTCCAATCCTTGGGCGTTTCATGAAATTCCTGCATCGAAAATAGTCGGTGTAAATTAGTTATATGCTCAGGGTCTGTCCCCCCATTTACTCAGGGGACAGACCCTGTGTCGAGGACCGAGCAAATGCCAGCATTTTTTTATTTACTCAGGGGACAGTCCCTGTATTGATGATGGGGTAAATGGCAGCATTTTTTTCGAGGGATCAAGAGCGGAATCGAGCATGATTCCACCCAACGAGGGGGCTCGCAATGCGATTTTTACTAATCAGCACCCAATTTTTGCCGGCTCGGCGCA
>JBJSXX010000252.1:0-4135 GCA_046086605.1 Pirellula sp. | reverse complement strand
TGTTACAGCCCGAGGCCGGTTGGCCACATGCAGATACTTTGCCTGATTAGCGTTTGGCCCGGCGCTGTTTCTTGGCTTCTTCTGCTGCCGCTTGGATGGCTTTGACCCTGTTAGGATTATCCCCTTGGCCAGTTAACTCGTAGAGAAATCGACTGGGATAAGTTGGACGGGGTTTGCCCCATTTGAATCGACTCTGTGGTAGCGTCAAAGTCAATTCGTCTTGGGCCCGTGTCACACCGACATAACAGAGTCGTCGTTCCTCATCGACTGTATCGATCTCTCCCGAGATGGATCGGCGGTGGGGCAGGACACCTTCTTCCATTCCGATCATGTAGACGATCGGAAACTCTAGTCCTTTCGCACTATGGTAGGTCATCAATGAGACGGCATTGAGCCCTTGTTGCTTGTCCTTGCCAGAACCGTACTCCCGTCCTGAAAGTGCAATCGATGCGAGGAAATCATCGAGTGTTGGCTCGGCGGCATTCTCTTCATACTGCGCAATTGCATTGAGCACCGATTCGAGCGACCCGATCCGCATCACCGACTCCTCGGGGTCTGTATACAATCGTTGGATCTCCTCGCGGTACTTGAGATCATCGATCATCTTGATGAGCACCTCGACCATGGTCTTTGAATCGTCCGATTGCTCAGACTGCTCCGAGGATAGATCGAACTGCGCTTTGAATTTCTTTTGGAGACTCTTCAGACCGGCAATACCGGATTGAGCTACCGTCGGTAGGCTCGCGACGAAAGAATCGTCATGCATGATTTTCCAAACACTTGACGATCGAGACACTGCTTCCTTGAGCAGTTTGTCGACACTGCCGGCTCCCATACCTCGCGGAGGTACATTGATCACTCGCAAAAGAGCGAGCTCGTCGTCAGGCGAATCGATCCAACGCAGATAAGCCAGCACATCGCGTACTTCTTTTCGATCAAAGAACGACTGCGTACCGGTAATCATGTAAGGGACTTTTCGTTTTCGCAATTCCATTTCGAAAGGTCGAGGCTGTTCGTTGGTACGGAACAGGATGGCAAAATCTCCTGCGCTGACGGACTTGTCACTGCCAAGTCTATCGGCGATCTCTTCGACAACACCCTTGGCCTCGGCATTCTCATCCGGGAACTGAACGACTCGAGGTGGCTTGCCATTGGGTCTGGCTGGACGCAAAACTTTGCCGTGTCTCTCGCGATTGAAAGCGATCAGGCGATTGGCCATCGATAAGATCGCATCGGTCGAGCGATAGTTCTCCTCGAGTCGCACAACCTTTGCCTCCGGCCAATCTGTGCGAAAGTTCAAAATGTGTCGAACCTCAGCTCCTCGCCAACCATAGATCGACTGATCGTCGTCCCCCACGACGCAAAGATTGCGATGTCCCTGGGATAGAGCTTTGATAATTCGGTACTGACTCCCATTGGTGTCTTGGTATTCATCGACCAACACATGGTCGTATCGACCCGCTTCAGCCGACTGGATCTTGTCGTTCTCCGTAAGTAGCTGTTCGGCGTAAACAAGCAGGTCGTCGAAATCAAAGGCTGCCTGAAGCTTCAGAGCGCGTTGGTATCTTCGGAATCCACTCGCAGCGATGTGCTCTTGGTCGCTGGTCGCGGCGCTGTCGGCATTCTCAGGCCGAACGCCGGCATTTTTCCAACGGCTGACAATGTTTAAAAAATCGGGCGGTGACAACGTGGTTTCGGCGACGCGGATCTCCCGAAGTATCGTTCTGGCGACACTCTCGGCGTCGCTTCGATCGTAGATCGTGAACTTGTCGGGGTATCCCAGCTCCCCGGTCCAACGCTTAAGAATCT
The DNA here is from genome assembly GCA_046086605.1 of Pirellula sp. Lineage (GTDB taxonomy): Bacteria > Planctomycetota > Planctomycetia > Pirellulales > Pirellulaceae > JBKCUI01. Next base: position 2,326 of record JBJSXX010000252.1, on the reverse strand, counting down.
GTACGCAATGGGAGTGGAACGTACCGATTTGTGGTCGGGCTGGTGCCGGTTGCCCCCGGCGAACCCTCTTGGGTAGCTTGAGCTGATGGGAGATCCGCTCTTGCATTTCCAAGGCGGCTTTGTTGGTGAAGGTGACCGCAAGGATCCGATCTGGCCGGGTCCCGTGCTTTATAAGATTTGCTACTCGGAAGGTCACTACGCGAGTTTTTCCGGTGCCGGCACCGGCCAGGACTAACAGCGGTCCGGCAAGAGTTGCGACCGCTTCGCTTTGTGCTGGATTGAGCTCTCCCATACCCGGAAATGTAGCCAAGAGCCCATGATTGGATAGTCCCGTTTTGGCCCGGGAACTCGAGGGGGCATAAATCGAAATTAGGACTCGACGATTTCCGGTAGGTCGACTAGACTTCTGGGCCCTGAAAATTTACTCTCCGGGTGCATTGACTCGGAATTTCATTCATTGGATCGGCGTGGATGGCCATGTACGCAATTATCTGTGACGGCGGTAGACAGTACAAAGTAACCGAAGGTTTGCTCGTTGACATCGACTTTCGGGAGACGGCCGAGACGGGCGACAACATCGAGTTTGATAGGGTCTTGGCCGTCGGTGGTGACGCCGGGCTCAAGCTCGGTCAACCAACTCTTGCTGGGGTCAAAGTAACGGCAGAAGTTGTCGGGCTCGAACAGGCCAAGAAGGTTTTCATTCAAAAGTTTAGTCGACGAAAGAACTTCGACGCGCGAACCGGTCACCGCCAAAAGTATACGCGGGTGATGATCAAGTCGATCAACGCTTAGTGCGTTGCACATAGTTCCATCGAAATGAGTGCATCGAGGATGCCACCTTCCGGTCAGTGGAATCTCTATCTGATCGGATATCGAGCAAGTGGTAAGTCGACTGTTGCACCCTTGCTCGCAAACCGCTTGTCTTTAGCGTGTATCGATACTGACCGCCTTATTGAAGCCGAGTTGTCCGAACCCATTGCTGCGTATTTCGCGAGTCACGGTGAAACTGCTTTCCGTCAGATCGAGAGCAGAATCGTCGTGGATGTAAGCAGACGTTCCCATCAGGTGATCTCGCTCGGTGGTGGAGCGGTATTGGCCCCTGCGAACCAAGAGGCTATTCAAAGGAGCGGCAAAGTCGTTTGGCTCGAATGCGCTCCGGCGATCTTGGCCGAGCGATTGACAAAGGATCAAAGCCAAGGAGCGCACCGTCCTAGTCTTACTGGTCTTGGTGTAACCCAGGAGATCGAATCGGTGCTGAAGCAAAGGGAAGGTATCTACCGAGGTCTTGCCGATTTGGTGATTGATGCAGGGGCAAAGTCTCCTGATCAGATCGCCGTTGAGATCGTTGCGTGGTGGCAAAGCCTCCCGAAATAGTGTTGGTCCAACGCCATCGAATCGACTTATCTTTTGAATCTTCGTCCACCCGCTGAGAAACGCAAAGGCTTTGTCCCTTATAATAAGTCGTCGGTCGATCATGAAGTTCACGGTGAGTGAAGCGAACTGAAGAGTTTTATCCAGGTACCCAAGTACGAGTAGAAAGTAGCCAACGATGCTTGATTCTCCTGGCACTTCTTTCTTGCTTCTCGGGATCGGCTCTTTAGTTAGTCTGCTGATCAATCACTTCATCTACGCACTTGCCTACTACTCGCCTCGGATTTCTTCGTGGCAGGCTCGCCCTGAGGGTACGGGAGCTTTGACTCTCTGGGAGAGGCTTCCGGCCATCGGTTGGCTACTTCGGTCTTTTCGCAAAGACGACCAAGAGGTCTTTGGCAAGTGGTTTTGGGTTCGCCCTTTTTTGATCGAGATCTTGTTTCCGTGGCTGTTTGTCGCCTTGTACTATTTTGTTCTCGGTGGCAACACCCAGCCAAGAAACCTCAGTGGTAGCGGTTATCTTGTCAATCATTTCATCGCCTATGCGATCTTGATCACACTCTTGACGATTGCGACGTTTATCGACTTTGATGAGCGAACCATACCTGATTGGATCACAGTACCCGGAACGATTATAGGCCTACTAGGCTCGACCTTTCTGGTCGGTTGGAATTGGGTAGAAATTGTCCGCATCTCGACTCCACCTTTTGAAGAGGCTCGCTTTTTCCATGCGAATTCTCCTGAGATATTTCCCGAGTCATGGAAGCAGGGAAATGCGCTTGGGCTGATCATTTGCCTTGTGACATGGTTTCTTTGGTGTACGTCATTGATCGAGTTTCGGTGGATCACACGTCGAGGTTGGAAGAAGGCATGTGAGTATGCATGGGTCAGTTACACCCGCAGTGTGAATCGAAGGTCGATGACAGTCCTTACGATTGTCGGTTGGGCGTTGATT
>JBJSXX010000251.1:0-10601 GCA_046086605.1 Pirellula sp. | reverse complement strand
GCCGATGATCATCTTCACCGGTTCGAATGCGATGGCACGCCAAGTTTCGACGCGATTCCTGGTTCCTTGTTTGCTAAGCCACTGCGGGAAATCCGAACGGCTCGATTACCTCGAAGGCCTCCGTGACGGGGTCTATCCAGCTCTCGTTGCGAACCAAGTTCTCGATGAGGGAGTCGATCTGCCTGAAGTCAAAGTCGCTGTCGTGCTCGGTGGAAAGAGTTCGACTCGACAATCCAAACAACGCTTGGGGAGAATCCTAAGAAAACACGGGGATGCTCGGGCTGTCCTCTACGAAGTCGTCGCAACAGAAACCAAAGAAGTCCAACGCTCACGCAACAGGAGACGCAACGATGCTTACCAAGGAACTCGGCATCGCAAGGCTCGTCGACGGCCAGATCCTTCCTGATCGCCTTAGCCGGACCAAGCACTCTCAGTACATTGCGATGGCCAAGCAAATGTGCGATGTGTATCGCGATGGGCTCGGCTCGATGCGCAAGCAACTGCATGCGGAAATCCATAAGATTCTCGAAGCCGATCCAAACTGCCCGATCCGACGCTCAGGCGCCTTCTGCAAACTCTTGGATGACCTCTCGGAGTTCGATGTAGGAAAACCAAAGAAGACCGCAGAACTCAGACAACGAGTCTTTCGGCAAGCCGCCCTGCTACACCCCTTGGTCGCCAACGTCGAATCAATCCTCGATCACTCGGAGCAAGCTGCCAAAGAAAAAATCGCAGCATCGGAAAACATGACTTGGCCCGAACTCGAACGCTCGCTGTTTGCCGACATCATCGATCATCATCGACTCGTCAAGTTCGACTATCCCCAAGACACCAACGAACTGCTCGCAAGATACAACGTCGCTCAAACGCAGGTTGCCATGCTCGATGCAAGGCAACTGGTCATCGATGCGACCGGCGACTGGAAAGGAATCCTGCGCTACGCCAAACTTGCTCAATTGATGCATCGTATCGAGCCTATCAAAGGCGGTTATCGAATCACCCTCGATGGACCCGCATCGGTTCTGCGAGGCACCCATCGCTACGGTATTCAAATGGCCAAATTCCTGCCAGGCTTGCTGGCTTGCTCGGATTGGACGCTCCGAGCCACAGTGATCCCAAAAGGGCTGGCAAAATATGCCGACTCGAATTGGGGGAGATCCCAACGCTGGCTCTTGATCCTCGACGATCGCTCAGGACTTCAATCCAGCGCGGTGGCTCCTTCAAAGATCGATTCCGGGGTCGAAGAGCAATTGATCGAAAGCTGGAGAATCATGCAGTTGCTTGCCGAGGGGAATCCCGAGTTGGCCGGCTGGCAGTTGATCCGCGAGGGGGAACTCTTGGTTCGAGGCCAACGCGTTTTCTTCCCCGACTTTACCGTCATTACACCCACCCAGGAGCGGGTTTTGGTCGAGATTGTCGGGTTTTGGACCCCGGAATACCGGCGGCACAAGTCCCAGGTCTTGGAGGCTTTCTTTGACACTCCGCTGGTGCTTGCCATTCCCCAGTCGTTAAAAGCGCAATGGACGAAACACAAGTTTTCGCCCAACCATCGGGTGATTTATTACGCACAAGAAGTTTTCCCTGGAGAAATCATTCGGGCTATCGAGGAAAACAGTTCATTTAATGACACGTGATTCCTACCTTGAGACTTGGCTAAAGGCTTGTTTTGTAACATACTATTGAGGATTCCTTCCCTCCGTTTAACGTATCCTGCCGACCTGACTGGACTTGTTCCATGCTCTTTAAAAAAGCCAAGTTAACCTTACCGGCCATCGTCTTCCTGGTGCTCTTGCGCCTAGCCATCGGATGGCATTTCTTTCAAGAAGGGGCGGTGAAGATTACCGATGGATTTTCCTCCACCGGATTTTTGGCATCGGCCAAAGGGCCATTTGCTCCGATGTTTCAATCGATGATTCCCGATCATGATGGAATGATTCGCATCGATGCCAAGAAAATGTCCGATGCCTGCGAAGCTTACGGCGAGAAAGTCAAAACCGAGTTTGGGCTCAACGAGGATCAACGCAAAGAAGTCGATGCGATTTTGGCGGAATACAAAACCAAACGCAAGGAAACTTACGATGAGTGGAAGCCTCAAATTGAAGAGTACAAGAACGGTTTTGAGCGGATCGAGAAACTCAACAGCGATCGCTCTCGTAGCAAAGTCGATTCGCTGCGACGACAACAAGATGACATCGAGGGGAAATGGAGAACTTTAGGTCGTCCGATTATCGCCGAGATTGAAAACACGATTCCTGAAATGGTCAATCGGCTCAATGCGATCGCAACCGACGACCAAGCCAACCCAAAACCTGAAAAGCCTCCCGCCAAGGACGCTCAGGGCAATCCGATCCGAAAGCGGATCGAGTTCAAGTTTGATGGGGAAGGCCCGATTTCGGTAAAGATGGTCGACAAAATCATCCCCTATTTCGATATGTCGATCGGAATTTTGTTGATTCTCGGACTGCTAACTCCCTTGGCGGGACTTGCTGCAGGCCTGTTTTTAGCTTCGGTCGTTGTTAGCCAATTCCCCGGTTATCCGGGTACATTGCCGACGTACTACCAAGCCATCGAAATGCTCGGTTGTTTTGTCGTGGCCTTCGCCGACGCCGGGCGTTATGCAGGCTTGGACTTTTTCCCCTGGAGTTTTTGGAACCGTAAATCCAAAGTTCCCGCGTAATCTAACAAAACCAGTTTAAACCTTATTTGTTTCGAGGTCATCGAATGCGTACTTTGAGTGCAGAAGACAAGGCGGTCGGTCAGGACAATTATCACGAGGCCGTCGGGTTTACCCGCCGCGAATTTTTGCAAGGGGTGATCGCCGCAGGTGCCGTCAGCGGTGCGGGTTTGGGTGCGATGTATTTCGGATATGAGAAATTCGCCAATCCCGTTCGCGTGGGTGTCATCGGAACGGGCGATGAAGGAAACGTGCTCATCGGTGGTTGCACGCCTGAGTACGTCCAAGTCACCGCGATCGCTGACATTCGCCCATACAGCATCTACCGTGCGTTCCACGGCGACTGGACCACGCCGACTCGGCCCGGTCTGATCAAGCAATACAAATACGCCAACGAGGACGAGGCTAAGAAGAACATCAAAGTCTACGATGCCTCCAACGGAGGGATCGACGCTCTACTCAAAGACGATAGCATCGAGGCGATCATCATCGCTTTGCCATTGCACCTTCATGCCCCAATCGCCATTAAAGCCATGATGGCAGGCAAGCATGTGCTGACCGAAAAGCTCATGGCCCACAATGTCGCGCAGTGCAAGGTGATGGCTCGTCTCTCGGAGAAACTCAAAGGCAAGGCTGGTGAATCGCTTTACTTGGCCACCGGGCATCAACGGCACTACAGCGTCCTGTACGACAACGCAAAACATTTGATCCAATGGGGCATGCTTGGCCAACTCCACCACATCCGCGCTCAGTGGCATCGTGGAAATCTGCCTGGGAACGATTCGTGGCAACCCCCGTTGGTCGGTGGAGATCCAGATTCCAAGACTGATCGAATCAAATCCGATTTGGACAAGTTCGTCAAGGAACTAGAGAAAGCCAAGAGTCCAGCCGAAATCGAACAGCTTGAGCGAAAGGTCGCTCAACAAAAAGCATGGCTTGCCGATGCGGTCGATGCGGCTAGATTTGGTTACCAAGATAGGACCATCGGAAATCGAACGATATCTGCAATGGAAGAACTCGTCCGATGGAGACTTTTTGACCGAACCAGCGCGGGCCTGATGGGTGAACTCGGTAGTCACCAACTCGATGCAGCGACCATCTTCTGCAGTGCTCTGCGAACCGATGGAAAGAAAGCCCATCCGCTGACGGTTCACGCCGTAGGTGGACGCCATATCTTCCCAGCCGACCGGGATGCAGACGACCACGTTTATTGCACCTACGAATTCCCTGGACCCGAGTACAGCGAAAAATTCGATTTGGGATATCGCCAACCTGGTGGACTCAAGGGAGTCCCGAGCTATGACCAAGATCCCAACAAGAAGATCGTTGTGACCTACTCGTCGATCAATGGGAACGGATACGGCGGTTACGGCGAAGTCGTCATGGGCACCAAGGGGACTCTGGTTCTAGAAAAGGAACAGGAAGTGATGCTCTATGCCAAGTCCGATACAAGTGCTGCAGCCGGGGTCAAGGCCGCCGGTAGCGGATACGCCTTGGACACCCAAGCAAGCGGTGGTGCTTCCTCGCCAGTTTCGAAGGCTGCCGCCGCTGCAGGACCTGTCAGCCGTGGGTACACCGAGGAGATCGAGCATTGGGCCTACTGCATCCGAAACAATTCTCCCGAGAATACCCCTCGCTGTTATCCGGAGGTGGCGATGGCCGATGCCATTATCTCCCTAACAACCAATGTGGCCCTAAGGAAAGCCGCCCGAGGCGAACCAGGATTCATCAAGTTCGAAGAATCCTGGTTTGACATCAAGAGCGACGACACACCCGATGGTAGCAGCGTCGAAGAGGAAATGAAGCGCCTACAAGAGTACCAGATCCCAACGTGAGAAACTTTGACGAAATTGTCGATGTCGAAGCGACAGCCAAAGTCGCCGGCAAAGAACTAGAGCAAGAGCAAAGCGATAGGATCTCCGGTAAGGTGGCCCTTATCGCTTTCTCCCTGATACTCCTAATGGGACTCGTTGCAATTCTGTCGATCGGCTTGAAGTTTCAAGGGATCATGCAGAGTCTCAACGCCTCCCGCTCGGCATGGGGTAGAGCTTCCGGCGAATTAGTGAAACGATTCGGCGAGGCTGAACAGTTTCTAAGCAGCGTCGATTATCTGGGAAACTCCCCAACATTGACCGATTGGAAGTACTACTACGCGAAATTCGGTGAAAGCCAACAATTCGACCGACAAGTCGAACCGGCCCAAAAACTCGAGTCGATGATCGAAGCGTTGCTATCTCAACAGTCCTTGCCCCCCACGGCACCCTTTGGTCACCTAAAACCAGGTAAGGATCTTTTGGATCTGCTCGATAAAGAAAAGTCTCGCAAGGATTCTGAAATGAGTTTTCTCGGAAGCTGGACCAAGGCGATTCTCAGGCTCAAAACCCCACCGTATTTCGAATCGGTTAGTAGATAATGGATTGGACGAATTTTCTAGGGCATCATCGACAACGCAAATGGTTCTCGAACGCTCTTGCCAACGATAAACTCGCCAGTACTTTTCTGCTCGTTGGTCCAAGTGGTATTGGGAAACGGACCTTCGCCAAACTCGTCGGTAAATCCTTGCTCTGTACCCAGACTGACCCAAAAGAACTGAACTTCTGCAACACCTGCGAGACCTGCGTCCAAGTCGAGTCGCAAACCCACCCGGATTTCCTTTACCTCTGTCGCGAAAAAGACAAGTCTGTCATCGCATTGGATCAACTCATAGGTCCCAAAGATGCCCGCATGAGAGAAGGCTTTTGCTACGAACTTCGGATTCGTCCCTATTCGGGGCGGCGCAAGATCGGAATCATCGACGATGCCGATACCCTTGAAGAGGAAACTTCCAACTGCCTCTTGAAGACTCTCGAAGAACCTCCCCCAGGTGCCGTCATTTTTCTCCTAGGAACCTCCGAAAAACGGCAGATAAGCACGATTAGGTCGCGATCACAAATCGTAAGGTTTTCCCCCCTTACCACGGCGGAAATCGAGGAACTGATCCTACGAAACAACTACGTCAAGGATCCGGCGATCGCACGCCAACTCGCTGAGCGCTCAGGAGGCTCGATCCAATACGCTCAGGAACTCAATGACCCGAGCCTCATGGAATTTCGAAACCAAATCCAGTCCTTTTTAACCCAAAGACCACTGGAGTTTATCGCAATGACCAAAGCCATCATCGATCACCTCAATAATTCAACTCGCGAAGGCCAAGCCAGACGGGATCGGCTCAATTGGTGCTTCGACGAAGTCATCGATGCAATCCGAAATTCATTATGGATTCAACTTGGGGGAACCGTGCCTGGCTCGTCTGACCCATCGAGGGTGTTTGCTCCATTGAAAAATTTGCCAGTTCGAACATTGGTCAAACTCATCGAGATCACTCAAGAGACCCGCAGCAACGTTGGTCGGTTCATTGCACCTGCAGCCCTATTGGAAGCTTGGACGGCCAATTTCGTCCGCATCGCCCGACTGTAACCAAAGAGATCCCGATGACGAAAACCCCACAAAACCCATCGAGCGACGAGCGACTGACCGAGGTCGAGTGCCTTCTGATGCATTTGCAGAAAACGATGGCCGATCTCGATCAAGTTGTCATTGAGCAGGGCAAGTCGATTGCCAAGCTGCAGCGAGAATTAAGGCAATTGGCGAGTGACTTTAAACAGGTGCGTGAATCGAACAGTCCTACTCGCACAGCACAAGACGAAATACCACCGCACTACTAGCGGCTACTTGCTCCAACTGAGCCGATTAAACACAGGGACGAATGCCTTCGCAAACAGGCTAAATCCAATTGTAAACAGCACGTCACTCGAGAGCGTCGATCTCCAAAACGGAAGACCTGCAAAGTAGCATTGCATCAGACCTGAGGGGCTTTTCTCGTACTGCATGAGCGGGTCGAGCCAAGCACCGAAATTGCTGATCAGAAAAAAGCAAGCCGAGGACAAGAAAGCAACAATCGCCATCTTTGATAATCCTTGGGCCAGAGCTCCGCTCGAGGACTTGACCCATCGGCTAAGGCAGGCAGAAACGAGAATCATCGCGGCCAGTCCGGTGTAATTGAGCACCATCGATGGCAGGTGGTAAAATCCCATGCCGGGAATTCCCGCGAAGTATCCAATGCAGTCCGCCAAGAACAGGGCCGCCAATGGAAACCACCATCGCATCGTTCCGGTGGTATAAAGTCCACAGAAAATCGCAAGGGCGCCAAATGCAGAAAAGTTCTCTGGCAATGGAGCGAACCTCAACGCCATAGTCAGTCCCAGCAGCAGTATTGCCACATAAGCACTAGGGTTGCTTGGCGTTGAATCGCAAGAGCGATGACCCGAACTCAAAAGCGTCGGCATGACGATCAACCTCTGAAACAAACATGAAAAAAGTAAATCCTTGAATTCCAGCGATAGCTTATGGGAAAACCAATCGCTTGCAAGCCGGAGATTATAGCAATCCGGGAATTCCCGGGCTGTGGCTAAATCGATATTTCTGAATCCATCTTGGGCGATTTGTCGAACCGGCTAAAAAACGTTACGATGGGTTTTTCGATCGAGGAACCTCGTACACTAGGGCCGGGCAAGGGGAATTTGGAGCCATGACCAAGCATATTTTCGTTACCGGTGGGGTGGTCAGTTCGATCGGCAAAGGGCTGACAAGTGCGTCGATTGGGATGCTTCTAGAGGCCCGTGGCTTGAGGGTCAAAATGCAGAAGCTCGACCCCTACATCAACGTCGATCCCGGAACGATGAGCCCTTATCAGCACGGAGAGGTTTATGTGCTCGATGACGGAAGCGAAACGGATCTGGATCTTGGTCATTACGAACGCTTCACCAGCGGCACACTGACGCGAGATTCCAACTACACCACCGGACAGATCTACTTACGAGTCATCGAAAAAGAGCGTCAAGGTTTTTTTCTAGGGAAAACCGTCCAGGTCATTCCACACATCACCAACGAGATTCGCGATGCGATCCTCAGAATGGCGGATCCTTCGACCGATGTAGTGATCACCGAGATCGGTGGTACCGTGGGCGATATCGAAGGTCTCCCATTCCTCGAAGCGATCCGTCAATTTCCGTTGGCCGTCGGACGCGAAAACTGTTTGTTTATCCACCTGACGCTGGTGCCCTACCTGAAAGCTGCCGCCGAGATCAAAACCAAACCGACCCAGCACTCGGTCGGCCAATTGCGTCAAATCGGTATTCAACCCGACATGCTCATTTGCCGATGTGAACAAAGCATCTCTCGCGAAGAGCGCGAAAAGATCGCTCTGTTTTGCAATGTACCTCTCGAAGCGGTCATCGAAGAGAAAGACCGAGACTTCTCAATCTACGAAGTTCCCCTTTCGCTACGCGATCACCGCTTGGACGAATTCATCACCAAGCGATTTGGGTTCGTCACCCCGCCACCGAAGCTCGACGCTTGGGATAGCCTGATGTTTTCACTTCGGAACCCAAAGCACGAAGTCAGCATCGCGGTCGTCGGAAAGTACGCCGAGCACAAGGATGCTTACAAGTCGATCTACGAATCGATCGATCATGCCGGAATCCATCATCAAACCAGCGTGCGAGTGGCCCGGATCCTAAGCAGCGACATCGAGCAAGAGGGCCCCGAGCGACTCCTCTCAGGCTACGACGGAATCTTGATCCCAGGCGGATTCGGAGAGCGAGGCATCGAAGGCAAACTCCAAGCCATTCGCTATGCAAGAGAACGGGAGATCCCCTTCTTTGGAATCTGCTTAGGTATGCAATGCGCAGCGATCGAATTCGGACGCTCCATCGTCGGACTTACAGATGCCCATTCCACCGAATTCAACAAAGATACCCCTCACCCTGTGATCTGCTTGCTCGACGAACAGCGAAATGTCACCGAACTGGGTGGAACCATGCGACTCGGAGCACAGCCCTGCAAACTCATACCCAATTCGCTTGCCCATCAAGCCTACATGCTCGATGCGATCTCCGAACGCCATCGACACCGTTATGAATTCAACAACGTCTATCGGAATCAGTTCGAAGCTCACGGCATGCGATTCTCCGGGCTGAGCCCAGACGGGAGCCTTGTCGAAATCCTCGAGCTTCCCAGTCATCCGTTCTTCTTGGCCGTGCAATTCCACCCAGAGTTCAAGAGCAAGCCGACGAAGGCCCATCCGCTGTTTGCCAAATTCGTAGGGGCTGCCATCGAGCGACGCACAAGCCGCAAATCGAAACATCCCTCGGAATCCGATGTTCCAAAAACCAATCCGGTTGTCAGCTAAGCTTCTAGGAAGTATCGGCGGAAACAAAGATGATCGATCTTCAAGGCACAACGGCTTTGGTAACTGGTAGTACCCAAGGTGTCGGTGCCTCGATCGCTCGATGGTTAGCCAAAGCAGGCTCTAAAGTCATCTTGCACGGCGTTGCCCTCGATGATCATGCCCTTGAAACCCTCGAGGTCTGTAGAAAATTCAACCCGGATTGCAAGCTCGTTTCGTTCGACCTATCGGTTCCGATCTCCGAGGTTCTCGATCGATTCGTGCAACCGTTGATCTGTGAGAACCCAGAACTCTCGATTGTCGTCTCGAATGCCGGCATTTACATCGACCCACCATTTACGCAGGTTAGTGAAGTCGGCTATGACCGAACCATGCATTTGAACGTGAAGGTCGGTTACTTCATCGCCCAAGCGTTTGCGAAGCATTGGATCGCCAATGAGATGCCTGGGCGGTTGCTCTTTACAGGTTCGATCAATGGATTGCTTGCCGAACCAGATCACTCGGTCTACGACACCTCCAAGGGGGCATTGGCTGCGATGGTGCGAAGTATGTGTGTGGCGCTTGCTCCCCACAACATCCGAGTCAACTCGATCGCGCCTGGTTTAGTGCGAACGCCGTTGACGAATCAAATTCTATCGAACGATTCGACGGCGCTGGATTGGATGAAACTCCATACGCCCAACCATCAAGTTCCGCCATCCGATGTTTGTGGCCCCATGGCAGCTTTTTTGGTAAGCGATCTAGCCGAGCACATCCAAGGGCAAACGATCTACATCGATGGCGGCATGAGTGCTTGGCAGCAACCCGACGTTCCGAGCGAGTTTCGCTCCTGGCGAAAAAGCGTCTCCGAAGAACAATAGAATCGTCACACACGATGAAACCTCGCATTTTGGTAGTCGAAGACGAAACGCACTTAGCACAAGGCTTGAAGTACAACCTTGAGGCAGAGGGGTACAAGGTTTCGTTGGTCGACACCGGAACGGTTGCGATGAAGCTCCTCGAGAGTGATCCTCAAGCTTACGATTTGCTGATCCTGGATTTGATGTTGCCAGGGATGAGTGGCTATGCGATCTGCGAGCGACTTAGGCAGATCGATCAATCGCTCCCGATTCTGATACTCAGTGCTAGGAGTTTGGCCGAGGATCGAGCAAGAGGTTTTGATGTTGGCGCAAACCAGTATTTGACCAAACCGTTTGACTTAGACGAGTTGCTCGCACGCGTGCGGAATCTGCTGAGATTGCATCCAAAACGCGACAATATTGCTAAGCTTAAACCGTTGAGTACAAAAGTCACCGAGATCCAATTTGGGCGTGCTACGGTGAATTTCGAAACCTACCAGGTCAGTGTCGATGGCCGTGACGTGAAGCTGACCCATAAAGAGCTCTCGTTATTGCGGTATTTTGTTGAGAATCAAGGACGAGTGATCTCACGTCAGGAGTTGCTGACAGAGGTTTGGGACCTCAGTGGCGAGATGCAGACTCGAAGCGTTGATCAGTTTCTCCTTCGGCTTCGCAAAACCTTTGAAGTCGATCCAGCCAACCCAAAACATTTTCTGACCATTCGAGACGCAGGCTACCGATTCGTTCCGAACCCTAGTGAAACCGAAGACTCTTCTGCTGATGCAGAAAATTAAGCCGTCTTCTTGGCACCCATGAAATACCAGCGTTTACAAGCTATAAATTCGCGCAGCGAATCCTCGTT
>JBJSXX010000250.1:0-4885 GCA_046086605.1 Pirellula sp. | reverse complement strand
GCTTATCGGAAAAATTACGGTGGTTTCAATTGACAGGATCTTTCGCAAGATCCACTACGGTAGAACGTTTCCCGATGGGTTATTACGGTGGTTTCTAGCGATGGGATCTTTCGCAAGATCCACTACGGTAGAACGTTCCCCGATGGGTTGTTACGGTGGGTTCTAGCGCTGGGATCTTTCGCAAGATCCACTACGGTTGGGGTGACTTGCCCCAACGGGGCATCATGAGATAGCCCAGGGCAGAGCGTAGCGCCCGCCCTGGGTTCGATCCGGAACGGTACTGGATCTTGCGGTAGTGGATCTTGCTAAAGATCCTTGCGCTCGAGCAAACCTCAAAACACAACCAGCGCGAACAATCCAACCATTTGCGTCGGTAAGCGTGCTTGTAGTGAACCAGAACTTCTCTTTTTGGCTTATCGGAAAAATTACTGTGGTTTCAATTGACAGGATCTTTCGCAAGATCCACTACGGTAGAACGTTCCCCGATGGGTTGTTACGGTGGTCTTAGACACTCATGAACGCTAATGAGAGGGTTCGATCAGGGGTTCTTCTTGACCTAGTTTCCCGGGCTGCTTATCAGCGTTTATGAGTGTTCATCAGCGGTTTTTTGAACTTGGGTCTGCAATCAGCGGTTGCAAACACATCATGCAATGAGTTTGGTGCAAACTCGGCCCTCGTTTTGGGTGGCACGCTCCGGGCGACCTTGATGCGAGTAGACCAAATCCCAATGATTCAGACCGATCAGATGCAGGATCGTCGCGTGAAGATCGTGTACGTGAAGCCGATCCTCGACTGCATGAAGTCCAATCTCGTCGGTGCTCCCAATCGTCTGGCCAGCGCGCACCCCACCACCTGCCATCCACATCGTAAATCCATTCGAGTTGTGATCTCGACCGTCCCCTTTTTCGCTCATCGGGGTACGCCCAAATTCTCCTCCCCAAATCACCAACGTCGAATCCAAAAGCCCACGTTGTTTAAGATCTGTAAGAAGGCCAGCAACCGGGCGATCCGAAGCTCGGCAAAGCGTCGAGTGATTCTTTTCAATCCCTGAATGCGCGTCCCATCGGCTACCTGATCCGTGGTACAACTGCACGAAACGCACTCCTCGCTCGACTAGCCTGCGGGCTAGTAAGCAGTTGCGCCCAAAGACACTGGTTTCCTTCTCGTCGATACCATAGAGCTGCATCGTCGAATGCGATTCCTGCGAAAGATCCACTGCTTCGGGTGCTTCGGATTGCATCCGATACGCGAGTTCATAAGATCGGATACGGGCATCGAGTTCAGAATCGATCGACCGGTCGGCTTGATGCTTACGATTCAAGGCTTCAATCAATTTTCGCTTGTTGTTTTGTCGCCAAGAATCGATCTCTTTGGGAGCCGTCAGAAACCGGATCGGTGCACCAGACGAGTGCAGCGCGGTGCCTTGATAAGTTGCCGGCATGAAGCCCGCACTCCAATTTCGAGGCCCATTGATCACCTTGCCATCATCGTCTTCGATAACCACAAAAGCAGGCAGAGACTCGTTCTCGGTTCCAAGTCCATAAGTGACCCAGGAGCCCAAACTTGGTCGCCCCCCGAGCGTCGAGCCGGTGTTCATTTGGCAAACACCATTGGAATGGTTCAGTCCATTTCCCCAACAGGATCGGATGATCGCGAGGTCATCGACATGTTGGGCCGTGTGAGGTAGCCAATCCGAGACCCAAGTTCCGGAGTTTCCGTACTGTTTCCAGGTTCGTTTGCTCGGCATCAATGGAGCGTTGTATTCACCCATCGGGGTGATGATCGGCTTAAAGCTCGACGGCAAAGGCTGGCCTGCAAGCTGCTCGAGCCGTGGCTTGGGATCAAATAGATCAATATGACTCGGGCCACCTTCCATGAACAAAAAAATGATACTCTTGGCCTTGGCCGCATGATGCCCTTTCTTTCCAGCGGCTCGGGGGGCTGTATCTTGCACACCCTGCAAGCGGTTGGGTGCGAGCATCGCTTGGAGCGCGAGCAGTCCGAAACCGAAACCCGCATTGGCGAGCATGCTTCGGCGATCATGAATAGAAGGAGACTCCATAGCGATTCCGGTGATAAGGTAGGGTTAAACAAGTCTCAAGTATTCACTCGATGTAGAGAAACTCGCTGGTGTTCCAAAGGGACTGGCACGCATCGGCCCAGGCTCCAAGTGGATCGGAGCCCTCGGGTGCTTCGACCAGTTGGCTAACCCAGCGGTATTCTTCATCGGCAGGCTCTCGAAGCAAAATCGCCCGAAACATCGCCTGAATCCTCGGTTGAGTCGAATCGTGCTCGGAAATCAAACGCTTGGCATACGACTCGGATTTTCGGATCATCCAAGGTGAATTCGTAAGCAGCAGAGACTGCAATGATGTCGTCGTCGTGTTACGACGGCCAATCGACGCGCTCCCGTCGGGTGCATCAAAGCTGGCCAGGAACGTGTTGGGGCTATTCCTCATGGCTCGCTGATAGATGCTACGTCGGTTCGAGTCCCCGTTATCCGATGGCCCACCCATACGACTATCGAGGCTGCCTGAGACGGCTAAGATGGAATCGCGAATCTGTTCGGCATCGAGTCGACGAGGTGGATATCGCCAAAGCATGCGATTCTCTGGATCGATGGCTAGGCCCTGGGCTCTATGCTCTGGATAACTACTTTGTTTGTAGGTCTCCGACGTGACGATCAATCGATGCAACGATTTGAATTTGCCATCGTTCTGGAGCAAGTACTGAGCCAAATAGTCCAGCAGCTGCGGATGTGTTGGAGGCTCACCGAGTCGGCCAAAGTCGCTCGAGTATGCGACCAAACCTCTACCGAAATGATGCTGCCAGATTCGGTTGACGATCACTCGCCAAGCGAGCGGATTGCCTGGGTTGGCGATCCAGCGAGCCAAGGCGGAACGTCGGCCAGTGGATGATGCCAAAACTCTCGGTTGGTCTTCTTGGAAAACAACAGGATGCTTTTGGGAAACCACCGTTGGGACATCGGGCTCGATCCGACCAGCACTAGACTTACCTGGAATCGTGAGCTCAGGAGCATTGGGCCCTGAGTCACGAACCGTCAGGGCGATTTCAGGTTCTTTAGGGATCCCTTTCTTGAGTTCGTCGTATTGTTTCTTGAGAAACTTCCAGCGATCGAGCGCATCCCCTTTGAGTTTTTTGCTGTAGTCGATGCCTTTGATTTCATTTTCGATCTGCAGATAAGCGAGCACGGCGATCG
Organism: Pirellula sp.; assembly: GCA_046086605.1. Classification (GTDB taxonomy): domain Bacteria; phylum Planctomycetota; class Planctomycetia; order Pirellulales; family Pirellulaceae; genus JBKCUI01. The sequence goes on along the minus strand of JBJSXX010000250.1, from coordinate 1,665 downwards.
AACGCTCTTCGGGTCGGCGCTGCTGTGGAGCTTTGCGAAGCGATGGTCGAACATCGGGTGGGAACTTTTCGATCGCGCCTTCGATGACCTTCGTGCGAGTCTCTTCTTGCAACGACTCGAGCTCTGCTTGAATCGGTTCGGCGCACAGCGACCACGCATCGAGGGCCTCTTTACGATCATCGAATGACTTGGCTTCAGAAGCGATGTCGTAGCGAGGCTCCATCGGTGCAAAGAAAGCCTGCAAGCGGTAGTAGTCTTTTTGAAGGAGCGGGTCGAATTTGTGGTCGTGGCATCGAGCACAGGAAAACCCTAGCCCCAAGAAAACTTCTCCGGTCACATCGGTCAAGTCGTTGAGGATGTTATCCCACTGCGAACGAACGTCCCGCTGGTTGTATTCGTAGATCCAGTGCCTCAGATAACCCGTCGCTGCATTCATCCGATCGGAGTTTGGATCGATTTCATCCCCTGAGAGTTGCTCGGCAATGAACTGGCTATAGGGAATGTCCTCGTTGAAGGCTTGGATCACATAATCTCGGTAGCGGTAGGCACTGGGACGAAAATCGTCTTGTTTGAAACCATCTGATTCAGCGAACCGGACTAGATCCAACCAGTAGCGTCCCCATCGTTCTCCGTAACGGGAATCCGAGAGCAGTTTGTCAACGAGTTGCTCATAGCGAGATTGCCCTTGGGAGTCGATCGACGGAGTTTGTAAGTAAGCTTGCAACTGTTCGTAGGTAGGTGGGACTCCAACAAGATCCAGATAGAGTCTTCGTACGAGAGCGGATTCTTCGGCTCGGTTGCCAAGATTCAGCCCTTGGGATTGGAGGGCTTGCGAGATAAATCCATCGATTGGATTGGAGTAGGTCGAGGCCGCTAGATCCGGATCGCTCAAAGGCTGAAAGAACCAATACTCGCGATCGGCTTGGGTGATTTGGGACTGATCCGAGGGGGGCGAGAGTTCTTTGACATACTCTGGCCAAGTTGCCCCGGACCGCACCCAAGTCTCAAGTGCTGCGATTTGTTCATCGGGCAGTTTTTTATTCGGAGGCATCTCCAAGCCTTCGTGACGTACGGCTTGAAGCAATAAGCTTGCTTGTAGTTGATCGCGATCGATGAGTGCTCCGGAGTCTCCGCCTTGAGCGAACCGATCGGGCTGATCGAGCCTGAGTGACGATTCGGATTTGTCAGGCCCGTGGCATGCGATGCAGTGCTGAACCAAGAGTGGTCGGATGTTCTCTTCGAAGAACTTGGTCGACTCGGTCTGTCCGAAACCAATCTGTGGCGAGCTAGCCGTGGCAAACAACCATAAGACGATCGATATCGGTATACGAACAGATCTACTGAGCATGACTTATGATTTCTTGGTTTTCTAGGTAGCTCTTCAGGGATTTTCGTGAATAGAGGTATACGCTACTGACATTTATCGTACTCATACGCGTACTCAATGAAATGGGGTTCTTCAGGAATTATTGTGGGTGAAAACATAAGAAGTTATTGCCCCTGTGACTTCGTGCTCGTGCTCAGTGAAACGGTGCTCGTGATCGTAATCGGAAAGCAACTGTGGCTAATGAAATTGGTTTTGGATCCTTGCGGAATTTTCAGTAGTCTAGTGGCCTAAACTATTTCGGAAGGGCTTCGAGTACGAGCAGGAGCACGAGCACGAGT
>JBJSXX010000249.1:0-10376 GCA_046086605.1 Pirellula sp. | reverse complement strand
CAAAACGACGGGGAACCAACGACTGCACCCACGCGGCGATCAGGTGCACTGACAAATCAATAATTTATCCCGCCGCTGGGTGAATCGAGTCGTTCGTGCCGGAGGCTGAAGGAGCATCGCAATGGGACTTGATACCGTCGAACTCGTAATGGAAATCGAAGAAGCGTTCGACATTTCAATCCCGGACGATCGCGCTAGCAAGATGCTAACTGTCGGCGACGTGTATGAATTCATTCTCGAAAAGACTGCTGACTCAACGTTGAAATCCAGCACATGTTTGAGCGCTGCTGTATTTTATGATTTGCGGAGACATGTGCACTCCCTCGGCTTGTCTCATTCGGAAATTCGACCCAAAACAAAATTGGATCGCGTAATCCCATTAATTGGAAGACGAACCTATTGGCAAAATCTTAGTTCCCGGATGGATTTGCGGTTCCCTCGACTCGGGAGACCATCGTGGCTTGCACTTCTCAATTGCATGCTAGTCGCCATCGTAGTACACGCATCCTTTCTCGGTTTTGCACAACAGAATGTGGTAGCCGGAATTTTCGTTGCCGGAGTGTGTGGTGTCATTAGTTCCGTCATACTAATGTACCTGACTCAACCGTTTGCAATTTATCCCGAGTCAACATGCTCAACAGTTCGTGATCTCGTTACAAACCTTGTCGCGCTAAATTACAATACGCTTGCGACTAGGTACTCGACTCGCAACCCAACTGACGTTTGGAATGCATTACAATTGATCGTCGCCGAGCAACTTGGAGTTGATCGGAGTGCGGTGGTGCCTCATGCAAGATTCGTCCAAGACCTTGGTGCAGACTAATGAGGCACGTAACAATCCGATGGATAGAAGCACTCGATCGGCCGTTTTGACTTACGTCGAGTCAACTGCTAGTGCTCGGTGATACCTGTCTTTCGCGGAGAGAGTCATGAATAAGAATCGCAAGACTATCGCATTGTTTATGATTCTAGCGTCGCTTGGGGCGATCCCTTTTCTGTTGAGCCAAGAGCCAACGGAGCGATCACCTGAAAAAGATAAACTCGCGAAGTCTAGATCGTATCTGAGAGAAATTACCCAAAAGAAGAAGCTTGTCGCTGTAACCCAGGAGCGTTATCTGATGAGCCCCAATACCGCTATGCTTTGCACGCAACCCCTCGATTGGCATGAAGTACACGGCCCACGCTACTGCGAAGTTTACATCACCAAAGAATCCCTTCCAACCATCCGAAAGGGGACAGATGACTATCCGGTAGGCACAATAATAGTGAAATGGAAGTATGACAAGAAAGAAGGCGGTTCACCTGAACTGGCAACCATCATGCGGAAGATGCCTCCAGGATATGCAGAGCAACACGGCGACTGGGAGTTCGCTGTGGTTAACTCGGATGCTAGTCAGGTACTCGCACGAGGGCGCATTGATTCCTGCATGAACTGCCATGACAACTACAAAGCAACAGATTACGTTACGAGAGAGTATCTTAATGACGAATTCGAACCAACGGATGCACCGAAGTCCACAAATCGCCATCCCTGAGATTAGAGACCATTTATTCGCGGAATCAACTTTGCCGCACGCTGCGGCGGACTGGATCGTCAAACACTATTTGAATATCCCAGACGCCGCACGGGTAGATCGAAAGGAAGTTTCATTTTTCGCGAATTTTTTTCGACATATCTTGAGAATTCTTTCGACCTTATCGAAAACCCGGGCAGGTCAAAGTTCTCGCCCGATGCACATTGTTTTTGTCCGATGTGCAGTTGGATGATTGACGCACCGAACCTCAAGACAAAGTCCTTAAGCACTGCTGACAAGAAACGTGCCCTGAAAATGCAGGTACATCCCATTCTTCAACTCGGTATCGACAGGGATGCGAAGATTGACGAATCACGCGCAGAGAAAATTGTTGCCGAAAATGGAGAGGCTACGGCTTTGCTAGCCTACGGACATGATCTCATACAAAGCTACATCGAAACTTCAGTCATTAGCCACGCAACTGCTCGGCCGAGCAAGAATCCCGAAATAGCGGTCCTGCAGGTTCACGCGAAGCAATGGCTTGAAACGGAAACTCCCAAGTTTCGACCTGTTACCCGATCCAGAAGTGGAATCACTCGCTGATAAAATCGTGACAGGCTGCATGATGCCGCCTAAAGCTCGCTTGGACGCTTTGCATGTTGCCTCGGCTGTACTTGCCGGGGTAGAATACTTATTGACACAAAATTGTCGCCACATAGCCAACGCAACAGAGCTTCCGAGACTCTATCGTTTACTGGAAGATCTGCAACTGCCACGGATTTTGGTTTGTACACCAATTCAGTCTTTGGGAGACGCTGATAATGACTTTTAATCCAATTTTGGACGAGATTCATGCTACGCGCGAAAAGCTACTGGCCGAACACGGTGGTGATCTGCATGCATATGTTGAAGCGGCCCGGAAGCGCGCCCTTGAATCCGGGCGTGCTATCTACCAACCGAAGAAACGAACAAACCATTGCACTAAAGTCGCCGATCAGCCACTCCCTGATCGTGGCTCTACTCCGGCGACTCGATGATCGCCGACGTTGGAGACTATCGAAGAAGATTCCTGCATCTCATCGATAACGCCTTAGTCGTAGCGCGTTGCCCACGACCAACAGGCTCGACACGCCCATCGCTAAAGCAGCTAGCATAGGGGTTAAGGTCCAATGGGTCCAAGGCGACAACCACCCTGCCGCAAGTGGGATCAGCAGGATGTTGTAAGCAAACGCCCAAAATAGATTTTGGTAAATATTGCGCATGACGTTGCGCGCAAGTCCGATCGCAAGAGGAATTTGTGGCAGATAGCTTGAAGCCAGCACAACGTCCGCCGATGAGATCGCCGCTTCCGAACCGCTACCCATCGCGATCCCAAGATCGGCTTGGGCCAAGGCGGGTGCATCGTTGATCCCATCTCCGACGAAAGCGACCTTTTCCTTGGCATCTTTATACTCTCGGATCCTCGTACTCTTCTCTTCAGGTGAGTGCTCGGCATGCCATCGATCCACACCGAGTTCCATGGCGACCTTTTCGACTGCAACCGATTGGTCTCCTGATAGGATCGCTATCTTCAATCCTTGTTGATGCAACGAAGCGATCGTTTGGGCTCCCTCTGGTTTGATCGGATCTTGGACGGCCAAGGCTCCCGCTAGCTCATGACCTACGGCCAGCCAACTGATGCTGTAGCCTCGACTGGACAATTCGTACTGCAATCGATCTGAGTGTTCATTGGTGAATTCTTGCTGTTTCATCCAAGCGTACGAGCCGAGCGCGAGTTTACGATTGTCGCTTAGTCGAACCCGGATTCCCTTGCCCGGCACAGCCTGTGTTTCCATGACCAGTGCCAAGGATCGAAGCTCTTTGGTCGCATCGCGTATTGCGATGGCGATAGGGTGGTTGGAGGATTTGGCAGCCATCGATGCGAGTCTCAGCAGCTCCGATTCGTTTGTGCATATCGTCGACTCTGTAACTGGAAAGGCTCCGGCCAACGTGGGTCTGCCCGTTGTGAGGGTTCCGGTTTTATCGAAAACGATCGAGTCGATTCGAGCGAGTTTCTGGATCGATTCGTGGGATCGAAAAAGGATCCCAAGCTCTGCGGCACGTCCACTGCCTACTGCCATGCTTATCGGGGACGCTAGTCCCAGAGCGCATGGACATGCGACAACAAGTATGGCTACTGCATGCAAGAGTCCTTTTTCGAAGGCTGATTCCAGGGTCATCGTCCACCAACCTATGGCAGTCAGGATGGCTAGGACAAGTACCGAAGGAGCAAATACTCTTATGATGCGATCGAGAGCAGACTGGATCGGAGGCTTCTTGGACTGAGCATCGACGACCAGTGCGGTCATGCGAGCCAGGAATGTATCGGAGCCAATCGCGGTGACTTCGATCGTCAACTGTCCGTTGCCATTGAGCGTTCCGCCGATGACTCGATCTCCAACGGTCAACTCCTTAGGGATCGGCTCGCCAGTGACCATCGCTTCTTGGACAAAGCTGCTACCGCTGATGATTCGTCCATCGAGAGGGATCGATTGCCCCTCGAAGACCACCAAGCGATCACCCATGTTGATTTGCGAAGTAGGCGTCGGGGTGATGACACCATTTACCAAGTGATGGGCCATTTGCGGTTGAAGCTGAGCTAGACTATAGAGAGCATCTCGGGTTGTCCGTTTCGACCTTGCTTCGAGGTACTTTCCTAGGAGCACAAGGCAGATCACGACGGCTGAGGATTCAAAGTAAACATGCTGCTGGATTCGACCGAGCCAGTTGGGAAAGAATGTGATCAGGGTGCTAACGGTGTAAGCGGCGGTGGTTCCCATGGCGACCAAAAAGTTCATGTCGGGCGAAAGATCCCATAGGCTGTGGTAGGCCTTTCGATAGAAACGTCGAGCCGACCAGAACTGAACGACCGTCGCAAGCCCCCAGAGGATCCAGTTCCAGCTTTGCATGGGCATCCACTGCATCATACGGTCCATCAGTGGACTCCAAAGCATCGGCAGCATGGAAATCAGAAAGACTGGCAAAGCGAATATCAATGAAATCCAAAAGTCGCGACCCAGGCTAGCGAGTTCCTGATTCGAAAGATCCTCATGGGGCTCGCTCACGCGCTCTTGATTTGACGGTTTTTGAACTTCGAGTGCCGAGTAACCCGATTGGATGATCGCATCGGCGATTTGCTCTGAAGAGACAGCAGGACTGCTAGCCAAGTGGACAACGGCCCGCTGAGTTGCAAGATTCACAGAGATATCGGCAACCCCTGGGATTCTTTTCACTGCCCGTTCAATTCGGCCTACGCAAGCAGCGCACGACATTCCCCCAACTTGGAATTCGAACCTCTGATTCACGGGTTGGGTCATGGATTGCCCTTAGGAAGCCTAACAAAAATACGGTACGATATGCTTAGGAAAGTCCTGCGGAGATAACTTCGCAAACACCCGTCGACTCAAAAGGGAATTCGAATGCTTGGTTGCCGTAGTACGCTCATTGTAAACTGGTTGCTGATTTTAGGGGTGAGTTCTTGTTCGGCTTGGGGACAGAGCATTGAGACTGTCCAAAAGAAGATCTCGGAGTCTGCGCTCAGGGCGCATATCCGGTTTCTCGCTGATGATTTGCTCGAAGGTCGCGGGCCAGCAACCCAAGGTGACGCGTTGACGCAACTTTATATCGAGACGCAGTTTCAAGCCAACGGGCTCGATATCGTTCCTGCAATCGGATCCTACCGCCAAGTCTTTCCGATGCTTGGACTTACCAGTACCCCCGACAAGACTTGGGCTTTCGAGGCTAAAGAGGGTCAGAAAGTATCCTTCGAATATTTCAAGGACTACATCGCTGTCGCGGGTAAGCCCGATCCGAGGATAGCGATTAAGGATGCCGAGTTGGTGTTTGTCGGCTATGGAATCCAAGCCCCTGAGTTCCAGTGGGACGATTACAAGGGGATGGATCTGAAGGGAAAAATATTGGTGATGATGAACAACGATCCTGAAAACGATCCAGATCTGTTTGCCGGATCAAAGCGACTCTACTACGGACGTTGGGACTACAAGTACGAAAGCGCTGCAAGGCAAGGTGCTGCAGGTGCGATCATCATTCACACCGATGCCTCGGCAGGTTATCCATTCACGGTCATACAAACCTCTTGGACGGGAGAGGAGTTTGAACTCCGAGATTCCTCCGGTCCGCGAATGGACATCAAGGGCTGGATGACTGAGTCTGCCACACGGGAACTATTGGGCTCTGGCGGTTTTGACCTCGATGAGTTACGCAAGTCGGCTGAGGATCGCGATTTCAAACCGGTACCCTTGGGATTGCGACTCTCGACAAATCTCGAATGCAATGCCAGGGAGCGAATCACGGCGAATGTCCTTGGTGTTCTGCCCGGAAGCGACCCGGCTCTATCCGATCAATATGTCGTCTTGATGGCTCACCATGATCACATCGGGATGTCAGCCGATCGAGATGCAAACGGCGACAATATCTACAACGGTGCGATCGATAACGCTTCGGGCACGGCAGCCTTGCTTACGATCCTCAAGGCGATCAGCGAATCGGGGTATCGACCCAAACGATCGCTACTGTTCGCCGCTGTAGGAGCTGAGGAACAAGGCCTTTTGGGATCAAGGTACCTTGCGGAAAACCCGCCTATTCCCAATGGAAAACTTTCGGCTTTGATCAACATCGATGGCATCAACTTCTTGGGACCGACCAGGGATGTCCAAGTCATCGGGCTAGGCAAAAGTTCGCTGGACAATTTGGTTCAAAGTGCCGCTACCAAACAGGGAAGAGTCGTTGTCGGCGATCTTGAGCCGAGCAAAGGATTTTATTATCGCTCCGACCAGTTCTCGCTTGCCAAGGTTGGAGTCCCTGCAGTTTATCTGCATAGCGGTCATGCCGTTAGGAATCAGCCGGAGGGGTGGGGGAAAAAACAACTGCAAGCTTGGACCGATAAGCACTACCATCAGCGATCCGATCAGTACGATCCGAGTTGGGATCTAAGCGGTGCGATCGAGGATATCCAATTGCTCACAGAGGTTGGGCTCAGTGCCGCCGATGCACCTCAGATGCAATCATGGACGCAGGGCGACGAGTTTGAAGCTGCGCGCAAACGAGCGATCGATCAAGCAGCGGCGGCACGTTAGGAGCCGTCCTGAAGTCGTTTGAGTTTGCGATCGAGCGTCGAGCGTTCGATTCCCAGGATGCTAGCGGCTCGGTTTTTTTGCCCTTGGGTGTAGCGGAGCGTTTGTGCGATGTGATCGAGTTCGACTTGATCGAGCGTTCTTTCGCGGTACTCATGCGGATCATCCTGCGTCGCTATGGCTGGACTGGCCATGCCGGGAATCTGAAGATTCGACAAGGCGAGATCTTCGGGTTGGGCGAAATCTCCGATGGCTAGCACATGTGCGCGCTCGACCGAGTTCTTGAGTTCTCGGATGTTTCCTGGCCAGTGGTAAGCCATCATGGCCGATTGGGCTCTTTCGGAGAATCGTGTTGGGCCATGACCAGAACTATTTCGAAATTGCTTGAGAAAGAACTCTGCCAAGGGGAGAACATCATCGATACGATCTCTCAAGGGTGGGATTTTCAATTCGATCACCCGCAAACGAAAGTACAGATCCGATCGGAATCGGCCTTCCTGAACTGCGTGCTCGAGATCGCGATTGGTAGCCGCAACGATGCGAACGTTTGACCGGATCGGTTTGTTGCTTCCAAGTCTTTCGAAAGGATGGCCCTCGAGCACCCTCAGGAATTTGGCTTGGATTTCCATGCTCATTTCCCCTAGTTCATCCAGGAGCATGGTTCCGCCATTGGCAAGTTCGAATTTTCCAATTTTGCGATCCGTGGCACCGGTGAAAGCACCTTTTTCATGCCCGAATAGTTCGCTTTCAAGCAGGGTGGGAGAGAGGGCTGCGCAGTTGATGGTGACAAACGGGCCAGAAGCCCGTTGGCTGTTTTCGTGAATGCCGCGTGCGACGAGTTCTTTGCCAGTTCCGCTTTCACCTCGTATCAAGACCGTGGCCTGCGTCGGTGCCACGCGTCGAACTTGCTCTCTGAGCATCTTCATGGCTTGCGAGTCACCGATCCAATCGCCATGACCCAGGCGCTGCTCGAGTTGTTCGAGTCGCGAGGATGTCGATTGAAGCTTGGTCTCTAGCGACTGATGCTTGAGCAAATTACCGATCGATACCGAGAGGACTTCGGAAATGGCCAAGGCAACCTCGAGATCGCTCGGTGCGAGATCTTTACGACCTATACGCGAATACAGGTGCATGATGCCAAAGAGATTTCCATCGACTTGGATTGGTGCGGCGATCAAGGATGTGGTGGAAAGAACGTGGCTACCGGTTTGCTTGGGATCCCCGATGAGGCTCGGGTCTGATGTCATATTGCGTGCAAGGATTGCCGACGGGTCACGAATAAGATTTTGAACGATCGTATCGGAAATGGGATGGTAGGCTTTACCGGCAAGCTCCGATGCGGCGAGAACGGAGATGGAAGCACAAGAGGATTCGGGTGATTTGCTCCGATCGCTCTTGGACTCTTTGTTAATCCCATCGATCTTAATAACGCCGCCGGCTTGGCAACCCGTCACGGCCAGTAGTTTAGTAAGTGCCAGTTCGCACGCCTCGGGTATCGATGACAACTTGGCAAGCTCGAATGCCAGTTGGAGGACTTCGAGGGCTGCGGCGTGGACAGTTGGTTCCGAAGATTCCGACTTGGCGGATTCTGACGAGGATCTTTGAGTTGGCGCAAGCAGATTGGCCGAGAGTTCTTGCGAGCCGAGCATGGAGGCTTTGGATTGCCGGTGCGTGATCGAAGGGGGCAGATCCGAATGGGTTTGGGATCCGGGAGAATCGTTAGTACCCTCAGAATCGTTCGTCGGGGGCACATAATCGGTCAGCGAGTGCACAAAAGTCATCCGGCACGATGCAACCGTTATTTGATTTCCTGGGGAAAGTACCATCGGAGCGTCGATCTTCGAACCGTCCAAGAGGGTGCCGTTACGGGATCCTAAATCCTTAATTAGCCAGTTACCATCCTTGAAAGATATTTCAGCGTGACGGCGGCTTGCCCGCTCATCCGAGACTGGAATTTCGTTCGACGAAGCCCTTCCGACAATCAACTTTTGGCTGGATTCCAGACGGAAAACGTCGGTCCAGCGGTTTCCTTGGCGAATAATCAGGTAGGCAGATTGGTTGTTTGGTTGCATCGTGCAAAGGCTGAAATAAACTAATGGGGAGTGGTTTGGGTTTTCCCCCGGTTCCATCGTAGCACAATTTTTGGTGTTTTAACGGAGTATGATCATGCGTTTGAGAATGTCTGGCCTCGTTCAGTCTTGGTTACTACGGTCTTTTGCCGTCGCAGTGGCCGCATGCTCCGTTTCGTTCCAAGACGCAACGGCCCAGTTTGGGGGAGGTTTTTTCGGTAATAATCAGGGTGTCGGTGGAGTCATGATCGATTCCAACGGCGTTCTGCGAAATGTCACTGCTGAAGAACAAACCCAAAACCTCGAAAAACTTCGCGCTGCGATGCACGGTCCTCAAGGGGATTTGGCAAAAGCAAGTGATCTTCGGTTGATCTCGCTCAAAGGTGTTCAGCAGATTGCTTTGGACGCTCAGAAGCAAGGAAAAGAAATCCCTGAAGATGTTTACTGCCTTGGTGGATTAACCCGCATTGATTACGTGTTTGTCTATCCGGAGAGCAATGACATTGTGCTTGCAGGTCCAGCCGAACCTTGGATCCTTGGATCCAAAGGCTCGATCGTTGGTAAGAACTCTGGTAATCCGGTGATCAACTTGGATGATCTGGCGACTGCATTCCGCTACGTCAACCAAGCTCGCAACGGAGGCATTTCGGTCTCGATCGATCCGACGGAACAAGGGTATCGACAGTTCAATCAGGCACGTAGTGGGCTCACCGTCGAAGGCATCACACCTGCAGTCGTATCTGAGCTCGCGAGGGCTTTTGGTCCTCAGCAAGTGAGCCTTACGGGGATCCCTGCCGAGAGCAACATGGCACGAGTTATCTTGGCCGCCGACTACCGAATGAAACTCTATGGAATGAACTTAGCAAAGGCACCGGTATCAGGTTTGCCAAGCTATTTGGAGATGGTCAAGACTCGTGCAAATGCATCGACCCAATTGCAATCTCGCTTCTGGATGTCCTGTGACTACGATGCGATTTCGCACAGCAAAGACAAATTGGCATGGAAACTATCGGGTCAACGCATCAAGACGATGACCGAGTCGGAGACCTTTGACAATTCAGGTAATCGAAAAGCGACTGGTAAAGTTGATCCGATCGCCAAGAAGTGGGCCGATAACTTCACCAACAAACTTGGCGAGCTAGCTGTCAAAGATCCCGTCTTTGGAGAACTCCGAAACATCATGGATCTATGCTTGGTGGCCGCGTTGATCGAGTCGCAGAACCTACAATCCTTAGCAGCATGCGATCTATCGAGCTTGCTCGGAGATTCGGCCAAAGTGCAAACTGTTAAGCTTGATGCGGCCAAGTCGCTCGATCCGCAGATCAGTTTTGTGCAGACAGCTCAGTCGATGTTGGTCTCTGCAAGTGGTGGGGTCATGATCGAATCATGGTACTTTGCCACCAATGTCAAAGAGAACGACTCGGTTGCTCAAGCTCGAGTGGTCAAACCGATCTTGGATTCGTCAGCAAGTTGGTATCGATAGAGTTCGTGACTTCGGCGCTGCCGATCAGGGTCCCCGTTGGGGCTCAGGATGGTTTGGTGGGCTTTACTTCGATAAACCTCAAACCATCGGCAGTCATTCGAAGCTATTCGACCGAAAGCCAAATCGCGAGAGTTCAGTCTCCGGCGGGATCGTTCTGCAAGATCACAGCAGACGATGA
>JBJSXX010000248.1:0-7074 GCA_046086605.1 Pirellula sp. | reverse complement strand
GCCAATAGCCGTTGCGATCCCAGATAGCTTCCGATCGAGAGCACGACTAACCCGAACAAGCCCCATGCGATGGGAGCAAAAGATCCTTCGCGGTTAGCCACCATTGCAGACACTGTAGAAGATTCATCAGAATCCTGTTCGCTTAATAGACCCTTAAGCAAACGGTTGATTGGATATCGGTTTTCATCCTATGCGTAGGAGAGATAGAAACTGTACAATCGCTTTTTTGTGACACGCCTCAAAATAGTTATGGCTCCTTTGACGGTTTGAGTCATCTGCAGGACTTCGATCGAAAGCCTCTCAAACATGATCGTGAATCGACTATGAGGCAAAGCCCATGGTAACGTCACGGTCTTGACTCCATGATCTGGGCAGCAAAACTTTGCACCAACAGGGTGCTCGACCCTCACTTGGATCTCTTCGTCCTTCATCTTCAGTTCGACCTCGGAGACGGTCCAAGGGGATTTCAGTCCTAAAATGTATTGGTAGAGTTCTTTGTCTTGCGTCGCTGGGGGGCCTTTCACCGGATATTATACCATCACCCACGACAATGCCGGATAGACCAAGGTTTTGAGCATGGCATAAGGCGTGGAATACAAACAAAATCGCACCTTGAATCTACGGCCAAGAAGCCCGCAGGCTGAGAAGCGATTAGCACACCCTGGGTGACAAGAGCTTCCCCCCCTCCCGCGTTCGGAAGAGGGGGACGGGGGCGTGAGGGTGAAATCGCCCTCAAACATAAAACCGCTCCAACATCTCACCAACGGCGGGTGTCAATTGATCGCGTCTACGCAATTCGTCAAAACGACTGAGTAAATCCTCCGGACGCAAACGCGCTTTTTGGGAACCGCTCAGATCCGCAATAATCTCCCCCTTGTGCATCATCAAAATACGATCACCTAAGTTCACCGCTTGCTGCATCGAATGCGTTACCATTAACGTCGTAAGCTGATCCTGCGCTACGATCTCGTGCGTCAACCGTATCACCTGTTCAGCCGATCTGGGGTCCAATGCGGCAGTGTGTTCGTCAAGCAACAACAAATCCGGTTTGTGCCAAGTCGCCATCAACAAAGTGATGGCTTGACGCTGCCCGCCTGACAGATTCCCAATCGGATTATCAAGTCGATCCTCAAGTCCCATCTTCAGGGAGCTGAGCCTCTGTGCAATCTGCTCTCGCAACGCCGTTGACAACGACCATCCAAGCCCACGACTCATGCCCCTTCGAGCCGCCAACGCCAAATTCTCCGCAACTGTCATCGTCGGCGCACTGCCTGAAAACGGATTCTGAAAAACTCGTCCGATCCTACGTGCCCGCTGATGCTCAGTCCATCTTGTGATGTCATCACCAGCCAACTCCACCTGGCCCGAGTCAACCAAAAACACCCCGGCAACAGCATTGAGCATCGTCGATTTGCCAGATCCATTCGTACCGATAATGTTTGTGAATGACCCCGGCTCCATCGTAAACGACACGCCTCGCAAACTTCGAACCTCATTCGGCGTGCCAGGATAAAATGTTTTTACTACCTCAGATATCCTGAGCATGATCCGCCTCCCCAACTGCATCTGAATTGAACTTTGACTTGATTGCCATAAACCAGCGCGGAGCAACCAACGCCAAGAAAACAAATACGGCCGTTATTAGCTTCAAGTCGTTCGGGTTGAGTCCACATCGCAGTGCAATGGCAATCATCATGCGAAATAGAATAGACCCGATCACGGTTCCAACAATCAAAACGCCGAAACGAGATGACCCGACGAGCGACTCCCCGATAATCACACTTGCAAGCCCCCATACCACCATCCCGATCCCCATCTGAACATCCGCGAATTCCTGACATTGAGCAAGCAGAGAACCAGAAAGAGCAATCAATCCGTTGGCCAACGCAAGCCCGAATATCAACAGCACTTTGTCGCTAGCCCCAAGTGCGCGGATCATCTGCGCGTTGTCACCGGTTGCTCGCATGGCAGAGCCTAGATTTGTTTTGAGAAATAAAAACAACCCAACCCCCAAAAACACGACCAAAATTGTCAAGAACAACAGGTTCGCAAGGTCCTGCGCCCCGACCATCCATCCAAGAAGGTTGTGGCGTTGCTGATCGCCAAAGAATATCTTGCTAAGCTCAGCCCAAGATTTCGATAATGTAGGACTGTCGGTAAGCGAAACGTTGCTTCGCCCAAGCACCCGCAAATTGATCGAATACAAAGCCGTTGTCACTAATATCCCAGAGAGCAATCCATGGATCTTAAAGGTCGTATGCAATATCCCTGTGCTAGCCCCCGCAAGCATCCCACCAAGAAACCCTCCCAAGGTTGAGAGCAGTGGACTCCATCCGGATATAATCATCGCGGTCGTCGCTGCCCCCCCCAATGCAAAAGATCCATCGGCAGTAATGTCCGCAAAATGAAAGATGCGGAAACTGATGTAAACACCCAAAGCCAGCAAGGCGAATACCAGTCCAAAATTCAAGGCACTTATCAGCAATAACATTCCGCTACACCATCTCCCCGCAGTCAGCTATAGGGCCAAACCAACAGGCACCACGCATCAATTCCGTTTGCCCTACCCCTTCAATCGGCCTATCGTCCGACAGCAAATGCAATACGCTCCTGGGCGTATCATGCTTGAATAAGTCATGAATCGTCTGATGCAAAGGCAGTAACCCCTTAGCTAAAGGGCGATAAGGAAACACAGCAGCATGAAAATGTCCCTGAACCACCTCACCCTCCTTGAGCGGCCGCACAAACGACTGCAACTCATCGTCACACTCTCTACATGCTATTCCAACAATTAAGGCGAGCATGCGATCTTCGTTCTGCTCACTTGTAAACGATATCCAATTCCGGATCGCGGGAAACGTCCACGGAGACTTGCCATCAGCCCGGGTCGGAGATTGAATCAGGGAGGCTCCCACAACCGTTGCGGCCTCGACTACCAAAGCAAACGCCCCTTGCTTACACTCGAATGCATCGAGCACGCCTTGAATAAAACCCGACAAGGGAAACGAACCTCGCTGACTCCTTCCCGCCTCGAAGCGGATCAAATGCGAGAAATCCCCCTGCATACTGATCCCATAGAGCAAATGCAGTTCGGGAATCATGTCGCCTCTGGAGATCTGAAAGTCAGGAACCCTACTACCATCGGTCGGTTGCTCAATCCCAATCCCTGATATGGCTAACGACTCCCCGAATCGGCAAAGAGCACCCTCGTGGCCAGCTTGAACCTGAATTTCCTCCCCAAGCGAACCAAGTCCAATCACAACCCGATCCTCCAACATACTCAGCTTGTACGCACCCTCCGGATCAAGCGTCCCATTTGTCAACCGACCTGGATAACCGAACCAAGCGCATCTTAACGGATGCTTCTGCTCAAGACGATAGGACTCAAACTGCACTCCATTTAGTTCAAGTTTTCTTTCCGTCTCGGACCTAGGTGACGCCCCTCCCAATCCAGCCTTTGAACTGCGCTCACCTAGGAGCAACTCCTCAAGCTTCATCAACCGCAGTACCGACCGGACATCGTCAACTGGATTGACCACCCGCAAGGAACCGCCTACCCCAGCCAGACGCTTGCGATATTTGAGCAACACACCGATTCCGGCGGAACTCATGTAATGGACGCTTCCAAGATCGATTTCAATGTGATGCTCGCCACGTTGAATCGCCGTCTCGATGGCCGAACCAACATACTCCGACCAACTGGCATCAAATCGCCCGTCGAGCGACAGAATAAAGTGATCACCTACATGCTGCGACTTAATTTCCATGGTGTTTCAGATCGTTCGGTTTCTTTGTTCAAATGAAAAAGGCGCTGGCTGGTCACTTTTTGGGTACGAGTTGCGGGGGAATCTTGTTTTCCGTCGCAGTAATCCAACCATCGGCTCGCTCCTTGATCGATGAGGTGACTGTCCAGCGATCTTTCAACTTCGGCAAAACCGTTTCGTTGTACAAAAGTATCTCAGCCGTTTGATTCTCGACCGGAATACTGGCAGGACTTTTTCCTTCGAGAACATCGCAAGCCATCTGACCGAGAGTTCTACCAATCGTTACATAGTCGGCTCCGAGATCCAGAAGACTACCTTGCATGACGGACGAAGGAAGCGAACTAAAAACAGGGACACCTGCGTTGGACGCCGCTCGGATAACCACCGAAGATGCCGAGGAAACCGTGATATCACCACTAATCCAAACCAGGTCGACCCCTCGCGAAATCACCGAGTTGACAGCCTCCTGTACCGCAGCAGCGTTCTCAACGCTCCCCTCGATCAACTCTAAATCCATTTTTTTGCACAATTCACGCGCAAGGTTCGTCTGCGCGAAAGAATTCGACTCAGCAGGATTCCAAACAAGGCCGATACGCTTAGCCTCAGCTCTCATCTCTTTGATCCGAACAAAGAGAGATTCTATCGGTTGCATACTTCCAAATCCTGTCATATACGCGGGATGCTTGGCGTGGTCCGATGGATCGATCCCCACTCCAGCAGCGTACGGGTCGGTGACTAGCCCAAAGACGTGATTGATTTGTGAGGCGGACTTGTTTGCGCTTGCAACTGTCTGCAAGGAAGGAGTGCTGATGGTGATGATTAAATCATAATTCCCTGAGACGACATCTTTGGCGATCGCGTTGGCCGTCCCGATATCCCCCTCGGCATTGAAAACCTTGACAAGGACCTTGTCTGGTTCGGTGAATCCTCGAGATTTGAATTGTTCGAGTAATCCGATACGTCCATCTTCGATCGCTTTAATCGATGCATGCTGAACGATTGCAACCCTTGGAACCCCCTTACTGCTTTTTCCGAGTCCAGGGTTGCGGGATTTCAGATCGAGCATCAGGAGAATCGCACTAGCGGCAACCAACAATCCAATCCCGAGACGCAATTGCTTGAGGGAGTCGAAGATCGTTTTGAACATCTGGAAAGCTTTCGAGAAGTCGGTCTGGAATCTGCAGGGAAAACAGGGTGGATCTTGCAAACTCAATTTCAATCAAGCAAGATACACGATTATCGTCGATCTGCCAAAGAGGCAACATGGGGAACATCAGACGCGTCCACCAAAAACCAGAAAGTGTTGGCCGCGCAAAGTGCGTTTTATTTGGATGGACCCAAAACTCAACACCCATAGGATGGAACTCCGGTCTAGATCTGCTTCATCGAATTTGGTGTGCAAGTTGTGTTGAGGAATGTAAGGGATGTGATTTCATACCAATTGTTTTTGTTTATCGGAGGAGCGCGAGCATGGCGAATTACAAGATCGACGATATCGAAGGGATTGGACCGGTCCGGCGGGCGAAGTTTTTAGGGGCGGGGATCAAGGATAGCGATCGGTTGCTCAAGGCAACTCGAACCCCGAAGCAGCGCAAGGAGCTGGCGGGGAAAACGGGAATCAGTCCAAAATGGATTCTGCGTTTTGCCAACATGGCGGATTTATACCGCGTCCCTGGGGTGGGCTCAGAATACGCGCAATTACTAGAGGATGCAGGTGTCGATACGGTGCTCGAACCTGCGGCACGGGTTCCGGCAAACTTGCACGCAAAACTCAAGCAAGTCAACGCGACGAACAATCGTAATACCAGACAGCCACCTAGCTTGGCGGAAGTGACGAGTTGGATTGCTGCAGCAAAGACGATGCCGAGGGTATTGCAGTACTGATCATCGGGGATGCAAAGCTAGTTGTTTGGTTCATTGATCTTTCATTGATTTCTTTTTGTTTGCAACGCGTTGGATCAATACGATCAAAGACCGCGATAAAGGCGTCAAAAAGAATTGCCATGTCAAAACGCTGCAGGTTTTAACTAAGCCCGCGAAGGTTCACCACTATTGCTCCAGAGGACTCCTAATGAGAACGTAAACAATATCGACGATTTTAATTTTTGCGATTGCTTTGGCTATCGCGGTATTTGGCCGACAATCAAATGCTGGTGAGATAAATGGTATTGTCATTCTCGAAATGTCTGGCGAGCTTGCCGCAGAATATTCAAAAGCTACAAACCCCTTAAGTCGTGAAGCGGTACCGAAAGGTCTTCGAATAACAACGACTGGTTCGATCGCACAGCGTCTTTAAAATGGTCGACTACGAATCGAGCATACGACACCTGTTTGGGAGAATGGTGTTCAAACTCGGCTTGTGACGTTGACCGCAGTTGTAGATGCATCCACCGTCAAGTTGAAGGTTATCCCAAAGGGCACACCAACATTCACTTCCCCCGGTGCTTCTAAGGCAGGCGAAAAAGGTCTCGAAACGAAAATGGAATCCGAACAATCATCATTGGAATTGCCGGACCTCAAGCGTGTAAAGCTTCGTGAATGGAAGCTCGAACACGAGTTCGGCGAATAATCGGCTAGCCGCAGCCATCAAACGCCGTTAGTCGGGCAGCCAACGAGACCACGTTCAAATAGCCCAGGCTCGTCAGCGCACCAACCAACTCCAGCCATGAACGCTAGCCGACAAGCGCGAGCGTCGGGCAGCCAACGAGACCACGACCAAATAGCCCAGGCTCATCAGCGCACCAAACCCACTCCAGCCCTGGACGTGGTTTGCCTCCGGCGAATGTTTCCATAGTTCGGTACCGTGCAAGTCCAATGCCCGACGCTGGCACCAGTCGGCTAACAACAGCCACTCCAGCACTGGGCGTAGTTTGACTCCGCCGAATGTTTTCATAGTTCGGTACCATGCAAAGCGAGCCAAAAGCTCCTTGTTCTAACCATAGGGGCGTGCGGTGATGCTTTGGGCTCTGCAGGCAAACTCCCACTCCGATTCAGTCGGCAACCGATAACCGCTTCTAGTCAAAATATCCGAAGGAACTATCACATCTGTTGGATCCTTAGGATTAATCTCATAGCATAATTCCTCAGGAGGTAGTCCTTCGGATTGGCTTAGCCAATTACAATAGGCAACCGCATCAAACCAGGTAATTCGATTCGCTGGGGTATCCGAGTCCCGAGAATACGTTCGATTAAAAGTGTGGTTGGCCCGAAAACGTTGAAATTGCTCAAAAGTTGTCTCCTTAGATGCTATAGCGAATCGATGATCAATTATGCGTCGGTGAAGAGCTTCATCGGTTTCTTTCAGCCCGCC
>JBJSXX010000247.1:0-7886 GCA_046086605.1 Pirellula sp. | reverse complement strand
ATCGACACGTGTCTGTCCCCAGGTGTATGTGTCAACAATGCTAGCATTCCAAGACCGCGCTGCCCGAGGTGCCAGGCACCCGTGCTTCTGGCCAGTGAAGTTTGCTAGCAATCATATTGCGAATCGACACGTGTCTGTCCCCAGTCGTGCGTGGTAGCAAATGCTAGCATTCCAAGACCGCGCCGACCAAGGTGCCAGGCACCCGTGCTGGCCAGTGAAGTTTGCTAGCAATCGTAATGCGAATCGACACGTGTCTGTCCCCAGGTGTATGTGTCAACAATGCTAGCATTCCAAGACCGCGCCGACCAAGGTGCCAGGCACCCGTGCTTGGCCACTGAACTTTGCTGGCAACTCGAAATGATATGATGGAAGTGGAACCCAGTTCGTAAAGGTTCGGTTCCGTTAACTTCGTAAAAGTTCGGGTTCACAGACATCTATCATCAGGGATCGAAAGCTAATCGATTTGCTCGGAAGCCAACTGCGCAACGGCAAACGCCGGTGCACATCGCGATAAACTTTCCCCTAACTTGTCACTGAGCCAAATCTGCCCCCCCACCCCAAAACGACTTGCAACCACCCCGTCTTCCAATGCCTCGCGAAGCAGAAACCCCCCATGCCCCGCACAGACCATCGAGGGAACTGCCCCCTGCCCGCGATTTCGCCCTAAAACCTTCTCCAAAGACCTTCGCAGCAATCGTACCTGCTTGGCCATCACACTCTGAGCAATCGCATCAATGTCCGAATCCGCAAGCGTCGATCCATCTTCACCTACCAATCGAGCAATTCGATACCGTGCACAATGCCGAGTTGCTGGTTGCCCATCAGACGTCTGATTGTCCTGCTTATTTTCTTCGAAATACCCTAACCACAAATAAGCATCCCTAGTCGTTGCGAACTGCTCATTGATCACCGGACATGCTTTACCGTGCAATGGAACGCTTCTAAGCAACCCGCACAGGTTCGATCGCTCCACCCCCGTGTAGATAAGCTCTCGTCGCTTGAGCCGATCCGAATCGGTCTTAGAACCCGTCAACAACCGACTCGTAGACACCCCAATGACATCGATCGTGGTCGACCCAATATCCACCAAAACACCGGTCGATTCTTCCTCTTTGCTCTTAGGTTTCGGCAGTAATCGACGCGACCAACTGGCAAGTGCATGCCAATTCGATGCAGCAGCCATCCAAGGATCCCTTGCTGCCTGACTCGGACTGCGAAAATGACCATCCACACAGTAAACTAAAACCACAGGTGCGGGAAATAGCCGTGTGACTTGGTCAAGTATGCACGCAACACCTTGTGCACGCGTCGCAAAGCAATCGGCAAGTTCCCCTGTCATGGTCACTGCCACCCCATGAAACTCAGGTGAATCATCAATCGCTTGAGCCAAGGTCGAAGCGAGACTTGCCGACTCCTTCCACATCGCAAACGGCACACTCTTGGACCATGGAACGTCGGGACTGCTATGGGCCAATTTCAGATTCGCGCCACCGATGTCCAACCCTAACCAGGGAGCCTGCTGCTTGCTCTTAGCCTTTTTTTTTGAAGTCATTGGATCAACATGCAATCGCCATAACTGAAAAAGCGATAACGCTCCTCAACGGCTTTGCGATAAGCCTCGAGCATCAACTCGCGGTTAGAAAACGCGCTGACTAGAACCAGCAAAGTACTGCGTGGCAGATGAAAATTTGTAAGCAACCGATCCACCACTTTGAACTGGAATCCAGGCCTGATAAACAGATCGGTTTGCCCCGACCATTCGATTAAGCTTCCGTCTCCATGCAAAGCAGAGGTTTCAAGCGTACGTACGGATGTCGTTCCAACAGCCAACACGCGCCCTCCCTCGGACTTGGCACTCTGTAGCCGTCGCACAACATTGGCACTGATCTGCGCATACTCGCTATGCATCTTATGATCCGCCAGCTTTTGTACCGAAACAGGGCGAAACGTACCTAACCCTACATGCAAAGTCACCGAAACCAAAGCGACTCCGACTTGGCGAATTTTCTTAAGTAAGTCTTCGGTCAAATGCAAACCAGCCGTTGGAGCTGCGACCGATCCAGGATTGCGCGCGTAAACCGTTTGATAACGCTCGCGATCCTCCTGAGTCATCTGCCCATCACGGATGTAGGGCGGCAAAGGAATCCTGCCACTTTGCTCCAACAGATCCAACCATGGCACCTGCGGATCCGGAACAAACAACACGTTGCCTTCCTGAGTGTGGGATACGACTAGCAATCCTTGCGTCTCGCGTCCTTCGCAATCTCTCAGAACAATTCGCTCTCCAGCTTGAAGATACCCCCTGGTCTTGGACAATAGCTCTCCAACCCCGTTCTCTTCACGCAGAAAAAGACCTTCCCACCTGCCAGAGGTTTGAGCTCGATAGCCCACTAGCCGAGCCGGGATCACTTTCGAGTCGTTGACAACGATGGCATCTCCGGCGCGCATCGTCTCAGGCAAATCCCTCACCGAAGCATGCTCGATCGACCCGGTCTTGCGATCGATGATCATCATTCGTGCATCGGTTCGATGCGGCGGTGGATCTTGGGCAATAAGCTCTCGTGGCAATTCGAAATCGTACAAATCCAGTTCGCTTGACTGATCGCTCACGGCAGTTCCCGAACTCGGATATTGCGAAATTCAACCGGTGCTCCCTCAGATTCCAAACATAGATAACCTTCGGCGGGGTTGGCCTGCTGGCCACCGGAGACTTCATGGCCGTTGACCCACAATCGGACTTCGCCATTGATAGCTCGGACATAATAGAAATTCCATTCGGGCGAAGGCTTGGAAAAGTTCCCTTTGGGGAAACTGCGTGAGCCATCGGGAGAAAGAGGTGGGAAGGGTTTTAACTTGGATCTTCCAACAGGGAAGATATCGCCATGAGTCGTAAACCAAGTGGCCTTCTTACCGGAGCTCTTTTCATACTGCTCGGTATAGCCAGTATCGAGGACTTGAACCTCGATGCCTGCATCGGGCAACCTGTTGGGCGGTAGATTCTCGAGCGCATTTTCAGGGGTCCAGAGGAAGAACCCTGAGTTTCCAGCAAAGGAAAGATGACGCCACCATCCGACGAATTCGAGGTTTTGATACTTCTTTTTGGAACGTAAGACTCCAACAGGCTTTCCGGTGCAATGCACCAGTGGCCCGTCCCATGTCCAAGTTGCTTCATCGCAGTTGGCTCGTTGGAAATCGTCTTTACCAAGTTCGACCCAACCGTCGCCGGTAGTATCGATTTGGATAGGCGTAAACTTGGTACCTTGCTCAGGTACCATCGGTTCGCGCTTGGCTTCTTGGCCATGGATGCTTGCCAAGCAGACTGAAAGTTGGATCGCGAAGATCGCAATCAATTGAGAGGTTCGTTTCATCGGTGTGCCTTGTATCGCAAGATTGTCAGTAGATTCTCCGGGATCCTATTCCCATAAGACTCAATTGTAGCAACCGTGCAGTAGGATTGCGATACATCCGCCTTGCGTTTAGTTCTTTCATAGAAGTCGCTGGCTACGCCTAAAGCAAGGTAGGACTCGGGTTCTCAAACTCAGCGTTTAGCATGAATTCGCGAAACGTTTCCCTCGGCGAATTGAATTCTGATGGAGATAGATCTCGGCGAACCGCGAGGTGACCGAAATAACTCTCCAAACTTGCCTGCTTGCATCTGCTATGCCCTCCAGTAGATTACCGAACAAGTTGCAGAAACACCAAGCAGAACACTGTTCCACAAAATCGAGATCTCCAATATGAAACCCTTGAAGTCAACGGGCGTCGATCGGCGCCGATTCCTATCCCAAACAAGTAGCCTTGCAGGCATTGCACTGGCATCGAACAGCCACCGAGTCTTTGCCAGCCAACGAATACGTGTCGGTGCCATCGGAGTAGGCGGACGCGGTTCGCTGCTGATCGAACAACTTCCCGAAACCGCCCAGATCGTCGCTGTTGCCGATTGCAACGAACCACGAGCGCTGGCGTTTCGCGACAAGCTCAAAGCCGATTGGCAGATCTACTCCGACTATCGCAAAATTCTCGATCGAAACGATATCGATGCGGTGATCGTCGCAACTGGTGAGTTCCAACGGATTCGACCTTGCATCGAAGCTTGCATGGCTGGCAAAGATGTCTACGCCGAGAAGCCCTTGTCGCTTTACATTCAAGAAGGTCGAGCACTGGTCAATACTGCTCGCAAAACCAAGAGGATCGTCCAAGTTGGAACCCAGCAACGCTCGATGGAGATGAATCGAGTCGCATGCCAATTGATCCGCAACGGTGGACTCGGAAAAATCCTCGAAGTCCGCGCGGTCGCTTACAGTGGCCCTGACCCAAGTCCAGCCGAAGGTTTCCCTGCCGAACAAATTCCTAAAGGGCTTGATTGGAACATGTGGCTCAACCAAGCAGCGGAACGTCCGTTCAACAACCAGTGGCTTGGATGGATGCGATGGAGGGACTTCGGTGGAGGCCAGATGACCAATTGGGGTGCCCATGGCGTTGATCAAATCCAATGGGCTTTGGGAACCGACACGACCGGGCCTGTTGACTTGGAACCTTTGAGCAGTGGACTCAATGGACAAGTGCGGATGAAGTATGCCAATGGCGTGGTGGTCAATTATGTAATCGAGCAAGGCAAGGGACCCATGGGTGGCGCGATATTCATTTGCGAGAAGGGCAAATTGGAAATCAACCGGAACAAATTCACATCCAATCCGCCTGAGATCGCCGAGGCGCTCCGAAAGGAACTTGATGTGACCGAAGAGGAACGCAAATGGAGTGACGATCTGGCCCTTTGGCAGGCCCGATGGCATCTTCAAAATTGGCTCGATTGCATCAAGTCACGTCAGATGCCGGTGGCTGATGTCGAGATTGGACATCGATCCGTATCGGTTTGCCATCTAGCCAACATCGTGCGCGAATTGCAACGACCCCTTCGATGGGATCCGGACAAGGAACTCTTTGTCGATGATCCAGAGGCAGACAAGTTGCTCTTGCGCGAGCGTCGAAAGGGTTTTGAATTACCCTAAATCAAGAGGGACTTTACAAACCATTCGAAAGATGAACGACGATCTGGTTATACTGTTGGTATGAAGATAGCCATTTCAATTTCAGACGAGTTGTTCGAGTCTGCCGAAAGACTGCTTGCGAAACTAAAGATATCTCGCAGTAGCCTCTATTCTCTCGCTATCGCGGAGTTTGTTGCAAGGCATGACCAGGACGTTGTCACTCATCAAATGGATCAAGCCTTGCGTGAAATGGAGGCTCCCTACGAAGAGCTTTCAAAGGAAGCATCGCGACAAGTACTTCGCCGTGAATAATGGTAGCCCTGCAGGGCGAAATAGGGTGGGTCGAATTGTTCGGACATTTCATCGTTGGGCCATGACGCTGCGGCCACCGCCCTTGGCGACCACGATGTGATCGAGCACCCGAATCCCGACCAACTCCCCTACTTTGCTGAGCCGATCAGTCACCGCGACGTCTTCGCGACTCGGGGTCGGATCGCCCGATGGATGGTTGTGCACTAGCAGGATCGCCGAAGCACTGTCACGGATCGCTGCACGAAAAACTTCGCGAGGATGGACCAAGCTCGCATCGAGCGTACCGACGGTGATCCGATGCGTGCTGATGGGGCCATGCTGGGTATCGAGCGAAACGATATGAAACTCTTCTTGCACTCCATCGGCAGCCAATCTGGAAAACCGACGCATGCAATACGAAATAGCGTCGTCACTTCCTCGGATACGCTCGGGCAAGACCGGCTCGATGTCGCGCATCGTTGCGATCCGTCGACCGAGTTCGATCCCTGCCATGATCTGACAATAACTGTCGCTTCGTATCGCCTTGGTAATCGGCTTGAGTTCTTGCAAACTCGCATCGTTGAGCCTTGCAAGCTCCCGGTCTTGATACTTTGACGAGATCGCAAGGCCGGCTTGGACTGCCGACTCTCCGGGGACTCCGACGCGGATGAGGATCGCAAGGAGCTGTGCGTCGGTGAGTCGCTCTGCACCCTGCTGAAGCAACTGCTCTCGGGGACGATCCGCAAGCGGAACCGATTTGATCTGGTGTCGGTAAACCTGATTCTCGATCCAATGATCGACCTGCTGAGGATCCTCGACGAGCCACTTGTAGTACGTTCGCTTGTTCTCCTTGCACGCCTCCAAGTGGCCGTCTTTAGCCAGTTGCTTGAGGATCTTGGTGACATAGGCTGGGGCAAGATCCCGGCACTGCGTTTTGGCCCAATCCTCACTGAAAACGCGTTCACCTTGGATCGAACGGACCGCTCCGCGGAGCTTCTCCAACCGCAACTCGCTCATGCTACATACTCCTTTAAAAATCTCCCAAAATCGCCCGAAACCGTCGGTTTTCTGGCCATGAGGCTTCAACATAGCAATTTGGTGAATTTCTTGCCCGAATTTGGTCAGAAATCCTGCCAAGCTTTGATGCTTGCGAGTTTTCCAGCCATTGTTCGACGGATACACTGAGAGACTTCAAAGCATCCCCCTCTATTTCGGAGTTCCTGCATAGTGTCGACCCAATACCTAGCCGCTAAATCTGGCCAAATCACGCCTCAAATGGAGTTCGTAGCCAAACGAGAGCGGCTCAGTCCAGAACTTATCCGCGATGAAGTCGCCGCTGGCCGGATGGTGATACCGGCCAACCGCGTGCACCTCGAAGGCGCACTTGAACCGATGGGGATCGGGATTGCTGCCAAGTGCAAGATCAACGCGAACATCGGCAACTCAGCCGTAACGAGCAATGTCCAAGAGGAGCTCGAAAAGCTCCACGTAGCGGTTCACTACGGAGCCGATACGGTGATGGATCTTTCAACCGGCAAGGACATCGACAACATCCGCAAACAGATCATTGGGGCTTCCCCGGTACCGATCGGGACAGTGCCGATCTATCAAATGCTCGAAGAACTCGGGGGCAACATCGAAGACATGCGCCCTCAGCATTTCCTCGATATGGTTGAGCATCAAGCCAAGCAAGGTGTCGACTACATGACAATCCATTGCGGGGTGCTTTTGGAACACCTTCACCTGACGACCTCTCGCGTCACGGGAATTGTCTCTCGAGGCGGATCGCTGATCGCCAAATGGATGATGGCGCATCGCAAGCAGAATCCGCTGTTTGAATCGTTCGATGATCTTTGCGACATCATGAAGCAGTACGATGTGACCTGGAGCCTTGGCGATGGCCTGCGTCCAGGTTCGATCGCCGATGCCAGCGATGCCGCACAATTTGCCGAATTGGATGTTCTGGGCAAACTCTGCAAGAGAAGTTGGGAAAAGGGAACTCAGGTGATGGTCGAAGGACCTGGTCACATCCCGATGGATCAGATCGATATGAACATCAAAAAGCAAATCGAAGTCTGCCATGGTGCACCGTTCTATGTGCTGGGCCCATTGGTCACCGATATTGCACCTGGTTACGATCACATCACCAGCGCCATCGGTGCGGCGATGGCTGGATGGAGCGGTGCTGCAATGCTCTGCTATGTAACCCCCAAGGAACACTTGGGTCTTCCCAATCGCGAAGATGTCAGGCAAGGTGTGATCGCTTACAAGATCGCTGCTCACTCGGCAGACGTCGCTCGCAAGCGTCCTGGTGCTCAGGAGCGAGATGATGCTTTGTCGAAGGCTCGTTTTGCCTTCGACTGGAAAGAACAGTTCCGTCTGTCGCTGGATCCTCAAACCGCGCAAGCCTATCACGACGAAACACTCCCGCAGGACACCTTCAAGAGCGCGCACTTTTGTAGCATGTGCGGTCCGAAGTATTGCTCGATGCGGATCACCGAAGACATCCGCAAGATGGCTAGCGAAGAGTCCTTGCCAAAGGGAGATAATGTTCCGTCTCTGGTGGAACTCAAGAGTTAGTTTTCCCAGGGTTTCGTTTGCTAAAAG
>JBJSXX010000246.1:0-7438 GCA_046086605.1 Pirellula sp. | reverse complement strand
TAGGTTGTTGGGAAGCCGGATTACTTTGGCAAGTCAGAAATGATCCGCCAGATTGCCTTCCAGGAGTCTTGATCCTCAGGCGGCCATCGTTTAACCCGCAGCCAACGGCGAGGAATTTGAATAAGCCCCCCGGGACCCTACGTCTGGGGCCCATTAGATTCGTTTGCCCCGCGCTATCATCACCCAGGGCGGCGCTACGCTCTGCCCTGGGCTATCTCATTATGCCCCGTTGGGGCAGATGCCGTCAAAGCAACTCAAACCATTCTCCCGCTCAACAACGTCAATCTCGTCAACAACGTCCGCAGTCAATACCGTCAACACCGTCAACCTTGTCAATGCCGTCCAAAACCCCCGCGTCCGCCGTCGGCGGACGTTTCTGACGCAGCGGTGGCTACGCCGCCTGACGGCGGCAGCGATTTGACGGCATTGACGGCATTGACAAGATTGACTGGATTGACCGCGGACAAGATTGACATCGTTGACGGCGTTGATGTTCTTGTCGTGGACGGGGAGGTAGGATTCTGCCGGACCCCAGACACAACATCCTGGGGGGCTCAATCAACTTCCTCGCCGTTGGCTGCGGGTTAAACGAAATCGCCTTCGGCGAATCTAGAAAACTGGATCAGACAGATCTCGCTTAAGCTACCTTGCGGTGCTGAGAAGTTGCCGGGGTCGAGTCGGCCAATAACCTTCGCAGTCGATCGAACTCTTCGATGCTCGTAAAATGCACCGTGATCCGACCTCGGCCTCGGCTGGTCTGAGAAATATCAACCATCGTCCCAAGCGCAGTCTTTAACTCTCGCTCCAAGGCCGCTATCTGCTCGGTCTTGCTCGACCGACGCCTTGGCATCGCCTTGAGGATCGAATCCTCATCCTGGGCCGCTTCGGCCACCGCCTGCGCAACCCTGGCCTCGGTCTCTCGCACACTCCAACCCTCTTGGCGTATGCGCTGAACAAATACCATCTGCTCTCGCTCCGAGCCTAAACTCAACAACGCCTTGGCATGCCCGGCACTGATCTCTTCTCGCTGGATGCACTCAGTGATCGCTTCCGGTAACTCAAGCAACCGCATCATGTTAGCAATCGTACTACGATCGATCTTTAGTCGCTTCGCCAAATCCTCCTGCGTACATCGATGCTCGGTCAAATACCGCCTGAAAGACATCGCCTTCTCAATCGCATTGAGATCCTTGCGCTGCAAATTCTCGATGATCGCAAGCTCGGCTACCAAACGATCGTCGGCCTCTCGCACCTCTGCTCGGATCTTTCCTATCCCGGCTCGAATTGTTGCTCGAAGCCGCCGCTCACCGCTTATTAGCTGATAACGATCCGCCGTGCGCCGTACCAAAATCGGTTGAAGCTGCTGATGCTCCTTGATGCTCTCGGCCAACGAATCTAGCTCTTGGTCACTAAACTGCCGTCGCGGCTGAAACGGATTCGGGTCGATCAACGCCACGTCGATCTCTAGTGACCGAACCCCAGTGTTTGCTAGCATTTCTCGATCTTGGGAGCCCAGTGGCACGGACTCGACAACGCCTGCAGTGTCTGCCGAAGCGTTGCTCTGGCCGCTGGGCAAATCGGTGCGCGAAGCGATAACCTCATCGAGTGGAGTGCCCAGGAGGGCGGCCAATCCGCGTCCGAGTCGTCTGTCTTTAGTCACGATCGAGTACCTCCATGCAAAGTTCAATGTAAGCTCTAGCGCCACGGGAGCGAGGTGCGTAGCTTAAAACGCTCTGTCCGTGGCTCGGGGATTCGCTGAAAACGATGTCTCTCGGGATCCTTGTATCAAAAACAATGTCTCCAAAGAAATCCCGAACTTCGCGATCTACCTCATGGGTCAGCTCAAAATTTGGATCGAACATCGTCAAAAGAATGCCCCCAAAAGTCAGCCGCCCGGGTTCCTTATGCATGATGTCCCGGATCACATGGATCATCTGGGTAAGCCCCTCCATGGCGTAGTATTCGCACTGGATGGGCATGATGACCTCGGTGCTCGAGGCCAAGGCAGCTTGGGTTAACTCGCCAAGCGACGGTGGGGAATCGATGACGACCGCATCAAACATTCCGGTCTCGGTATCCAAATGCTGCTTGAGCCAATCCCGGCGACTCTGGGTCCCCTTCTCCAACAAATCGACGTCTTGAAAACTCCGACAACCCGGGAGTACTTGCAAGGATTCCAGGTTCGATTGCTGAATCGATTCGCGAAGAGGTTGGTCGCCTAGTAGCGGATGGCGATCGAGAGGGACAAATCCTAGGCCGCTTGTGGCATTGCACTGCGGATCTAGATCGATGAGCAATGTCCGTTGCTTGGCCATCCCCAATCCCCAAGCCAGGTTGATCGCAGTGGTCGTTTTACCGACCCCTCCCTTTTGGTTCGCCACACAAAAGATTCTCGGCATGCTCGAAAGCGACTCTAAGGGTTGGAAACAAAACTCATGGCAAACCCGGGAACGATAAGCAACCTGGGAGTTTGACGACAATACCAGTTCCACGTATCACGGGGATTTTTCTGGAATTTTTTTTCACGCCTAATCTATCCAAGCTAATCCCACAAGAAGATCAATAAGCTTACGAGTACTAGTACGCTCGTGCTCGTGTTCGTGCTCGAGGGCTTTTTACTACTGTGATCCAGACGGTTGATCGAAGCCGTTCGAGGTGGTTTTCGGACGAATGGGCTGAAGCGCGATATTAGACCGCTTCGATTACGAGGACGAGCACCGTTTCACTGAGCACGAGTTGGCAACGGTTTCGTCTCTCTAGGACTCCATGTTTCAAAGGTAAAAATCCTTTTTGAAGATGGGAAATCGCTGATTCAGTCATCTCCTACGAGCATTCCCCCCCTGCCCTACCCCCCTTTTTGCTTCTGACTTTTGGATTGGGTGGTCTTTGCTACAATGGGGCGAAACTGATGAGGTTTCCAAGCCCCCTTCCGAAGCCTTGTTCCGACTCCCTCTGACCCCTCCATGGATTGCGATGAACAGAACCCTGCGATTATTTGCCCGCTTAAGCCTCTTATCAGCGGCGGCATTGGCATCTTTCGGATTCGACACAACCTGGGCCCAAGAGGGAACGCCCAAGCTCAAGGCCACCGAATGGTACCACTGGCGCGGACCACAACAAAACGGCCAATCCGTCGAAACCGGTCTACCAACGTCCTTCTCGGTCGAAGGTGAGAACCTGCTGTGGCGCAAAGAGGAATACGCAACCCGCTCGACCCCCGTGGTCATGAACGGTCGAATCTATGTGGTCTGCCGCCATGAGCCTGATACGAACAAAGAGTCCGAGAAGACGGTTTGCATCAACGCAGAGACTGGCGAGAAGATTTGGGAAAGCATCCATAACATCTTCCTCTCCGATGCCCCCTCGGAGCGCGTTGGATGGTCGAGCGTCGTCGGTGATCCTGAAACCGATCGTGTCTATGTCCTGGGTCTTGGTTGCACGTTCCAATGCCTCGATGGCAAGACCGGGAAAGTGATCTGGGAACATTCGATGCTCGAAGAGTACGGCATGCTATCGACCTACGGTGGCCGAACGAACTTTCCCGTGGTCTACGAAGACATGGTCATCATCAGTGGCGTTACGACCGGCTGGGATCAAACCGCTGTACCCACGCACCGCTTCATCGCCATGGACAAGAACACCGGTGCTGCGATTTGGACCATGTCGACGCGTCCTCGCCCCGAAGACACAACCTACAGCACTCCGATCTTCACGGTGCTCAATGGACAGGCGGCCATGGTGCTCGGTGCAGCCGACGGAGCCATCTACGCACTGCAACCTCGAACCGGCAAAGTCATTTGGAAATACCAAGCCTCCCCACGCGGTATGAATGTCGCTCCATTGGTTGAAAACGGCATCATTTATATGGGCCACGGGGAACAGAACGAGACCGATCGAACCATACTCGGAGCCGTCTTTGCAATCGATGGAAACACCTCAGGCGATATCCCTGAAGACAAGCTTCTGTGGAAGGTTCCCAAGCGAACCGTTAGTCGCTCTTCACCAGTCCGCATCGGCGAACGGATCTACTTCATCGAAGACGGTGCGGCTCTCTTTGGGGTCAATGCCAAGACTGGTGCAATCGAAGTCGAAAAGAAACTCGGGCGGATCATGTTCGGTTCCCCCATCGTGGCAGAAGGAAGACTCTACATTGCTGAGAACACCGGACGCATCTGGTGCTTGGAACCCGAAGGCAACGAATTGAAAGTCGTCGGACAAACACGGCTCAACGATGGAAGCGAAATCTTTGGCTCCTTTGTGATTTCAAACGGGCGTCTGTATTTGCCTACGAACAAAGCCCTTTATTGCATCGGTGTTCCAAAGCCACAGGTTGCCGCTGATTTGAAACTGCCGCCAGTACCTAACGAACCAGAAGTGACCGATAAACAAATTGCCCATATTCAACTGTGCCCCGTGGAAATGCTTGTACAACCGGGCCAAAAAGCCAAACTGCAAGTCCGAGGCTACAACGCTTTGGGCCAATACATCCGAAACGTCCCTGAAGCGACCATCGCAGTCGATGGTACCGGTTCGGTCAGCGAAGACCAAATCTATCTCGCTGGTGAAACACCGACCGGCTCAGGTGTGAAGCTCGAAGCCAGTTTCGGTGAACTCAAGAGTTCCGCTCGGGCCCGAGTCATTCCACCTCTGCCATGGAACTTCGATTTCGAAGACAAGAAAGTTCCACTCCACTGGACTGGGATGGCTTACCGTCATCAACCGATCGAACTACCTGACGGCGCAGGCAACGGCTTGGTCAAGATCAGCACCATTCCCAAGGGAACTCGAAGTCAAGGTTTCTTGGGGCTGCCAAAGACCAAGGACTACACCGTTCAAGCCGAGTTCTATGCAATGGACACCAAGAACAAGGTTCCGACGAACAAGCTTCCTGACATGGGGGTTGTTGCACAGCGATACACGCTGGCACTCGAAGGAGCACAGCGGCTACAACTGCGATCTTGGGTCTCCCTCCTCGAACAACGATTCGCGGTGACGATCCCTTACGAATGGCAACCCAAGACCTGGTATGTCATCAAACTCCGAGCAGAGACCGCTGAGGGCAAAGCGATCCTCAAGGGCAAGGTTTGGAAGAAGGGCGAGCCTGAGCCAGAAGCTTGGACGATCCAAGGTGAAGACCTTACGCCGAACCTGCAGGGTAGCCCAGGCTTGTTCGGCAACTCGACCGACGCAGAGTTCTACGTCGACAACGTTTCTGTAACTGCCAATGAGGCAAAGTAGACCCTTTCGATGAGTTCAAGCACCACGCCGGATCCAAAGCAACTGTACATCGAGACGGTCGGTTGCCAGATGAACGTACTCGACAGCGAGATGGTCGTCGCAGCCCTGCGCAAAGACGGCTACTCGCTTACGAGCGATCCGGCCAACGCCGATGCCATTCTCTTCAACACTTGTTCGGTGCGCGAGCATGCCGAGGAGAAAGCGTACAACAACGTCCTACGACTCAAACAGCTTAAGCTAGCAAAGCCTGAGTTGGTTATTGGAGTCATGGGTTGTATGGCTCAGAAGGATCAGCAGAAGGTGTTCGATCGGGTACCGTTTGTCGATTTGGTGGTAGGGCCTGGTCAGTTGCATCGCATCCCTGAGTTGATTGAAGGGGCAAGGCAGGGGGAGCGTCATCAGTTGGCCGTGAGTTTGTCGCGAAGGGATGGGAGTGTCGAGGAGATCAAGCGTTCGCATGAGACGTTTGATCCGTTGCGAGATCCTCAGATGCGACCGACACCGTTTCAAGCTTATTTGCGCATCCAGATTGGTTGTGACAAATTCTGTACCTACTGCATTGTGCCCATGACACGAGGGCCAGAGCAGGGGAGGGCACCCGAGCAGATTCTTCAGGAAGCAAAGATCTTGGCTCAGCAGGGAGCCAAAGAGATTACGTTGCTTGGTCAGACCGTCAATTCTTACAAATGGATCGATGGGGATCGCACGACGCGATTAGCGGATTTGCTTGAGATGCTCCATCCGATCGAGGGATTGGAGCGGATCAAGTTTGTGACGAATTATCCGAAGGACATGACTCGCGAGTTGCTCGAAACGGTTCGGGACTTGCCCAAGTGCATGCCTTATTTGCACGTGCCGGCTCAAAGTGGTAGCGATGTGATCCTCAAGCGCATGAACCGAGGGTACACGACTGCTGATTACTATGCGATGATGGATCGTATCGGAGAGATCTTGCCAGGTGCGGCTGTATCGAGTGACTTTATCGTTGGGTTCTGTGGCGAGACTGAGGAGCAGTTTCAAGAGACCGTCGCGATGGTCAAGCGATGTCGGTTCAAGAACAGTTTTATCTTTCAGTACAGCGTCCGGCCGGGGACCAAGGGGGCGGAACTGTTGGCCGATGACATTCCCGAGGAGGTCAAGCATCGGCGGAATTTAGATCTGCTTGAAGTCCAGAATCAGATATCGCTTGAGGACAACCTTAGGTTCCTCGGCAAGACCGTGCCGATTTTGGTTGAAGGGCCCAGCAAGTGGTCGGTGCGCAAGGGTCAGACGGGAGAGTTTCGGCAGATGACGGGCCGGACCCCTTGCGATCGAATTGTCGTTTGGGATGGAAACATGCGACAAACCGGGGAGATCTTACCTGTCGAGATCACCGACGCTTATGCATTTACGATGCTCGGCAGAGTCCAGACCTGTGAGCTGGTTTCGAGCGAATCAGAGTCGAGCCAGCCGGCGTTGTTTAACCTTGAGAGCGTGAGCAGCAGCAAGTCGTAGCGGCGATGAATTCTGTTTCATTCGCTCATGGATAAGCATTCGGTTGTCAGCAACCAACTTCTCTCTGGCGTTTTTGGACTGACGTTGCCTCAGAGGACCTCAGCGATCACGGGTCCAGATTTTGTATTCCTGTGTGTTCCTCTGTTTTACACAGCGCCCTTGATACTCTCTGTGGTTCAAAAAATCGAATTTAGGACCAACAACCCCTACAACCGTTAGGGTCGGCAAAGCCTTTGTAGTTAATCTACCGAAACGTCTCAAACTACCTGACCTGTCTAGTTTTTGTGTTCCATCTTTCTTGACCAGTCGATGTAGATCGCCTGTTGGGAATAGGTTTCCTGATGGACCGAATTGAACCTGCACGCAGTAGCGGTGTTTGCTCTGGTCTCGTCAAGAACGCTCTTTCTCCGAAGTGGCTCTTAGGATTCAGCCGCAACTGAGTCCGGTCGCGAGGGATGTCGAGGGCGTCCAGGGACGAGACACTGCCTGAGCAAATTTGTTGGCATCGCCGACGGGTGTTTGGTTTAAGCGGAGCTTAGGAAATCTGGTTCACCGCAACAACGGAGTGACGAAATAGCAGAGCGTCGCATCGTTTGATACTAGTGTCCTGCGTGGTACTGCAAACGTTCTAGGGAGAATGGAACAATGAAGAAGCTATTTGCTCTTCCAGCACTGATGGGTCTTGTGACCGCATTGAGCGCTGGAG
>JBJSXX010000245.1:0-5625 GCA_046086605.1 Pirellula sp. | reverse complement strand
CAAACCCTATGCATTTACCCCTTCCAATTGATTTGTTCGTAGCGTACTTGCTGTGCCTGCAGTAAAATAACTTATTCGAAATACGCGTTTGATGACTTCTTTCAAGCCGTCGGATGCAGTACTTGCCTCAGAGTTGACCCGCATCTTGGTGGGAACCTACAATGCACGACATTACTTTTTTGAGGAATGATCGATGAAACAAGACTATTTCAGGGCGGTTTGGACCTCGGCGATCGCCATCAGCCGACGCGTTTTTACGGCCGTGTTTCTGTTGGCCGCACTATCGGCTTGCCAGATCCCAGCTCTGGGTCAGCCGGGCCAAGATCCCCTCTTTGGCCAAGATCTCTCTTTGGGGCTTTTTGATACCCCCTACGAGTTCTCCGCGAGCTATGAGGTCAACCCAAAGACCCTCAAAGGGCGGGTCACTCTGACGACCAAGCTTTCTAGCAAGTACCACATTTTTTCCACCACCCAAGCTCCCGGTGGGCCAAGCCCGACGGTCATCAAACTCACGAGCAAGCAGGCCAAGTTGACAGGGCCATTTGTTCCAGACCGTGCACCCGATGTCGATCGCAACTCTCCGGTCTGGCCCGGGCTCGACGTCGAGCAATTCAGCAACAGCGTGACTTGGATCGCTCCAATCCAGTTTGCACAATCTCCTGGAGACAAGCCCGAGCCGATCGAACTGACCGTCGAAGGTCAAGTCTGCGAGAAAAACTGCATTCCAATCCGCGATGAGAAGGTACCAGCGAGCTTCACAGGCTGGATCGAAGAGAAAGAAGAATCGCTTGCCTTAGGCACCTTCCGCGAACCCGACAGCATGGTCGAATGGAAAATCCATCTTTCGAAATCATCCGTCAAGCCGGGCGAAAAGATGGAGATGATTCTCGAAGCCAACCCCGACAAAGATTTTCACATCTACAAGTTGGATCCTAAAGACAAAACCATCGAGAACCGAACCCATTTGGTGCTAACCCAAAAAGCAGGCGTGCGAGCTTACGAGCCGATCGTCGACAAAAGGCCCACCCGCAAAGACTTAGGGGTCGGAGGCATCGTCGATTTTTACAACGGCAAAGTGACCATTCGAGTACCCATCGAAATCCCCGATACGGCCATCGAAGGGGAAACGCCCTTTGAAGGGCTTGTGGGTTATCAAGCCTGCACCAATGGGGCTTGCGATCGACCTCGAGGATTGTCCTTCAAAGGAACCTATCAAGTTTCCAAGTCGAACCCGCCTGGGGACAAGCTTCCCCTGCGGATCGCCCCTAGCAAATATGACGATGTAGCGAATCACCCCCAAAGGCAAAATTGGTTCGAGGGGGACAAGTACGCGCTGACACTCACCCTCAAAGACATCCTCGTCACACTGTCGCTCGCGTTGGCAGGCGGTTTGATCTTGAACTTCATGCCCTGCGTTCTTCCGGTCATCGGCCTAAAGATACTTGGGTTTGTCAATGAAGCCCACGGGGATCGTCAACAAGCATCGAAGCTCACCCTCGTTTACGCACTGGGCATGATCTCCGTTCTGGTCGGCCTCGGTGTGATTACGCTCATGATCCGCGGGCTCACAGGTCAGGCGTTGACATGGGGTGCCCTGTCGACCAATACCATTTCGTTGATTCTCTTTACTGGGTTCCTGTTTACGTTGGCGTTGAGCTTTCTTGGCGTCTGGGAGTTTCCTATCCCGGGCTTTGCCACAGGTGCCAAGAGCACGGAACTTTCTAACAAGAAGGGATTTGGTGGTGCTTTCTTCAAAGGGGTCATTACGACGCTGCTAGCAACACCATGCAGCGGACCGTTCTTGGGCAGCGCACTTGCCGTGTCGCTGACTCAACCGGCCTGGGTCGTGCTACTGATCTTCTTGGGTATCGGGATCGGCATGGCTTTGCCCTATTTGGTCGTGACCATGTTTCCTGCTGCGATGAAATGGATTCCGAAACCCGGCCCCTGGATGGAAACCTTCAAGGAATTCCTCGCATTCCCGATGCTATTGGGTGTCGTCGTATTCGTGGCTAGCTTCCCGGACAAAAAACGGATCGCCATGCTCTCGGCCTTGATCTTCATCTGGTTTGCTTGCTGGATCATCGGCCGTGTTCCATCCTGGGAAAGCGCCCAGCGCAGAATGAAGGCTTGGAGCATCGGTAGTTTGGTCGCGATCGCCGGAACGATCGGTTCGTTCTACTTCATGCAACCGTCGAAGTACGAACTCAAATGGGTTCCATTCAACGAACAAGCCCTCCAAGCGGCGGTCGCCGAGGGCAAACCGGTCATGGTTGATTTCACCGCCGAGTGGTGCCAGAACTGCAAGTGGAACTTGGCAGTGGCCATCAACACTCGAAAAGTCCGCGAGTTTGTCGAGAAGAACAACATCGTTCCCATGATCGCCGACATGACGGAGCATCCACCCGAGCTCAAAGCCAAACTCAGAGAGCTCAACAAGGTCGCCATCCCGGTGCTTGCGATCTATAAACCAGGGGATGCGAAATCGCCAATTATCCTCGAAGACATTCTGACCGAGACTCAAGTGGTCAATGCACTCGAACAAGCGAAATCGAATCAGACCACTTCCGAGAATCCCATGCCGGCCTCGTTCACCAAGAAAGAACCACCGATTCCCAACGAAGTTCGCTAGTCACTAGGGTTCGACTCGAGCAAACTGTTTATTTCGATCGGGCTTGACGAAAGCCTTCGTCTTCGCCCCCCTCTTGGTCGCCATCCTGGGCTGATTCCGATCCTGATTGCGTCGAATAGTAAGCGGCTTCGTCGATCCCATCGCCATCAAAGTCACCGACGACGACATTCTCCCCTTCACCTTGGATTTCGAAAACTCGATCGGTTGCATCGAGTCGACCATTGCCGTTGCTGTCGACAATCACTCGATCGCCACGCACCACAGCGATCTCATCGATTCCGTCGCCATTGAAGTCTCCGACGATGGCGATGTCTCCTGTCTTTCCAAACTGTGCATACCCATCGCGATTCGGATCGAGTTGCCCATCACCGTTGACATCCATCACCCAGCGACCATCTTTGAAGATCCCGAGGGTCGACACACCATCGCCGTTAAAGTCGCCCGCGATCGGCTGATCTCCCCTTGTCCCGAAACGAAATACGTGATCGATCACATCCGAACGAGGATCCCCTTGGCTCCCTCGTTGCATGAGTCGAACGAGGCTCTCTTCGTCTTGGCTGGGTGGTAGATTCTTAGGCCGCGTATTGAGCCGGTTCTCAGGGTCGGGCAATCCTGGTTCTCGCTCGATGGCTGCACCATCACCATCCCGAGCAATGCCCCAGACTCCGATGTCATCCTTGCCATCCCCATCCCAATCTCCAACCACAGGCAGATCGCCGACACCCCCGAGCTGTGCCCAAAGATCGGATCGATCCCATTGGCCATTGCCGTTGATGTCGATAAGCCATTCGCCATCTTTGAACAGAGCTAATTCGTCTTGGCCATCGCCGTTGAAGTCACCGGCCAGTTGCGTTGCACCTTGAACGCTAAAGGCTCGTTTGGACGCCACGCGCGTCGGCTTCTTCATCGATGCTACGATCTGCCAGCGACCCGAGTCCATCGCATCGACAGTCCAACTCGAGGCGTTGAGCATCCGTGCAGCCTTGGCTATCCGCTCTCGATCGACCGTCTTTCGATCTTGATAGCCGCGAGGCTCACCAGCGTTGATCACGCTCAAGTGCCACGTGTAGTCAACGTTAAAACCAGCGACGCTTTGCGGTAGTCGGACTTCTTCGACCGGAGCAAGGACGACCCAAGGAGGATTCGATGGAAAGCGATACACCTCGTCGCGCATCGGGCCGGGTATCAATGGACCTCGTTCGATCACAGGTGCAAGTGGCAAAGGAGGCGGGGGAGGAGGTGGTGGAGGCGGCGGTGGAGGTGGCGGCGGCAAAACACCAACCAGGATCTCGCTAAAATTATTCTCTAGCGAAGCACCCCTCGCGACGACTTGGACAAACAGCAATGCATCCCGACCCGGGTCGGCACCCTGCACACCCGCCAGCATATCGATGGTTTCTTGGATATCTGCTGGGATGCTCTGACCTGCGTTGATGGCTTGCCCACCGGTGGTTCCAGGGGTATCCCAACCGTCCCACAAGTTGCTTGCGGAGCTGCGTTGGTAGATGTGGTATCTGCCTGGTCGGAGTCCATCCAAGCGATAGTAGCCCGTCGCATCGGTGATAACCTCGATCACCCCATCGGTGTAATGCCCCGGCAGCACATCCTGAGTTGTGAGCAACGAGCCATCGAGTTTGCGGAGACTCAGTTTCGATCCGGCGATCGGTAGATCATCTGGAGTTCGGATCCCTTCGCGAATTCCAGTTAGATCGCTTGGGGGTTGCCCATCGATGGTCAAGAGTTCTTGGCCATCTTGAAACACATAGCCGCTGATAACCCCTGGAGGGATCTCCATGAAATCATAGCCCACCGCATCCAATCCGTCGGGAAGTACGATCGCCGAAATCGTGTCGGTCGACACGTCGTTTCCGCCCGCGCTCCCTGATCGTTGTCCACCTTGGAAATAACCCGACGGTTGTCTTTGACGGATCGTATAAGTCCCCGGAGCAAGACCTTCGAAGCGATAGCTTCCGTCGCGATTGGTCTTGGTCGATGCGATCACTTTTCCATCGCGATCGATCAGTTCGATTTGAACATCCGAGATCGGATCTTCATTTGGGCTATAAGTTCCATTCTCATCGAGATCTTCATACACTCTGCCAGCGATCGAACTAGGCAAACGTTCGCAGAAATTGTATTCGATGGCTGTTTGACCACCGAGCAATCGAATCGATTCGATCCGCGTACCGCTTATCGCCTGGCCGTTGGTGACTCCACCAACGGTCCCGGCTTTCGAGGCGCCATCGATCAAGTCCACCGGTTGCGACTCGATCACTGCATAAACACCCTTGGGAAGCCCGTCGAAACGATAGGCCCCGGTGGCATCTGTTTTCGTCGTGGCAACCAATTTGCCTTGGGGATCGACCAAGGTGATCGTCACATCGGCAAGTGGCTTTGAACCTTGCGGGTCGGTGCTAAAGCATGGGAATCCCGGCAGTCCGATATGCACATTCCCTGAGATCGATGACGGTTGGAGTTCACCGAAATTGTATTCGATGCCGACATCCCCGCCGTTGAGCAAGATATCGCCGATCCGATCGTTGGCCATCAGCGAACCACGTATCTGCGTACCGACGCGTCCAATCGAGTCTTGTCCATCGAAGAGTCCGACGGGCTGAACTTCGAATAGCTCATAGAGCCCTGGCGGAATAGCATCGAAGCGATAGGTTCCATCGGACTGCGTGGTAACGGTCCTGCGAATGTTCTCTCCGGTAATGGTTTGGCTCGATACCAGTTCGATCGTCACGCCAGCGATACCCGATTCGTTGGGATCTTGCTGCCCGTTGTCGTTATTGTCCAGATAGACATTGCCACCGATCGACGCGGGAATCAGGATTTGAGGCGTGGTTGAAGCCACGCCACTGGATCGATCCCGCTTGCCATCTGCGTTATCGGCAGGCAGGCTCAGTTCCGAGCCCGCTTGATTGGC
The DNA here is from genome assembly GCA_046086605.1 of Pirellula sp. Classification (GTDB taxonomy): domain Bacteria; phylum Planctomycetota; class Planctomycetia; order Pirellulales; family Pirellulaceae; genus JBKCUI01. The sequence goes on along the minus strand of JBJSXX010000245.1, from coordinate 64 downwards.
CTGATCGAGCTGAGGGTCGTAGCGGTTGGAAAAACGGCCCGAAGCATTTGCGTTTTCATAGTGT
>JBJSXX010000244.1:0-8355 GCA_046086605.1 Pirellula sp. | reverse complement strand
ACGAGAAGAGGATCGCTGTGCTCCGAGAGCAACTCAGCAGCATCAGTTGGTGGATGCGCCTGCTTTGTCAGAAGATCGCGCAGAGAGCCAATAGCGAAGACGGTGGTTCGATGGGTCACTTCTGGAAAGGCCGTTTTCATGCGACGGTCATCGAGGACACCGATCACCTGCTTGGATGTAGCTTTTATGTCGACCTCAATGCAATCAAGGCGGGCCTTTCCCTTGGCATCGACGACTACAGCTACACTTCGGCCAAAGTCAGATTCGATAGGCTCCGATCCCAGATGCAGGAGCTTGAGAAACAACAGCAGGAGGGCCCACCGGTAGAGCCAATCCCAATAGACGAATCTCAGGGGAAAGCTTCGATTCCCCAAGTCCTTGAATCCACGGAGAAATCACCAAGCGAGCAGAAAAGCGAAAAGCCTCCGGTTTGGATACCGAAGATCTCCAAAGGAGAGTTTCTTAGCGTGGTGAAGATCAGCACGCTATCGAGTGATCCACAGTTGCACACGGGTGGTTTCCGGTGCAGTGACAAAGGGTTCTTGGATTACACCGACAAGGAGTATTTGCATGCGCTTGAGTGGTGCATCAGGAACAAGATCCTCGAGCGGGAAATGAAAACATTGCCTGAGGATATACCCTTGTGCATTAAGACTCATCGCTTTGGAGCTGAGGTGGTGCTCAAGCAGGCCAAGGAGTTTGGCCAGATGTATCGCTATCGGACTGGGAGTGAGCCGAAGGAAGACCAGCAGCAAGCATGCTCAGCTGACGGCCCATCGCAATCCGCGTAAGCTTCGGGAACAAAAACGACCCCATTTGAAAAGAGCCCCGAAGGGGTTGTAGAGATCGGTCTGCGCCGAACCGGCAAAAATTGGGTGCTGATTGTTAAAAATCGCATTGCGAACCCCCTCTTTGGGTGGAATCATGCTCGATTCCGCTTTTGATCCCTCGAAAAAAATGCAGGCATTTGCTCGGTCCTCGACACAGGGTCTGTCCCCTGAGTAAATGAGGTGAAAAAAGGGTCTGTCCCTGCTTAACATGTCCCTGCTTAACACTGCTTAACATGTCAGATAGACCTTTTTGAAACACGGAGGAACAGAGAGCACAGAGTTTTGAGAGGGCCTTCCGGGATCTCTGTGTACTCTACTGTTTTCAATCTTTGAACCCTAGTCTTAGGAACTCTTGCCAACTCGGAAGGTCTCTTCTAACTTCACCCAATATTGGGGGTTGGCAGATTGCTAAACTCACCGGAGTCTAGGAATGCCGAAGACCGCAGTATTAGTCAGCCTACTAACGAAGCTCGGGTGTTGTATGTCGAAAGAAACAAGTTCAGTGGCAAATCTTAGAAAACTGCCTCGCCGTGTATTTACGACATTGTTAGCTACAACTGCGATTTCCACGCTCGGCGGGATCGCTGACTTAGGTTCAAAGGCGTCTGCAGAAGAGGGGCAGCAGTGGCTGACTTGGCGCGGCAACAGTAGAGATAGTTTGGTCAACGATCAGTCTTGGCCGAGCACCCTTACGGAGACGAACTTCAAGCAAGTTTGGTCTGTCCCTTTTGGCGACAGTTACTCTGGGCCAATTGTGACCACCAATGCGGTTTTCACAACCGAATCGATTGATGGTAAAGAGAGAGTGACTTGCGTTGACCGAAAAACGGGTCAGACGCGATGGAACAAGGACTGGGAAGGTTCGATGAAGGTCCCGTTTTTTGCAAGTCGCAATGGAAGTTGGATTCGATCTACTCCCGCATCCGATGGCGAAACGATTTTTGTCGGCGGTATTCGTGATGTCATGGTCGCTTTGGATTGCCAAACCGGCGAAGAAAAGTGGCGACTTGATTTTGGAAACAAGTTTGGCAAGGTACCCGATTTTGGTATGGTTTGTTCACCATTGATCGATGGCGATTTCATCTACATTCAAGCGGGCAAAGGACTGCATAAGCTCAATAAGAAAGATGGCACGATCCTATGGTCGTCACTCGGAGATAACGGCGACATGATGTCGAGCGGTGCGTTTTCTTCGCCGGTGATCGCAACGATCGGAGGTAAGCGTCAGTTGCTGGTACAGACGAGAACTTATTTAGCCGGCGTCGATATGGAAAGCGGTTCGAAGCTCTGGAGCAAGGACATCACATCTTTCCGGGGAATGAACATTCTAACGCCCACGGTTTGGGATAATGGGATCTTCACCAGCAGTTATGGGGGGCGATCATTGCTATTGGATGTAGATTCATCGAGTGCAAAGGCTCGTTGGGAGAATAAGGTTGAAGGATACATGTCTTCTCCGGTGGTTATTGACCACTACCTTTATATGCACTTGAGAAACAAGCGGTTTACGTGCATTGATCTCAAGGAGGGCAAAGAGACTTGGATCACTAGGCCTTACGGGGAATATTGGAGCATGGTGAGCAATGGAGAGAAGATTCTTGCGTTGGATCAAGCAGGCAAGATTCGGTTGATCGCGCATAATCCGGCTGAATACACAATGCTCGGGGAACTTAAAATCACCGACGAAGAGGCTTGGGCTCACCTTGCAATCGCCGGCTCGGACGTTGTGGTTCGGACACAAAAGTCGCTTTGTCTGTATCAATGGAAAGACTAGTTCGATGACTCAGGATGATGCCAGTGAGGCGATTTCCAAGCTTGTAGCCGTTTTTGGAAGTCCCTCGCAAAACACTTTGGGTACGGGTGTGTTTCAAAGTGATTCGCAGGTCGATGAGGCGCAACTGGATGCTTATGCAAAGTCGGTGTATCAGCATTTTGTTGGGCCAGCATGGGAGAACTTCGGTCCTGAAAATTGGGAACAAACCTGGAAGTTGCTTTACCGAAGGCCCTTGGAATCAAAGCCTGAGATACTCGAGGAGTTGAAATCGCTTGGTGATTCTTCGAGCGAGTTGGCTGGTTCTCAATTGACCGAAAATCACGACGATCCAAGCGGGGCTGCCGATGGGCTTAAAGGAGTATTTGATGCACCTTGGATCAGGTGTGTGTCGATCTATAGGATTGGTGATTCTGAGGCTATCACGGGCGTGCTGATGGCTGGTATTTTGCCAACAGAAAATGCAATCGCTTTGATTTTCTTGATGGACTGAGAGGTTCTAGGGCGTTGCCCTAGGCTAGGTTGACTATCGCCTTTGGCGAACAGAAACGTCCTGAATTTGTTTTGGCCAAAGGCCATACTCACCCTAGCCAGAGGCATCGTCCCTGGAAAACTCTATTGATAGTCTTCGCGTTGGATCTGATAGGATTCAAGTTTACGGTACATCGTTGCTCTGGAAATACCCAACAGTTCAGTCGCCTCAGGAATACTGCCTCGGGTTCTTCGTAGGGCTTCACGGATGAGTTTTTGTTCCCAGTGTTCGAGATTCAGTGAGTCAAGCTCCGACTCATTAAGGGACTCGTGTAGCGACAATTCGCTTGATTTTATCTCTGAACCGTTTGCTAAGACGACGGCGCTATCGATGACATTCCGAAGTTGCCTAACGTTTCCAGGCCAAGGGTATTTTTGGAGTTTCTCCAGAGCTTGGTCTGAGAGCTTGAGTTGAGGTCGACCGTGAAATTTCGAAAAGTGGTCGAAGAAGTGGTGGATCAACAATTCGATGTCTTGATCTCGTTGCCTTAGTGGTGGGACGTAGAGTTCAAAGACGCTGAGTCGGTAATAGAGATCTTCACGAAACCTCTTTTCCTGAACAAATTCTTTCAAATCTCGGTTTGTCGCTGCAACGATTCGAACATCGACCCGGATCTCCTTGCGTCCACCGACGGGCAAGAACGGATGGCCCTCGAGAATTCGTAGAAGTTTCGCTTGGCCTTCAAGTGTCAACTCACCGATCTCAGCGAGAAACAAAGTGCTGTTGTTGGCTTGTTCAAACCACCCGATATGGTCTTTATCGGCGCCGGTGAATGCGCCTTTGACATGCCCAAAAAGTTGGCTTTCCATCAGTTCCGAAGGGATCGCCGCACAGTTTACACTGAGCATAGGCCGGTCAGCGCGAGAGCTCGCGCGGTGGATCGCTCTTGCGACGAGCTCCTTTCCTGAGCCGCTTTCGCCGCGTACGAGAATACAGCCCGAGGCTCGTGCCACACGTACAATCTTTTCTTTGAGTTCGGTCATCGAAGAGCTGGTTCCAATAAGCTCATCGAATTCCGCGTTGCGGTTTTGTAGTCGATCATGATTGATCTTCAGAACCTGGGATTCCCTGACACGGACGATCGTTGCAGACAGGATGCTCGATGCAGCGATTGCGAAGTCAAATGCATGTACTGGAAAGATCTCTTTGTCTCGATAGAGATGAATGGCGCCGATAGTTCTTCGATCATCGAGCAAAGGAACGCAAATAGCGTCTTTGAAGGATCGCAACGCACCGGCTTTACTGGCTCCTTGTTTATCTTTATGGGACTCTTGCTGCATCCATACTGCTTTCCCATGTTTGCAGACCATCTCGGTCAATTGATCGCTGAGTTCAAGCCGTTTATTCTTCGGGTCATCTGGATACTGATGACTCACGTCGAGCAGTCCATACTCGTTAGCGACCAGAAAGGCGACCGCAGTGGCTTGGGTTCGAACTCTGAGGACTTCGATAGCGATGCTTGCAACTTCGTCAGGAGTCGATAGCGAAAGGCAGTTGACGGACAACTGATGCAGATCCGCGATATCGTCGCTCCTACCGGCTTCCTTGAGCGATCGGAAGGCCGACATCCCAGGTGCCAGGTACGCGATACTCGAATCACTCTCAGGAGCTGGAACCAAATCTTGCGATTGATTGAGAACTTCAACGGTTTGTTCATCAATGTTGGATTCATCGACAAACCGAAGTGAAGTTCCACCTAGGCGGATTTCATCACCGTCGGCCAAAACCGCTTCGTCGATCTTGGCTTTGTTGACTTGAGTGCCATTTCGGGAACCGGCATCAAATAGCGACCATCTGCCATTGCTGTACCGTATTTTCGCATGGATCCGAGAACAAAGCGGATCATTGAGTTGAACTTGGCACTCAGCACCGCGTCCAACCAAGGATTCGATGTGCCGATTCAACGGCAACTTGGCGTTCAAATCCGAACCGCGGATGACTTTGAGGTAACTTGACATGACCCTTAGGGGAGGACAAAAGGCTATTGGATCGAGAGATTTTGTCGATTATAGACGATCTGTCTCATTTTGCTACAAGCGACGTGTCTTTCGAGGAGCCTTGCCTCCTTTGAGCGATCAGTTTGGTGGAGATTCGCGAGCGAGGATGTCTCGTCCAATGGTCATCATTTCCTGACAGTCGATGGTTTTCGTGTTGCTTTCAAACAGGGAAGCCACCGATGCCTTATGGATTTTCATCTTGAGTCCGCCTACCCCCAGAGCACCATAATCGTACCGCTGCCCCCTCAAGACGGCTTTATCGGTCAGTGCGATTTCATCGATACCCAATGGGGGAACGGCATTGAGATCGATTGCGACGCGAAGCTCCTTGGCTTGTTTGAGTTGTTCTGATGTCATGAGTCGCACTCCTGCGGCACCGCAGGCAAAGACGATTTGCGATTCACGGATCGCTTTTTCTGTCCACACCTCATCACCGCTTGAGATTGCGATAAGTCGACTCTTTGGGACACCTTGAGCGACGAGTTGATCGACACATTCCTCGGACCGCTCTAAGGATCTTGAAGATAGATAAACGGTGCATTTCTCGTTTGCAAGAATTCTTGCAACGCGTTGTCCAACTGGACCGGTGGCCGCTAGGACAAGTGCCGTGTTGCCTTCGAGACTGACGTGTCTCGATGCGCTGATGACAGCCGCTGCGGCGGTGCTATTCGAGCCGTTGCAATCGATCATCACCGAAACTTTGAACGGATCGAACATCGCATCGATCGCGTTCTTGAAGACTTGTTCTCCGTGTACCACATTGGCACCGCCGACGAAAACAGCGGTGTTTTTCAGGTCTTGTGGACCACGAGTGTACATCGCTCCATGCACAAGATCTCGGACTTGCTCGGGCTTTACATTGGCATACTGAAGCAGCCTCTCTGCCCCTGCATCTATCGCAACAACGGCATCAAAGACGCTAGCTTGAGGATCGGTATCGAGCTGGATTAGGATCCTGCGTTTGGACATATCGGAACTTTCTCGATTGGCTGAATGGAGGCAGAAAAGTTTATTTAGACGGCAAGATCTGGGCGAACTTCGAGGACAGCTTTGGCGATTTTTCCGGAATGCATCGTTTCGAAAGCATCATGCCAGTGCTCGAGGCTCCAGGATCCTCCGACGATTTTTTTGACGTCGAGCGAACCGTCAGCCAAAAGTAGCAGGACTCTTTCCCAGATCGCCCAAGTGTGGGAGAAGCTACCTTGGAGTGTTATGTTCTTTTGAACCAGAGGATCGATGGAGAAACCGAGCGGATCGCGTCCCCAACCGACTTTGCTGATCCAACCAGCGGGCCGCACGACATCGATGGCTGTTTTCAGTGTGGCCGAGACTCCTGCGGCATCCACGACACCTTCGCAGCCGAGTCCGTCACGCTCGGTTGCCCAAGGTTTGAGTTGATCGGAGTATAGAGGTGTGCAACCAAGTTCTTTTGCGATGTTGAGCCTAGTTTGGTCTTGGGGTAACCCGACGACAGCGACCTGTGCACCTCGCAGTTTGGCGAGTGCTCCACAAAGCAACCCAATGGGTCCGGGCCCAAGCACGGCGATACGATCACCTGGGAGGATATTGGCATTTGCGACCACGGCGCTAAAAGCAACGCAACACGGTTCGGTGAGGGCTGCGTATCGCAGTGGCAGATTGTCGGGTACTTTGTGCAAGCAACGCTCGGGAACTTTGACAAACCGAGTCATGGCTCCATGGGTACCGTACCCGAACCCTTTGCGATTTGGATCCAGGTTGTATTTCCCGATTCTCGTCATCGGGGAGTTTTGATCGATGATCGCGGCCGTTTCACTGCAGACTCGATCCCCTTCTTTAAACGCCGTAACAGCGGTTCCTGTTTTGACGATGCGTCCTGCGAACTCATGTCCTAGGGTGACTGGATAGTTCACGGGCCAACTGTGAAGTCCTGCCCATTGGTGCAAGTCGCTACCGCATACACCGACGGCGGCGACTTCCATGAGTGTATCGAGGGGACCGATTTCCGGGATATCGATTTCGCGAAGTTCCACCGACATCGGCTCGGAGGCAAAGTTCACAACAGCCGGTTGCTTGTTCATAGGATTTCTTTAAAAACGGGAACGAAAACAGTTCACGCGAACTAATTCATGGTTTCGGGCTTAGGCATTGAGAGGAATCGATGGGTTGTCAGCGATATTCACCCAGACGTGGACGTGAGGATATCCTCTGAAGTGCCAAACGAAGCTTGGGCCTTCGAGTCTCCAGTTATCCCAGAGCTTATCTCCACCGGAGTCTTCATCGGTGAAGAAGGCAAGATGGAGTTTATCGAGTCCGCCTTGTGCTTCGAGGCATGCAAGGGCTTCTTGCCGATCGACATTGCGGAATGGTTCAACGAGTTTTGAAAGAACCTTGTGGAGTTCCGCGCGTTGATCTTTGGATAGTTCGCTCACAGGGATACCAGGAAAGGGGCCCGCGGGGCGGAATCCAACGGCGCTTTCGCTGGGCGACTCGGGAACTTCGGCCATTTTGCGTTGTTTGCCATCGAGCATTTTGTAAACGCCATTGGCAGCGATGGCTTGTTCCCAGAACACATTGCCTGGATGATCGGTGCCTTCGTCGTCGGAACCGGCTGCATGGCCGTAGAAAATTGGGCCACCAAAGGCAACATGTTTTTGGGTGTTGCCATCGCAACGAAGAGTCGAGTGTCGACCGGTCAATACGAACTCGAAGCGGTCAGTGCCAGGGGTGCCGAAGATCGCGAGGCTTTGACCTTTGCCCCAACCTCCCATGTCGTCTTTGAACTGCTTGTAAAAACGATCGTGCCAGCTCGGATCGATGATCCCTTCGAAAATGGCTTTGACGATCTCTCGCTGATCCGATGTGTAGAAATCGCTCAGGAGGGTTGGTTTGGTGATGTTCCAATTATTTGCGACGCGAGTCCTGAGGAGTCCACGGTCTTTGGTTGAGTGATCCCAATCGAAGCAAACGGCTTGACGTTGGCTCTCGGAGAGCGAGTCGTAGAGGTTTTTAACAAGTGACTCGGGAGTATTGTTTTTTGGCGAGTTGGCGATCGGAGATGCAAGAAGGTCCTTAGCACCGGTGATTCCTGCAAGCCCCAGGGCTCCGGTCGATGCCAAGAAAGACCGTCTTAGTTGTTGTTCGGATTGGGGCTTGATCGAGCCAAAAGATTTTTCGTTGGAACTCATTGATACACCAAAAGATCGAGGGTTGGGATTGGCAAGTCGCACAAGTTTGGGTGTGTAG